>DATEPC010000019.1:0-48818 GCA_035273405.1 Pyrinomonadaceae bacterium | reverse complement strand
GGGTGACTCGGCCAACGTAAAACAACCCGGTCGCTACCGCTCCCGGTACTGACTCCGTTTAATCTGCGGATAGTGATGGATAAAACACTTCCTCGCGAGTTCTACACACGCCCGGACGTCCTCGAAGTTGCGCGCGATCTGCTGGGCAAGAGACTTGTCGTGCTGAACCGAAACGGCACGCGCGTGGCCGGAATCATCGTGGAAACCGAAGCGTATCGTGGCCCGGAAGATCGCGCGTCGCACGCCTACGGCGGCCGGCGGACCAATCGCACGGAAACAATGTACGGCCTGGGCGGCACGGCGTACGTTTACTTCGTTTACGGCATGTACAATCAATTCAATGTCGTGACGAATGTCGAAGATGTTCCGCACGCGGTCCTCGTGCGCGCGTTGGAACCGGTGGAAGGCCTCGACCTCATTCGTCGTCGGCGCGCCGGACGATCGGAATACGAATGGACGAGTGGACCGGGTCGTTTGTGCATCGCACTCGGAATCGATCGGCGATTAGATAAAGCGGACCTGCTGGGCGACCGGGTGTGGCTTGAAGAGGGAATTTCCATTTCGCCGCGCCAGATCGCGCGCGGACCGCGAATTGGGATCGATTATGCTGAGGCGTGGGTAAATAAGCCGTGGAGGTTTTGGATTAAAGATAATCCGTTTGTTAGCCGGCGCGGATTTAAACCACAGAGGACACAGAGGCGGAAACCCGACCGTTAGGGAGGGTGCTAATTCAATTCGCGGTCGCGCCTTGCACCCTCCCTGACGGTCGGGTTTCTGCCTAATTAGCAACCAGTTTCTTCCACACGCTTGCTTCGCCTTCGTTGCGCACCATCCTATTCACTTTCATATGAGCCTCAGCGTACAGCGAGCGCATGTCGGACTGTGTGCTGGGGCGGTGCAGCCTTTTCTCCAATTCTTCGGTGATGAGCATGCCGCGACGCTGGTAACGCGCAAACATCGCACCTTCGCCGGCGAGGTAAATCGCGAAGCCTTCTTCCAGCCAGCGCGGCGCACGATCTCGACTTATGACGTTGATGATGACGTGAGCCAACTCATGCTTCAACGTTGTGTGCAAAACGCCTCGTCGTTTCAAGATCGCGAGCGGCTGCGTCTCGATGCGGTTTCCTTTTGTCGCAGCTGCTGCCCAGGGCGGTTGGCCTGTGCGGCCGGTGAAGGTGCCGGTCGAATCGTTTACGCGAATGTCGAGAAACGGCAAACCGCTGATTGAAATTGAAGCGTTGTTAGCCCGGCGCAAATAGTCCGCGCGCGCGCTTTCGAGAATCGTCAGCACTCGATTAGCATCGCGGCGATCATTGTCTGCCGGATAGGTGACGCGGAAGTGCTCTGACGAGATGGTTACCAAACGCGCGGGCTGAGTCAGTCCCGTAGGGACAGAATATTTATAGTTCAGAAAACTGAAAACCGATCCCAACTCTGAAGGAGCGAAATGTGAGCTCTGCCCAAAGAATATTTCGCTCTTACAGAGCTCAGGATCAAATTCCGGTCCAGGTTGTATAAACATTTCGCCGCTCTGTGGCTTGGCTTGAATTCTCAAACCCCGGTTTACCAAAAGGTCAGCTTTCCAGCCGCTCGGAGCGTTTGTTCTCTCCGCGTCCCCGTGTCTCCGTGTCTCCGTGGCTCTTCGCTCGTCTCGCCCCACCCTCGTTCCCGGAAAATACTTCTCGAGAATCCTTTGGTAACTCGCGCCGCGCGCGGCCATCACGTGTGCGCCTTCCTGGCAGAGACCGAGGCCGTGACCGAATCCGCGGCCGCGAAAGACGAAATTCGCTCCGCTCCGCGAAATCTCGAATCGCGAACTCTTCAAGAGGTTCCAACCGAGTACTCGGCCAACGATAATCTTGAAATCCCAACCGCGCACGATCTTCCGCTGTTCGCCTTCGAGCGTGATGAATTCAGCGCGACCAGTTTCGTCGCGTTTGCCGACAACAACTCTGTCCAGCCGTCGGCCGACGTCGGTGCGCGAATCGCTTTGCAAGGCCCGCATCAGATCGTTGCGCGTAATCATGTCGGTCCAATGCGCATGCGGACCCGACTCGCAGAATTCGTCACGCACGCCGGGCAGATGTGTCGCCGGCGCTGTTCCCCACAGCGTCGCGATGTCGGCGGTCTCTCCGCCGCACGACGCGCCGAAATAAGAGTCGATAGTTCTTCCGCCAGAGTCGAGCAATACCTGGCCTTCAGTCGCACGAACGGCGGCGGAAAGCCGAGCGTCAGCGACGGTGGCGGCACCCTCCCTCAAGGTCGGGTGTCCGTATGCGAACCGCTGGCAGTGCGTGGTCGAGCAGAAGTCGTAACCGTCCTTGGCATGGCGACCGAGGTTCTTCAACGCATATGTGCGCGCTGCAATCGCCAAAGCCTTCAGCGCCTCAGGCTGCGATTCCATTGAGCCTTCCGCCCGCATGACCCCGAGCACGTAATTCTCCAGCGGCAAGTCGCGTGTCACGTTTTCGCTCACCGAACGGACGCGAACTGCGGACGCGGAGCTGCGGGGACGCGGTGATGCGGAGAAGTTTCTGTCGCCGTCTTGCGAGTGATTTTTCGAAGTCGCTGTCGATGCGCCTGCGTCGCCAATCGCGTTCGCAAACGCCTGGAAGATCGGGCGCGAGACTTTGGCTGCTTCCGCGCCGTTCGCCCGCGGCAGGAAAACGATGACGGCGAGTTGAATTTGCGAGGGCCCAAGATCGCGTGACGCGCTTGCCGGACCGGCCAGGCCGACAAACCATCCGTTCAAGCGAAATCCTTTCGGGGGCACCGCGGTGCCGGTTTTACCGACAATGGTGAGCGGCACAAGATCGAGCCTCGCACTGCGCGCCGTGCCAAAGCGAATCGCACCGGCCATGCCCTCCATGACGACGCGCCGCTCTTCCGGCGAAACGTGTATTCGACTTCGTTCGACGGGCTGAAAGCCATCAGGGTTGACGGTTTGCGGCTGAAACAAGTGTCCGTCGTTGAGCAACGCCGCATACGCGGTCAAGAGTTGAATCGGCGTTACTTGAATGTAGTCGCTTTCGCCCAGAGCTTCGCGCGCGGCGCAATCCGCTTGCTGGGACGCATGATTGCTTTCAATCGACCGCATGCGTGCGACGTCGCCGAGCGAGCATGGCTTCACGAGGCCGTTCGCTTCGCGTGAATTCAGACCACTCGGTTGTCCAAAACCGAATTGACGAAGTGTTTGAATCAACTTCTCCGGGCCGAGCCGCTGCCCCAGCGTCGCGAAGTAGTAATTGCATGAGTGGGCGATGGCTTGTGAAGGATTAAACGGCGGTAAGTGATTGGCATGGACGCACGGCAGAGAGAAACTGAGACCGGTGAAGCGGCCGGGACAAACCGTCCGTGAGTCCTCTTCAATTAGTCCGGCGCGCAGAGCCGCGAGTGTTGTGAACGGCTTAATTGAAGAACCGGGCATCATCGCCTGCGCGTACGCACCCTCAGGATTTACCGCCGCACGCACGCGTCCGGTTTGCGCATCCACGACAATGATCGAACCGGGGCGATTCGCCAATGCGTCTTCGGCAGCTTGCTGAAGCGCCGAATCGATATCGACTTCGTTTGAGTTTGGGTTATGAGACCAGTTGAGCGCCGGCAGAAACGCCGTTGACGGCGAGAAATTGATCAGCAGCAGGAGCGCGCATGTGCACGTTAAGAGCAGTGCATGTTGGCGCCTCAGCCGCGCTAACAGATTGATTGCCTGGACCATTACGCCAACCTGAGTCCGCGAAGCGGACGGTAGAATGTCGCCCTGGGTGTCAGCCGGGGTTGGGGGGATCTCCGAATGCCCCGAGTTCCGAAGGGGCGAGAGAGTCTTAACCAAAGTCTTCGCATGATTTCTGCCGCCCGCTAAAGAGGGTTCAAGACTTCGGAGGGAGCGTCATTCCCCGGGCTTACGCCGGGGACTACACTCGGCCGCGCCTCCGGCTCTGTTGCCGCAATCTTTGAAAGAGTAACTAACGTTACAACCCAGCCAATCAGTGCGAGGAAGAACGCCACGATCACCTGCACGACGAAAAGCGTGAAGGCTGTCTTCGTGCCCGTAAAGGTCAGCCGCGGCAGCAGAATCAAGTAAGGGCCCAGGACGAATAGAATCAGTCCCAACCCGTAAACAAAAACTGATTCTGAGCTGAATGCGCGCGTCAGCGCGCGGCCGATTGTGCCGAAGATTGTTTTGGCGCCCCCGACGAAAGCGGCGCGCACATCACACACAGACGCTTCGATCCAAAGGTTAATCGTCGCCAAAGGAAGTGCGACGCCGAAGAGGACGAAGCGAAGCGTTGTAATTAAGAGGGTCGGCCAATGAGTAGGCGGCGCCTTCGGCGGAGTCTCTGGAAAAAGAGGCGGAGCAGGGAAGCGCGCCTGCAGTTTGTTCATCAGCCACCACAACAGTGCCCCGATGATCAGAACCGGAATCGTGACGGCCGCCAGCTTGAGCGCGCTAACCAGAAGGTTCTTAATATCAAGCTTTCGCGCCCGCGCGAACTCGAGAATCGCTGCTTGCAGCACAAAAAACTCCGCCGGCACGAGCAGTAGCAAAGCGTACGTCACCAGCACCTGCCAGACGGTCGCCTCGCGCGTCGAGATAAAGAAATAGAAGCTGACGAGCAGCAGCGCGTAGAGAACTATGAAGATCAAGAGCGCGCGCAAATTCGTCAGCGTGCTCCGTAAACTTTCGAACCAAAGTTTCAAACTAGTCATCATGATGAGTTTCCTCGGGCGCCGTCGCCTGCTCGGTTTCATAACCGAGAATTCGTCTGCGGATGCCGCTCTTCAGCACCGCAACGTTGAAGTTGATCAGCAGACCAAGACGTCAGCCACCTAGTCGCAGATACGTTATCAACTGCGCCTCGTGAATTGGAGCCAGCGCTTCAATCGCCTTTATCTCAACCACAACTGAGTTGGCTACGAGTATGTCGATTCTGTATCCGCAGCCGAGATGAATCCCTTTGTATTCGAGCGGCAGAGGCTTTTCGCGTTCAAAAGGAATCCCTCGCGCCAGCAATTCGCGCCAAAGGCATTCCCTGTAAGCCGATTCGAGCAGACCGGGACCTAATTGACGATGCACTTCGATCGCTGCGCCGATTACATCGCGTGTGGTGTTATTGAGTTCGGCAATGGACTTTTTCATTGATGGGAGTCCTCTTGTGGAAGTAATCCACCACAGAGGCACCGAGTTTTCACCGAGACACAGAGTCTCTGTGACTCCGTGCGATCTCAGTGTCTCTGTGGTGTATGTCTTTATCGACAAAGTCATCTGAAAAGTTTCACTTCTTGTCCAGAATCCTTAGCCGCTCGTTCGCTGTATTCGCCTGCACGGTCGGCTGGTACATCAACTCGGCGCGGGCCGGCGCGATTTTGAATTCTCCCGGCACTTCGACGCGCATCGCGTATTGCAGCGTCGCGTCGCCATCAAAGTAGTTCATGAAAATCGCGGTGCGGTTGTCGCGAAATTCGCGGTTGCTGTACCAGTCGCTCCACTGGCCGGTCGAGTGGTTCAGGTTAATGCCGCTGACGCGCGCAACCTGTTCAGCGCCCGCCGGAATCGGATCTTCGATCATCAGGTACTGCGCGCGTGGACCGGTAAGCCGCAGCCGCACAACGATCATGTCACCGGATCGCAGCTCGCCTGAGAGCGACTCGACGCGCCAGCCTGCTTTACCGTTCTCGTCCTCAGTGACATGCAGACGCAGATATTCGCGCGTGATCTTCAGACCAGCCGCCGATTGCGGTGCCACGTTTTCATCGGCGGTGAAGTATTCAAGCGACGACGAAAGATAAAGCGCGCCGCGGCCTTTCTTTACGACGCGAATCTGGTTCGAGCCGCCAACTTCACCGCCCTTCTTCGTGATAACAATCGACTGGGCATTCGAAGCTTCGCCGGCGCCGACATGCTGACCGGCGACTTTCACGCCGTTCAGATAAACTTCGAACGAATAATCCGGTGAAAGCTCTTTGCTGACCTTCAAATAATCCGTCAGCCCGTAGATCGCGAACGCTGTCTCCTTAGTTGACAGCCAGTAGTGACCGTTGCGCCGGTTCTTCACCAGCCAGCGCGCAACTTTCGGCAGGAGCGGCGAATCTGGATTGATTTGCGCCAGGGCTTTCAACGTCAGCGCGGTTGCTTCCGCGTCGAGATAAACGTCGCGGCCATAGTCGTTGATGCGCGCCGTCTGCCAATGAGCTTCGAACGCGTCCTCTCGCACTGAACTTCCCAGCAGGCTTGCGATTTCACGCGCGCGACCGTCCTTGCGCTCCTGCAACGCCAGCGCAAGTAAAGCGCGACCGTACGGCCCGAGACTGCCACGTTTGCCGTAAAGCTCTTCGAGGAAACGCGTCTCGCCTTCGCCGCTTTCGGTGTAGGCGTAAATCATGTAAGCCCGCGTCTCGTCGTCGATCGGGTTGCCGTTATCGTTTTTGCCGGCCGAGAGCCATGACCCAAGTTTTTGATGACCCTGGTCACGACGCCACGTATCGATCTGATAGCCGGCGCGGCTGGCCATCGTCAGACCGTCCGTCACGTAGGCCGTCATGAACGGATCAGACTTGTCGTCTTTCCACCAACCCCAGCCGCCGTCGCCGTGCTGATATGCGTACAGGCGATCGAGTCCGCGCTGAACTTTCTTATCCAGATCGTTCGTCGCGCGAATCTTTGCCGAGGGGATGTCCTTTAAAGCCTGCGCCACGACCACGTTCGGCAGGAAGCTGGACATTGTTTGTTCAGTGCAGCCGTACGGGTAACTGGTCAGGTAATCCAGCGCGCCGAACAGGGCGCCGGCAATCGATGGTGATGCTTCGATACGCAGCGTACGCGCCTGCTCATCGGCACGCACAGGCAGATCCAGATTGAAAGTTTGATCGGCCTCGTTCTGCATCAGTGTGGTCGTGTTACCAAGCGTCTGCTTCAATCCGTGCGGCACGATTTCCATCGACATTTCGACCGCGTCGGATTCTGTGTCCGTCAAAGCCTTCGCCAGCAGCGTCAGTTTGCCGACCGTATGCGCCTGCACCCGCCAATCGACACGATGTTCGCCGTTCTGGCGAATGGTGACCGTCTGTGAAGGCGCATCCAGCAACTGCGCGCCGGTGAGCTCGAGCGAAATCTTCGTCGACTTGTCGGCCTTCAGGAAGTTGTGCACCACCCCGGAAATCGTGACCGTGTCGCCTTCCGTCAGGAAGCGCGGCATCTCGAGCCGCATAATGACGTCCTTGCGCGCGATCGTCTTCTGCACCGCTGAACCGACGCGCGTGTCTGCCGTGACGGCACGCGCGGTCGCGCGCCACGTTGTCAAATTGTCCGGCAGTTTGAATTCGACGGTCGCTTTGCCGTCGCCGCCCGTCACCACATCAGGTTGCCAGAACGCGGTGTCCTTAAATTCCTTTCGCACAGTAGGCTCGGCAAGCGAACTCTCGTTTTTGAAATCCGCCAGTTGATAAGCCGATTTGTTCTTCGCTAAATTCGCCGGGTTGTCTCCCGCATAACCCGTGAACGTGTAATGGACGGCGAGGCTCGTCTGCACTTCATTATAGCGGCGCCCGTAGAAATCGCGTTTTATGTTGCCGGCGGTTTCGGACGCGATGCTGTAGATCGCTTCATCGACGATGCCCAGACTGACTTCGGCATTCGCCGCGGGCGAGCCGTCTTCGTTCCGCGCCATGATCGTGTACGAGGCAACGTCGCGCGGCTTGAACTCTTTCTTGTTCGGCACGATGTCGAGCTTCAGCATTCGATCACGGGCGGGCACGGCCAGGATCTGGCTTTGCTCGAACATGTCGCTGTCCTGCACAAACGAAACGTTGAGATAGACATTCGGCGCATAACGCTTTTCGATTGGCACATCGATCACGATGCTGCGACCTGGCGAATCGATCTGCCGGACGGTCAGAACTTCCGACAGTTCAGTGGTGACGAGCAGGTGCGCGTTGTCCTTTGGCAACATCGCCAGCACGTGCGCGGTCTCGCCCGGACGATAGGATTTCTTGTCGGGCACAAGCTTGATGGCGTTCTCTTCGTAGTCGCGATACTGAAAATCGGACCATTGGCCCTGCTTGTCGGGCGCCCAGAACGATCCGCCGCGATTCACAATCGGCTTACCGTTTTCGTAAATAATCGCTTTGACGTAGACGCTGCCCGGCGAAGGCACCGTGAAGTCATATGTCGCGTTGCCCTGGCTGTCGGTGTTCACATCAGCCGAGCCCAGTTCGCGTTCATGCAGCTTGTAGTCGTACGTTGTGTACTTGTAGCCGTTGTACTCTTCCTGTTTCTCGATCTTCTCCCACTTCTGTTCGATGAACTTCAGGGTCACTTTTTCCGAAACAGGTTGGCCCGAATAGGTCGCGGTCTTCACGCGAATCTTCGCGGCGTCGCCCTGGTAATAGAGATAGCGTTCCGGAAAAGCGTCCGCGACGGCCTTGCCGCGCGTGCCGATGAACGAGGCGGCGCCTGACATCTCGCGGCGCGACGCGTCCGTGACTTTCGCTTCGAGTCGATATGAATAATCCCAATCTTCCTTCTCGCCCGGCGCGGGCACTTCGAAATCGACGACCATTTCGCCGCGTGAATTCAGTTGGCCTTCGCCCTGGGTCACCAGGTCGGTGCCGTAATAGCCGTAGTCCTCTTCGTCGCCGCCTTCATTATCGGGGCCGGCTTCGTCGTCGAACTCGTCACTTTCGTCCGCGTCCCACCACCAGTGGTAATAGCGTTGTTTGTAAACGTAATACTCCACGTCGGCATTCGTCACCGGCGCGCCAAAGAAGTAATTCGCGTTGACCGTGAAGCGAACCTTTTCGCCGATTGCAGCGAATTCTTTCGGCCCTTTGACCGTCACTTTGTACTCGGGCTTTTTGTATTCCTGAACTTCGAAGTAACCGCTCGACGTTGCTTCACCAATCTTCGCGGTGATGTTATAGCCGCCCAGGGGCGCTTCGTCGGCGATATCAACTTCGCCGCTGAAGGTGCCGCGCGTAGACAACGGCAACTCCTTCTCAAAAATCTTTCCGCTGTTCGGATCTTCGATCGTCACACTGACAGTCTTCTCGTCGAGCAGCTTGTAACCTTCGCGTCCCCACTGTCGCAGGATGCCTTTAAAGTAAACCTTCTGCGCCGGTCGATAGATGGGCCGGTCGGTGTAGATGTAGCTCGTCAGGTCCTCGCTCGAAAGCAGGTCCATGTCGCCGCCTTCTCCACTGAAATAGAAAGAGTCGACGTCCGAGATGACAAAGTTGTCGCGGTCGCGCGCCATGATCAAATACGCGTTTGACTGAGATTCTTCCGGATCGATGTCCTCGGCGGGTGTCTCTTCGGTGCTCTCGGATGGTTTGATTTCAGTCTTGAAGACGCCGGTCTTATCGGTAGTGCCGGTTGCGAGTGTCTGTTTCGCGTTGGTGATTTCGACGTTGGCGCCGGGCCGCGGCGCGCCGGTTTTCCGATCGACGACGAAGACGACTACCTGACCATCGCTGGTCGTTTTCTGCACCATCGTCAGGTTCGTAACGATCGCGATTGAGTACGCGCGCAAATCGTTGTTGACGGCTTCGATGAGGTAAACGCCGGCATCCATTTTGCCGATCGGAATCGAGCGGCTGTCGTATTCGTTTTCCAGCGTGGGCAATTTCTCGCGCCAATCCTTCACCTTTTGATCCGGGTTCAGCAGCGGCACACGTGCGTAGTCGGCCACGTTCAAAGGCGTTTGCGTCCGCTCTTCCTTTTCGGCGCGAAACTTTCCATTGAAAGTCGCGCGATGCTCTTTCCGCAGATGGTCGCGCACGTAATTCCTGACGGCGGAAAAAAACGAGAGCTTCAAACGCCGCGTCCGCTCGAGCAGCGAAATCCCGCCGAAACCTTTCGCCAACTCTTCCTTTTCCTCTTCACCCATCTGGTGGGGATTGTCGAGCTGCTTGAAAAACTTGTTCGGGTCTTTCACGCGATAGATGCGGAAGTCGAGATGATCGACGTTCTGATAGCTCGCCCACATCCGCGCCGGTTCGTTAGGCGAATATGTGCGGTTCGTCGTCAGCGAAAAGTAAGGCTTGGTACTGGAAACGGTTGGAGCCTCGGGCGCCGCGTTCGGTTCAGCCGGCGGCGCCGTGCGCGCGCGAATGACGTTGAAGCCGAGCACTGAAGCGACCAGCGCTAAGTAGATGATGCCTGTCGCAACGTAGCGACGAACGCGTGGATTGGTGTCAGACATGGATTGCCTCCCGGGCAAACAGGGCAGCGAGCCGTTTGGAGCGCGGGCTTGTCCGCGCAGCCCGCACAAGTGCGGCTTCTAAACAGGCGCTTATTAGAACAAGAGAGTTCATTGCAAGTTCTTCAATCGATAGAACCCTAAGAAATTCTTGTTACGCTCGATGGGCCGCCAACGCGGGTCGGGATGTTGATCGAGCACTGACAGCGCGACTTTCTTCACATTTCCATCATCGGTTGCGGTCGAGCCGGTGTGATATACAACCCAGTCGCTTTGGCCATTTGGCGCCGTACGCGGCGCGCCGAGAAAGATCATCACGTGATAGGGAAACTTCTGGACCCAGGGTTGGTAGTAGAACAGCAGGTCGCCGGGTTGCGCTTCGCGACGGTCACGGCTGACAAATTCGACATTGAAGTTTTTTAGAGTGCGTGCGTCGGCGAATTCCGAAAACTTGCCCGTGCGCTGGTCATCATCGCGATAGGTACCGAAGTCAGCCCTGAAGATCTTTTCACCAAGCTGATTTGCATCGAGATTAAAGCCGCGCACGTCGCGCGCCACCGGCTCGTACGCCGGGCCCATACGCTGAAACCACGCACGGTCGTGCTTGCGCAACGCTTCGCGCATCGCGAACCGCACCAGACCGGCACAGTCGCGTTGCTCGCGCTTCCATTGTTCGCTCAGTTGATAAAACTGGATCTCGGCAATCGCGGTAAACCAGCGACGAAAGCTTTCACGGTCTTCGAAAGTGCGCAGCTCGGCAAAATCCGGAATTCCGTCATTGTCGGAATCGGCAGTCTCTGTGGTTGCGTCCGAATATTCTGGCACCCCGCCTGACGGGCGAGTTCCCGACGCGGAGGCCATTCCTGACCGCCCCACCCCAAGCGGGATGCCCGCTCGGGGACCCCGCGGTCGGACGTCTGAAATGTGTTTCGATTTACTGAAGATCCAAACGAAGGTCGCGAGCAGGATAACGAGGACGCTCGCCGTCATCACTGATCGTCTTGAAAGGCTGCGCAATTTCCTGGGGACTAACATCGCCGCCTACTATGACGCGGGACTTGAATCAATTTGCAGCCGGATGCTATCACGGAACGTTCAGGTCAACCACTATCATGCTTCGTCTGGGTACGGCGCGCGAAAGTGTGGTTACCCTCAGTTAGCGTCGCATGTTAAGCTGCGCGACTGCAGGAGCCGGAGCGTGGGAGGCAGGGGCGGGAACTGCAATAGCGATTCGTCTCTCCGACTCGTGACTCCCACATGTTCGCAAAGCTTTGCTTTTCAATTGAAAGATTGAAGCAGTGGAGCTTAAGACGACAATGATGTTGCAAAAACAGAATGCGTGCGGTTAGATTGTCGGTTTTAAACGTATAGGTAGACGCGGCCAGTGCCGCGCGAGATAACTGGAGGTAATTAAGTGCCGACCGGAACATGCCCTGAATGTGAAGCGGAAGTTCACGTCGATACGGATGTGGACAAAGGTGAGACAGTGAGTTGCGAAGAATGTGGACTCGAGCTCGAAGTCGTCGGACTGGATCCAGTCGAACTAGACATCGTCGAAGAAGAAGATGACGACGACGATGACGACGAGGACGAGTTCTAGCCAGCGAGCAGTGGGCAGTGAGCAGTGAGCAGTTTTGGTTGCCGCGACTGCTCACAGCTCACTGTTTCCTGGCCTGATATCCGGGCCGGCTCTGTCGTACCGTCAATCCTGGCGGCCCTTCAATTCTTATCGTGTGAAACTTACCGTCACTGCGATTCTGCGGCGGCGGATAAAAACCTAAAACGTAAGCTGACGAAACCTCCTCGGCGACAGCGCGGAATAGCGGCCCGAGATCGGGTTCGTTTGCGTAGATGCTGCGACCACCGGTGAGTTCGACTATGCCGCTCACGTCCAAAGGTGTGGGCAATGGTGTGACTTTCGCCGCTGCCAGCAACTGTGAATAAGACGGCATGGTGACGACATAGACGCTCGTGTCGGCGGCGTTCGCGCGCTCAATTACGGTTTCAGGAGAGACGGTGTCGCCGACCGGGAAGCCATCGGTGATAACGATTACTGCGCGTTTGACCATTTGATTCTGTCGTGTCAGCGGTGCGTGGCGCGTTAGCATGCGAACGGCGTCGTCAATCGCGTCGTAAGCGTGCGTGGACATGCCATCCGGGTCGTGGCCCAGACGCCGGTAGGCGCGCTCGAGCTTTTCCGGATCGGCTGTCAGCGTTTGGAGGGTCTTGACGCGCATGCCAAAGGTCATCACGCCAAAGACTGCTGGGTGACCGGACAGGCGTCGAGAGAACTCTCGCATGGCCGCAGCGACGCGTTGAACTTCTTCCGCGGTCATGCTGCCCGAAATGTCGAGAGCGAACACGACGGCGAGGGGACGCGGCTCGCCCGCGATCTTCTCGAGATTGAATGATTCAATCTTTCGTTCAGTCCCGTCTTCGAATAATTTGAAATCGTCCTTTTTGAGATTGCGAACGAGGCGGCCTTTCGCATCAGTCACGACCACGTTGATCGGGACCAGGTCGGTATCGATCCGCAGCACCTCTTGCGGCGCCTCTTCCGTGGGCATTACGCGGCGTGGACGTTCTTGTGGCGGAGGGTCTTGCGCGAAGCTGCTGCCGGCCGCGGCTAACGCGAACGCCAGACCGAACATCAAGAACGTGAGATTCGAGAGGTGATACTTGCGGAAGAACATTGGCGTTTTGCGATTATACGCTGGCGCTGATTAGGCCGCCATTTCAGGCGACGCAACGCAACCGGGACGCATGCCTCTGGCATGCTCTTGCACGCCAGAGGTGTGCGTACCGCAAAGGCGAGGCAACGCGAACTCGCGATTTTCGCTTCGTACGTCTTGGACTGGTTACCAAAGCACCTCCGTGATAAGTTGAGGGCCTATCAAGGATGAACATTGCTCGATCAGCTACGACCATCGCGTTGCTTGCGCTTTTTGCGCTTGCCGGGGCGGCCCAGGAAAAGGACAAGACCACCGGCGCCGTAAAAGGCAAAGTGCGCGTCGAGAGAGGCACACCGGTTGGCGTTGCGGTGATTCTCCGGCGCGGCGATGAGGAAGTGCGACGGGTCGAAACTGATCGCAAGGGCGAATTTACGATGGCCCGGGTTCCGCCTGGGATGTACGGACTCACGTTTCGCAAGCCGGGCCTGGCCGTGGGATCGATTGAAACTGTTGAAGTGAAGGCGGGCAAGACGCGCTCAATTAGCGATGGCGTGTTCCTGGCCGTGGATGAAGGTTCGATTGCCTTCCTTCGCGGGAGTGTCTTTACAGAGGGCGGGCGCAGTGTTCCCAATGCTCGCGTGGAGCTCTCGCGCGTGATCTCAGAGTCGTCCGTGGAGAAGCTTGATGCGCGGAACACAGGTGAGACCGGTGAATTCGTTTTCCGCGTCCCGCCGGACGCCGCTAAGTATCGGCTAACACTTAAAGCGGACGGTGCTGAGCCCGCGTCGAAAGATGTCGACGTCGATGCGGCGCTCGTGTATCGGGTGTCGCTTATTTACAAGCCGAAGCCGAAGGATTAGTTATGGAGTGCGGCGGCTTGACGCCGCTTTTTGTCTTCAGTGATCGATCCAAAGCGCCGTCAAGCCGGCGCACTCCAAATCAATGTCCGATCGAGAAGAGTTTCTGACTGCCAAGCAGCTCGCTGAGATTCTTCAAGTCAGCGAGACCACCGTGCGTCGCATGGCCCAGAAGCGGCGGATTCCCTCCGTGCGACTAACCCCACGCATCATTCGTTTTCATCTCGATGCTGTTCGTGAGGCGCTGGACGTGCCGCGGGTGTCGCGGCCGAGCGGCAAAACTGATGACGCTCAGTTGTCGTTTGAAGATTTGCTGTCGAACTGAATCACTCCCGATCGTTTAGCGCGGGCACTTGTGCCCGCTGGCGGGACAAGTCCCGCCTCTAAACGTTTCGTTCCACCACTCACCGCCGGCCCATCGGGATCTCAACCCATTTTCCATTCTGATTGATATAGGCCTTCGGGCTGCGGATGGGAAACCGTCGTGCAAACGAAGGGTTCGCTTTCAGGAAGCGATTGATTGTCGCATTGTCGCCCGTCGCCACGCGCCATTGGCCATCTTCGCGAACCAGGTACTGCTGGACGACAAGTTTGCCGTCGGCGGTGAGTGGTTTGTTCACGCGTGCGTACATCGTTGTGTCGGCCACGGCCAGGTTTCCGGATACGCGGACGGCGCCGATTTCGATTCGCTGGAGTTGATAGAGATCGCTTGTCCGTTGCAGGCCGCTGACGAAACGGTCCTTCGTAATGCGAGAGCGAGACGATGACGGCAGCGAGTCGTAGAGCGCCGCGTAATTGCCTGATTTCAACTGATCGAACACGCTCTGAATCGTTGCGCGCGCGTCGCTCTCATCGGATACAACGGCTGCGGCTGATTGACCCATCGTCCGAAAGACGACGACTGCCAAAAGCAAAGCAACGAACACCCGTTTAGTCTTCAATATCTTCATCTCTTTCAATCGGTGATTCCGCTGCCACCCGTGTGCGCACCTGCGCCCGGAAGCTGAGAAACCATGCCACGATCCCCAAAGTCGCGGTAACGAAAGCCGCCGTTAGATTGTTCCACCAAAGCAGCGCGGCGGCACAGAGTAGAAACAAGCCGGAGAGAATTGTGAACACGCGCTCTGCTGTCATCACTTTACTTCGACTGATACGCTCGTGTTGAGAGTTGCCGGCGGAAAACATTTCTCATGATCACAGGCTTGAACGCGTATGTTCAGAGGCAGGGAACGCGGTCCCTTGCCGGCAATCTTGATCGGAAGCCTGACCTCGATCTGGCCTTCATAGACGGCCAGCGGTTCATCCGCGAATTGAAATTTCTGTTTTTTCGCGGGCGGGTAAATTGCCTTTCCGGTATCCAGTCCCTCGACCTTATCGGCGGTCACTTCCGTTGCGATTAAGTAAGGATAAGTGGCCGGATTTGCATTGACGTGATATCCCGCCTCGATATTGAGCATCACGAGCGCTTCGCCATCATTGCCGCCGGAGATTGCGGTGCCCGTTCCTCCGAGGGTCACAACGTCAGCCGAGGATCGGACCTCACGTTGGCTGGTTTGAGAGGCGCCCGGTCCCGCATTCGTGGCCGGTTTCGAGCAGGCGTTGAGGAACGGCAGCACCATTGCCACGGCGCCGATCACAAAAATCGAAAGTTTCCGCATCTGTTATTCCTCGTCCTCCTCTTTCCCGCCGTCCTTGCCTTCAGGTTTCTTGATTCCAAACTTCTCGATCCGATACTGCAAGGTGCGGAACGTCAGACCCAGAAGTTTCGCCGCCTTCGTAATGTTGTAGTCGGTTTGATCCATTGCCTGAAGAATCAAGTTCTTTTCGACGTCTTCGAAGCTGATGCCTTCGGGCGGTAACTTGAAGCCGCCGGTTGCCGCCGTTTGTGATTCCTGACGCAGTTCCGTTGGCAGATCGTCCGGCGTAATCATGTCGCCTTCGCACAGAAGGATCGCGCGTTCGATTGCCGATTCGAGCTGGCGCACATTGCCGGGCCAGCCGTAATCGAGAAGCATCCGCCTGGTTTCCGGCGTCAGGCCGCGCACCAAACGCGACGTGTTCTTCGTATGCTTCTTAATGAAATAGTCCAGCAAGACCGGAATATCTTCACGCCTTTCGCGCAAAGGTGGCACATCAATCGAAAGCACGTTGATGCGATAGTACAGGTCGTCGCGGAAGCGCCCGTCGCCAACCATCGCGCGCAAGTCGCGGTTCGTGGCGGCGACGACACGCACGTCAACCGGGATTTCAAATGTGGCCCCCACGCGTCGAATCCGGCGTTCCTGTAAAGCGCGCAAGAGTTTCGCCTGCATGCTAATGTCCAGTTCGGCGATCTCGTCGAGGAACAATGTCCCCTGATCTGCGACTTCGAACAAACCTTTCTTATCGGCGTGCGCCCCGGTGAATGAGCCTTTCTCGTGGCCGAACAATTCCGACTCAAGCAGATTTTCGTTGATGGCTGCGCAGTTCACTGCCTGAAACATTTCCGACGCGCGCGGAGATTGATTGTGAATCGCGCGTGCTATCAGCTCTTTGCCGGTGCCGGATTCGCCGCGAATCAAAACGGTCGAGCTGGACCGCGCGACTTTCAGGATCATTTTCTTGACCGCCTCCATCTTGGGGTCAGCGGAAAGAATTTCGACGTCGATTTGATCGAGCGTTCCCAACGCGCGCTTGATGGTTGCCAGCAGCGCATCGCGATCGAAAGGCTTCTGCAGGTAATCAAAGGCGCCGCGTCGCAGCGCTTCCTTGGCCGACTCGATCGTGCCATGCGCTGTCAGCAGGATGACGATGATCGACTTGTCCATGCTCAGCAGCTGCTGCAACAGCTCAATGCCGTCCATGCCGGTCATCTTTAGGTCGGTCAAGGCCAGGTCAAATTCGCGCTCTTTCGCAAACTTCAGCGCAGCTTCGCCGGAAGCCGCGGACGTAACGTCGTAGCCGGCCTCGGTCAAAATGTCGTGGAGGATGTCGCGTTGTGGTTTGTCGTCATCGACGACAAGTATTGATTTGCGTGGCATGGTTTTTTGTCAGAATCCCGACTCGTCGGGATAGCGGTGTTAATCCTTCTTCGTTATCATCTGAGAACGCTTCAACCACCTGCTACCGCAGGTGATTCTGACTTGGCAATATGATCGTAAACGTCGTTCCTTCGTCTTCTTTAGATTTCACGGAAATCGATCCGCCGTGATCGTCAATCGCTTTGCGGACGATCGCCAGGCCCAGCCCGGTTCCGGTCTCCTTCGTCGAATAGTAGGGCTCGAAAATTTTCGAGATGTCGTCGGCAGTGATGCCGCGGCCGGTGTCAGTGACGTTAATCCGCACACTGCGGCCGTCAACGTCGCGCGAGATGACAATCGAAATCCTGCCGCCCTCTCCATCCATAGACTGAAGACTGTTAATGACCAGGTTCGTTAGTGCCGATCGCAGCGATTCAGCGTCAGCCATGACTGAATGTTTTCCGCCAACCTCTTCCACCACCAGCTCGACATTGTTTTCGGAGGCCTGAACTTCGACAGTGCGCAAAGCATCGTGCGCGAGATCCCCGAGGTCCAGTTGCCGCGGCTCGAGCTTAGGCGGCCGCGAGTAGTTCAGAAACTCGGTGATGCGCTGATTGATGCGCGCGACTTCAGTCTTTAGTTGACTCGTCAGGCTGTCAAACTTTTCCTGCTTCTGAGGATCGGCCGGCGCGAAGCTCGTGCGCAAGTGATCGAGCGTCAAGTTGATGTAGTTCAGCGGGTTCCTGATCTCGTGCGCAATTGCTGACGCCAGTCGACTCACGACGACGGCTTTCTCAGCGCTGTTCAGCTGGGCCTCAAGTTCGCGCGTGCGGCCCAACTGCACCGTCATGTCATTGAACAATTCCGTCAGCTCGCCCATCTCGTCCCGGCGACCACTCGACGGCACCCGAAAAGAAAGATCACCGCCGGCCACACGACGCGCCGCGGTCGAAAGAGATTTGACCGGGCGGGTGAACTGCCAGACGACTAAAGCGGTCAACGCCGTCATGACGAGCAGCACGGCGACCGTCCAGAGCAACGAACGTCGCGACTGTTGCTGTAAAGCGGCAGCCATATTGTTCGCGGACCCAAGCACCACAATGACGTAGCGTGTCCCACTGGTTGTTCCGACCGAAAAGTAGAAGGCCGGCTGATCCATACCTGTGCCTGGCGCCGCGCGTTTCAAACCCTCCGGTAGCGGCGTATGGGATTCCCGCAGATCTACAGCGCTTTTCAGTGGCGGAAGGCCAATGTCCTTCACATTGACGTGTCGAATCGACTTGTCGGGATTCTCCTGGGGCGTTTGATTTAAATCCAGGCTGTCCTTCACAAAGCCGTGTTCATCGACAATTAGGACGTTTTGGACACGATCAGCGCGGTCGCCAAACAGCGGTGAGTTAGCTTCCCGACGCATGTCGACGAGGTATTCGCCACTCGAAATACTGTTCACGCCGAGCGCGACGCCCGCCATGATCGCCTGTTGTTGTTGGACGATGAACTGCTTGTTGCTCCGGACTGCGCGCAAATTGACGTAGTACTGCACGCTTACGGTTACGACCAGCAGCAGAGCCAGCAGCAAAAGCAGCCGAACACGGAAACTATTAAGTAATCTCGACAGAGCCATCGCCTTCTAGCAACATGCACGCCAGGGGTGTCGCAAAAGCACGTCAATATTCATGTCCTTTTTGTGTTGCCCTCTGTTGTGGGCTGATGTTATAGTTGGCCCGACCTCAAGGCAAACTCTCCACTCGGGGTCGCAAGTGGAGCCAGTACCTCAGTTGGCGCGAGTGAGTAGAGTTTGACAGCCGTGAACGGGAACTTAACCGCCCTTCAAGTTTCTAGTTCATAAACACGACGCGTACGTCGCCCCTCGGCGTGCAATCAAGCAACGAAGTTTTACTGGGTTCGCCTCGAGCGGAACTGGACTTTGTAAGTTTTCACGAGGAGTTGCTGATGAATCAAATGGGTTTCCCCCGGGCCGCACGGGTATCTTTCGTCTTCTTCATTTTTTTCGCCTTTATTCTTTCTGTTTCAGTAGAAACATCCGCCAAACGAAAACCTGGTAAAGGGAAAGCCGCACGCTCTTCCAAGAACACACGCGCGCGCGCCAGTTCGCGGCCATCCCGAAACAGGCGCGGCCGCGTCGAGGTGGCGCGTTCAAGCCGGCGCGGGCGAGTTCAGCCCTCGCGGCGAGAATCGCGCGCTGATCGAGCACGAGCTGCGCGCGAGCAAGCTGCGCATATCGCCAAGTTGCAGCGGCGACTGGGCCGCAAACTGACCCGGCGTGAGCTGGCCGCTGAGTCGCGGCGCATTGGTGGCAGCCGCCGTCGCGCGCTTGAAGAAGCGCGTCGCCGTGCGGAAGCTGCTCGTCAGGCCGCCATCGCTCGCCAGCGCGCCATCGATGAGGGCTTCCGTCGCGAGACTCAAACGAACATCGCGAACGACACATCAATAGGCGAGGATATGGAGGTCCGCGCCGCAGCTGTTTCGGCACTCGGTAATACTGCTGGAACAGTAGTCGTGATGGATCCCAAGACGGGCCGCGTGTACACGGTGGTCAACCAGGAGTGGGGCGTGCGGCGTGGGTTTAAACCTTGCTCGACCATCAAACTCGTCACGGGTGTCGCCGGCATAAGCGAGAAAGTCATCGCCCCGGTCGAAACGGCGAGCGAAGGTGGCCGTCACCGGCTGGATCTCACCGATGCCCTGGCGTATTCGAACAATACCTATTTCCAACATGTCGGCGGCCAGGTTGGATTCGACAAAATGATCTCCTACGCCCGGGAAATGGGTTTGGGAGAAAAGACGGGCATCAATTACACGAACGAGTCGGCGGGTAAGGTGCCGTTGTTTAAGTCTGGCTGGGCGCTCAATCGCATGAGTTCGCACGGCGATGATTTCGAAGTTACCGCAATCCAGCTGGGAACAATGGTGTCGGCAATCGCGAACGGCGGGAAATTGCTGACGCCGCACCTGCCGCGCTCGGTTGAAGAAACTGCTCACTTCAAAACTGAAGTTCGTCGCAAGGTCGGCGTGGAGAAGGAAACTTACAACCGGCTGCTGCCCGGCATGATCGGCGCGGTCAACTATGGTACAGGTCGTCGTTCCTATCGTCCGGAGCAAACGGTTGCCGGCAAGACTGGGACATGCATTGGAAACGGAGTTTGGGTAGGCCTGTTTGCCTCTTACGCCCCGGTCGTTAATCCAAAGTTGGCGGTCGTGGTGATTACGCGCGGTTCCGCAGGTCGTAGCAAACATGCGGCGGCCATCGCCGGCAACATCTATCGCGCGTTGAGTCCGCGGTTCGGTACTCAGATCGATTTCCAGGTCGCCGAAGCCGATGACGAAACCACGAACACAAACGGGAAGGCGGCCTTGAACGAGGAAGCTGCCGAGACGAAAGCAGCGACTGAAGCTGAAGAAGCTGGAGAGGAACTCGACGCCAACGGTAGTCCAAAGACGGACGAGCCGAATCCGACGGGCGCCGGCATCAAGGTGAAGGTCACGACCATGCCGGTTGAGAACAAACCGAAAACGGGTACTCCGGCTAAGGCAACCCCGAAAGATGCCACGGACGGCCGGACGCGCCGCATTCAAACTGAGCCACAGCCGAAGCCTTAACATAACAACAAGTCGATAAGACGATGCCGAACTCACGTTTTTTGCGAGAGTTCGGCATTTTTCATGCGGTTCAAAGGCAATGCCAGTATGCACGCTTTCGCGCTTGACACCGCTCGCTTGTTGCAGGATTATTGCCGCTCGTTTCAATGAATCTTCCCTGATTCATCGCGCTGCGTGGCACCGCAGTTGCTCTTCGTTACAACGAGCAAGTCGAAAGGCGCATCTTATTGGCCGACACTTGCGCAGATAAGTTTCGACAAGTTCAAACGGATTGAAAAGGATCGATCGGAGGCTTTAGATAATTCAATGAAATTCATAAATAGAGCAACGACACTCGCAGTGGTGCTCACCTTGTCTGCGGTTTCCGCGTGGGCGCAGGCCAAGGAGTGCACTGACGACTTTAAGACGGCTACGTATTCCAAGTGGTATGACAATCGGGTAGAGAAACAGGACGTGGCGTATGAAGCAGCCAAAGAGTACTTATCGGTTTGCACCACTGAAGATCAGTATTCGGCGGCGCTCAAGAAATTCGTCGCCGCCTATGACAAGAACAGCTCAGGTCAGAAACTTGCGCAGGACTTTGACAATGCGGTGAAATCGAAGAATTACGCCGACCAGATTCGTTTCGGTAAGCAGTTGGTGGCCACGCCCGCTCACGCTGACAACGCGGTGATTTACCTGTTGATGGCGGGCGCAGGGTTGGGCGATCCGAATCTCATGTCTGAGTCGGCGCAGGCCGCGAAGAAGGCAATTGAGTTGCTTGAAGCCGGCAAAACCTTCGATAAGTCTGGCTACACAACGAAGGATCAGGCGCTGGCAGCGATGACATATCTGGTTGCGAAATCGACGATGAAGACGTCGCCGGCGGACGCGATTCCTTATTTTATTAAAGCTGCGAAATACCAGAGCGACCTGCAAAAGAGTCCGGTGATCTACAACGAGCTTGGGACGGCCTATGGCGAAGGTCCGCTCGACAAGTTGGCCAAGGAGTACAAGACCCTGGCAGACGCGGGGAAAACAGTAGACAGCCCTGAGATTAAGCTGGTGGTAGCGAACATAAATCAGGTGCTCGATCGCCAGATTGATGCCTACGCTCGGGCGGCAGCGGTTAGTACAGCCCCAGCCGATAAAAAGGCTTTCACCGACTTGGTCGCGGCGGTCTACAAGGATCGTAACAAGAAAGATCCCGCTGAGAACGAACTGAACACGATGGTGGCATCGGCTTTATCCAGGCCTTTACCCGATCCGCCGACGCCAATAACGACCTTGCCGACGCCGGCCGGTCCGGCACCGGCAGGTACCGGCGCCGCGCCCACGGGTGGGGTGCCTTCGTCAGCCGGCGCTGGCACCAATGGAGCCGGAAGTGCTGCGTCCAGCACCAAGCCTAGTCCGGCCGGCACGGCTGCACCGACAACGGCGCCTGCCAAACCGGCAGCCACGCCGAAGCCAAAGCCGCGTCGCGCTAATCACCGTCGCGGTTAGACTCAACTGACTTCCGATCTTCACGCCGAACGCAAAGTCACTTCGACGCTGCGTTCGGCGTTTTGCTAGAATCACGCTGCTTGGAAAACCTTGACCACCTCGAAGACATCATCGGCTATCACTTTCGAGATCGCGATTTGCTCACCCAGGCGATGACGCATCGTTCGTGGGCACACGAGCAGGTGTCCCCGCGCTCCGCAACACAGGCGCGCCGCTTGCACAACGAAGCGCTCGAATTTCTCGGTGACTCGGTGCTGGGCCTGCTGGTCGCGGACTACTTGTTTCGCGCGAACCCGCACGCCACCGAAGGCGAGTTGTCGCGGATGAAGCACCGCTTGGTAAGCGCACCGACGCTCGCTAAAGCTTCAAAGGCGCTTGGGCTCGGCGAATTTCTGCGGTTTGGACGTGGCGAAGAAAAGAGCGGCGGCCGGCGCAAGGCGGCCCTGCTGGCTGACGTTCTCGAGGCGGTCATCGGCGCCATCTTTATGGACGGCGGGTTGTCAGCGGCCAAGGATTTTATAACTCGAACCCTCGGTGAAGAGTTGCAGCGCGCCGACCCGGTTGCCGCCGCGGCTGCGGACCCGAAGACGATGTTACAGGAGCGTCTGCAGGCGAATCACGAACCGGCGCCGCAATACACGGTTATCGAAACGATCGGGCCGCCGCATCATCGGACGTTTCATGTTGAGTTGAAATGGGACGGCGGCTCGGCGCGCGGTGAAGGACAAACGATCAAAGCAGCGGAAGCGGCCGCCGCGCAACTGGCTTTGCAGCAGATGGAAGCAAAGTGACGTTTAGAGTTCAAGCTTCAGCTTGGTTCAGCCTGGAATAACAACCTCAAGGTTGAACTCTGAACCTCAAACCTCTACGATGTTTTCGCATGAGTGAAACAGCAGTTACCACTGAAAAGAAAAAGGAAACCTACGCTGCTCGGGAAGTGAATCCGAACGGGCGAGAGCGGGCAACCGAGAAAAAGGAGGCCGAGCAAGTGGGCCCGCGGAAGACAATCGTCCGCGAGTACTTCGAATCGGCGGTGGTGACTGTAATCATGGCTTTGTTCGGCATGACGTTCATCGTCCAGGCCGTTAAAGTCCCAACTGGATCGATGCAGAACACGATTGTCGTCGGCGATCATCTGCTGGTTAATAAATTCATCTTTGCTCCCGGCCCGGGGCTTCCGGTATTGCCGCAACGCGAGATTCGTCGCGGCGACATCATCGTTTTCAAATACCCTGGCAATCCATTCAATCCCGAACGTGACCGCCAGGACGACAACATACCTTTCAAAGTAAATTACGTGAAACGCGTCATCGGCCTGCCGGGTGAAGAAGTGGAAGTGCGGGGCCTTAAGGTATACGTGAATGGGCAGGCCTTACCTGAACATGTGATTGTGGTCGACGGCGATTTTGCCGAAGGCAATCAGAAGGCGCCTTTGCGGATCATTGAAGAAGAGCCGCGCCAGGGAAATGAACTCTATAACGTTTATTATTTCGACCGCACGGTCGAGGGCGTAAGGGCAGGACATCGCACCGGAGTCAGTCCCGATTTTCATTTCGCGGTCGATGGCAAACCGGTCAAGGTTCCCGACAATTCCTACTTCGTCATGGGGGACGATCGCGACAATAGCCTCGACAGCCGCGCCTGGGGGTTTGTCCCGCGCGATCTGATCCTCGGTCGCGCCATGTTTGTTTACTGGTCCTACGACGAGACGCAAACATTCTCAAGCCCGGTCGACTTCTTCTCGAATACTCGCTGGCGCCGCACTTTTACACTCGTGAAGTAAACCCACACCGCGTTTAGACGCGGCACTTGTGCCGCGCGCCGACAAATCGGCGCTCTAAACGAGTCCCGCGCGAAGTTCAACCGCTTCCATTCCGCAGTTTCAGAACGATGCATCCGTCGTTCTCTTTTGGTTCAAAAACCGGCGCACTGTTTCAGTAAACACAGCAGTTTGAGTTGGCATGGCCTTTGCCGAGTCAACTCACGCAAGGAGTCTTAGCGTTCAAGAAAGGACGGATTAAAACCCATGTTGTGGACAATATTAATGGTGCTTTTGGTTTTGTGGCTGCTTGGATTTATCGGCGGCATTGGCGGCGGCTTGATACACCTGCTTCTAGCCGTGGCTTTGGTGATCTTGATTTTGCAGTTGATTACCGGACGACGCGCCGCCGTTTGACGCTGCGCTAATTAATGTTTAGCGGAGGGCTTCGGTCCTCCGGACTGGCGGGCAATCGCCCGGCTCTAAACGAGTAGGGGATTAACATGCGATACGAAGGTGAACTTAAAGGTAAAGCGAAGCAGGTCAAAGGCACCGCCAAACAGACGGTTGGTAAGTTGATCGACGACCCTGAGCTGCACGACGAAGGCAGCGCTGACCGCGTGGAAGGCAAGGTGCAAGAAAAGGCCGGCAAAGCTCGTCGAGTCATTGGCGAAACTATCGAAGACATCGGCGACAAGATCGCTGGCGGATAGCCACTGCGATTGTTCTGCACTTCCAATTAAATGACGGCAAGACCGAGCGGCTGTAGGCCGCTCGTTTGTCGTTAAAACAGGATCGGTTAGCGATGAAACAGAACTCCGATCTGCACGGCAACGCTCCCGACAACTCGCCTGTAGCGCTGCTACTAATCGACGTCATCAACGATTTGGAATTCGAGGGTGGCGAGAAGTTGCTCCGTCACGCTCTGCCCGCCGCCAGACGGATCGCGGCTTTTAAGAGGCGCTGCGGAGGGGCCGGTATTCCTGCAATCTACGTTAATGATAACTTCGGGAAGTGGCGATCGGATTTTAAGAAGCTGATTTCACATTGCCTGGACGACGACACGCGCGGCCGTGAAATCGTTGAACTACTCAAACCGGCAGACGATGACTACTTCGTACTCAAGCCCAAGCATTCCGGCTTTTATTCCACCACGCTCGATCTGCTTCTGAAACATCTGGGAGCTGACACTCTAATTCTGGCGGGCTTCACCGCCGACATCTGCATCCTGTTCACCGCGAACGACGCATATATGCGTGACTATCGTTTGGTGATTCCGGCGGACTGCGTGGCATCGCAAGACGAAACCGAAAACCAACGCGCGCTGAAGTTCATGGAGCGGGTCTTAAAGGCCGACATTCCACTGTCAGAGAAAGTGGATTTGAATGCAATGCAGCAACCGGCCTGACCGCTGATTTAAACTCAACCTCCCTCACGGTCGGGTTTCTGTCACTCAAGTAACCACAAATTGTTTGTAGTGATCGAACCGCTCGAGGATGTTGGTGACGTAATTAACCGGTTCGAGGCCGCGGCAGAAGCCGAACTTTACTACTGTATCCGCGGCGTATTGCTGTGTTGACTTTTGCAATAGCCAGTAGGAAACGTCGTCCCATTTTTTCGGGTTACCACCATATTTCTCCGTCAGTCGCTGAGCGTCTTCCACGTGACCCGCGCCGGTGTTGTACGAAGCCAGCACGAACTTGAGCCGTTCGTTTTCGTCGGGAATGCGGCGCTCCCAGTAACGTTGGAGCCATTTCAAAAACTTCACCGCCCCGGAAACATTGTCGGCTGGATCGAGCGCGTTGGTAACCCCAAACTCCTTTGCTGTTTTTGGCATCAGTTGCAAAAGTCCCGTCGCGCCCGCCCACGAACGGGCCGCCGGGCGAAACCGTGATTCCTGATATGCCTGCGAGGCCAACAAACGCCAGTCCCAATTCAGCTCGCCTGCATATTGCTTGATCAGATCGTCAAATTCGCTGAGCTTGCCGGTCTTCGAAGTCAGATATTCACTGGTGACGCGCTCCAGATAGCGACGGCGGTCGATGAAATACTTTTGGTAGAGCTGATCGAACAGCGGCCCATTTTGCTTCTCTTCAATCCACCGATTCAGCTCGTTAGCCAACTCAGGCGAATTCTTTCTCACCGCCCAGGCGACGCTGTGAGATGCGCCCAGGATTGGACGTACTTTCAGGTTTTTGAACTCGACCTCTTTGAGCTCAGCAAGATTTCTCTGCATCACGGTGAATTGAATTTCGCCGCGGGCGACCTTCTGCGCCAGCGTTTCGTCCTGGATCTTTTCACCCATCTCAACGATGTGAATGTCTCCCGAAATCTCATCGGACAATTCGATCAGCGTGCGGTGATAACCTGACTCTTGAGCCAGAGTCACCGTGCGGCCGGCCAATTGCGCAGGATTCGTCACCAGTCTCGCCTGGATATCTACCTCCGGCAGTGGCTGGGGAGGCCCGGCGGCCAGTGCCTTCTCTGTTCCTTCGCCGGCCGCCGACGGGGCCTGCTCCTGTTGCACCAGCGCAGGTTCAGTGCGATAGAGCGCGTTCGTGAATGCGACGTGCGACTGAACATCCGGTTGTTTGGGAGGAATAAGTCGCGAGGCTGCGATGTCCCCGTCGCCGCTGTTGAGCAAAGGGAAAATGCTCTTCGGATCAGTGACCACAACCATCTTCAGTGGGACCCCGAGGTCTTTGGCAAAGGCGCGCAGCAGTTCGAATTCGTAACCGAGCGGCTCGCCCTGGTAGATGAAATAAGTAGTCGAGTTGTAAGGAGCGAGAACCACCAGCGCGCCTCGCTCGCGAATCTGCGTCAAATCGCGACTAATCGGATCGCCCAAAGGCAGATTCGAACGACGATCGATCGGATCGATTGCATCGAGAGCAGGTGGATTTCGTCTGCACGACAATCCGGACGAGATGAGGAGGGAAATAAGGACAAGCAGCAGCAATCTTATCTGAAGCTTCATGACGCAGTCTCAGTTGAAATTGCGAAGGGGCTTAAGCGAAGAGCCAGGGGCAGAGGGCAAATGAAAAAGAATCCGATTTCAACGAGTCGGATGCGGACTTACGCGGCCGTCGTCTCGCCCCCCAACAGCGTCAGAACTTCGCCTGTTACGTAACTCGAATCAATATCGGAAGCAAAATAGACGTAAGCCGGCGCGATCTCTTCCGGCTGAGCGGGGCGTTTCATCGGAGTGTCGGCGCCGAACTGCGCGACCTTTTCCGCTGGTTTGTCGGAAGGGTTCAGCGGCGTCCAGACCGGCCCTGGCGAAACGCAGTTCACGCGAATGCCCTTCTCGACCAGGTTCTGCGCCAGCGATTTCGTGAACGCGTGAATTGCACCCTTCGTCGATGCGTAGTCAAGCAAATGCTTGCTGCCTTCGAGTCCTGTGATTGAACCTGTGTTGATAATCGCCGCACCTTTTTTCATGTGCGGCAGCGCGGCTTTCACCAGGTAGAAGTATCCGTAAATGTTTGTCTTGAATGTGCGGTCCCATTGCTCTTCGGTCAGTTCCTCGATCGAATCCTGACTCTCCTGGTAAGCTGCGTTGTTGACTAGAATGCTGAGCTTGCCGAAGTTATTGATGGTCGTCTCGACAGCTTTTCGGCACGACTCCGAATCGCGCGCTTCCATCGTCATCATCAAGCCGCGACGGCCCTCGCGTTCAATCGCTTGTTTCGTTTCTCGTGCGTCGCTTTCCTCTTCTTTGAGATAAGTGAAGGCCACATCGGCGCCTTCGCGCGCGAAGAGCACCGCCACCGCGCGGCCAATGCCGGAATCGCCGCCAGTTATCAGCGCTACTTTGCCGGCGAGTTTGTCAGCGCCTTTGTACTTTGGCGCTTCATATCGCGGACGTGGAGTAACTTTCGATTCGAGTCCCGGCTTCTCCTGATGCTGCTCGGGCATTGGAGATTTCGGCTCGGGCCGTTGATGAGCTTCCGCGCTGCTTCCCGTCCGCTTGGACGCGGAACGCGGAGGGCGCGTGACGGATTTCTTTGCTGAAGACTTGCGCGCCGTCGCGCGCGCCGATGTGCGTGTTTTCGTTTGTCTTGCCATGATGTTTTCGGATCGGGTACTAGGAACTCTTCTTCCTTCCGCCCTTTTTCTTGCCGCTCTTCTTCTTTCCAGCCTGCTTCTTAGCAGCCTTCTTACCGCCCTTCTTGCCACCTTTCCTGGACGAGGATTTGTTACCCTTTTTACCCCGGCCGCTGCCGCTCTTCTTACCGCCGCCCGACTCTTTGTTCACGGTCGCCCAGGCGCGCTTTGCGGCTTCCTTTGATGACACGCCACGCTCTTCATAACTTTCTTCAATGTGTTCAGCCTTTCGTTTCTGCTTATCGGTGTAGGCGCCTTTGTCTCCTCTAGGCATTAGTCATCCTCCTTTTGTCGAAATCTGACATGCAACCACTGCACCTTCTTTGCGCAGTGCTCGTGCTGCGAACAAAGCGACAATATGCGCAACGCACCTGGCTGCCGGTTTCGAAACTAAACAGAATCTCAGGTCCAATGTACCGGACGCGTACATGTTTCTTTTAGCGGCAGTCAGGTACTTACTCCGCTCGCGGTGATTTTGAACGATTCATCATTAGTGAGGGGGAATGCCGATGAGGGCACGTTGGTTGCTTCTGTGCCAGCGGAGGAAACTGTTATGGCTGAATCGAAGACCACTACTAATCACGAAGAGATACGCCGGTGGGTTGAAGAGCGCGGTGGTCACCCGGCGAAAGTGAAGGACACTGAAGTTCTGCGCATCGATTACCCGGGCTTTAGCGGCGAAGAATCGCTCGAAGAGATCACTTGGGAGCAATTCTTTGACGGCTTTGAAAAGAATAAGCTCGCGTTTCTTTATCAGGACACGCTTGAGAGTGGCGAGATGAGCCGCTTCTCTAAGCTCATCGACCGCAACTCAAGTAAAGCAAAGGCGGCTTAACGTATGGAAGGACCACTGCGAGGATGTCTGGCTGGCGCTGTCGCCTGGAAGTTTGGCGGCGGCTTGTTCTCGATGATTTTGATCTTCATCATTGTCTTCTGGCTGCTTGGCTATGTGAATTGCTGATGGCTGGTCAGGAGTTCGTTGTCAGTGGTCCGTCGCCGGTGTGTTGCCTTTTTGACGCCCAAACTTCGAAATTGCGCGCCCATCATGGAAGTCGACAACTGACGACGAACAACTGGCCACTGACTGCCCCGTTGTTTTATTCAAAAACTTTACCCAAATAGTCGGATTCTCGTGTACGCTTAGGCCCTTAATGGCCGACAAGAGTCGCAAAGTCCTCTCATTTCCTCAACCAGTCCCCGCCAAGGCGGATTACCAACGCGTCAAATCAAATTACTCGATTCGTGAAATCAAGCAGATGTTTGGTTTGAGCGAGCGCACGATTCGTCGTTGGACCGAAACCGGAATTATTCAGGCTGCGGCAGCGGTAAACGCCGAGGAAGTCACCTACGACTTTCAGGCGCTCACGCTCTTCCGTCGCGTTCGCGACATGCGCACCCAGGGTCTGACGATCAAGCAGATCGAGGCCGAGCTGCAGGGGCAACTCAGTTTGTTTCGCGCCGAAGTGGGGCAAGTGCAGGTCTCGCGGCTGCTGACCCCGTTCGAAGAAGCTTTGCTGCTTCATGAACAAGGCGACACGCAGGCTGTTGAGTTCTACAACGAGGCAATAGCCGCCGGTGACTATGTTGCCGAGGCTTATTGCAATTTGGGATTTATCGAAATGGATCGCGACAACATGGTCGGCGCACTCGACAACTTCACGCAGTCACTAAAGCACGACCCGCGTCACGTCGAGGCGCATTACAATCTCGCGAACCTTTATTACGACGCCGGCGATTTTCTGCTGTCGCGACTGCACTACGAAACGGCGAGGGAAATCGAGCCGAATTTTGCGCTGGTCTACTACAACCTCGCCCTCGTCTATCACCGTTTGGGAAACGTCGCGGGCGCGCGCCAGGCGCTGCACCAGTACAAAGAACTCGGGCCCGGCGACGAAGAAATCGAACTCGTCGATCAGCTGCTCAAGGCAATGGAGCTGGGCCGCCCGAACGCGTGATGGGGACAGTACCGAGAGCGATAGCGACCGGGGATCTAACTTAGGCAAGAGTAACAACGAATGCGACACTAGAAAAAGATCGCCCAGGGGTATTACCCGGTCGCTACCGCTCCCGGTACTGACCTCACTTTACCGCTTACCCCCTTCGCCCTTTGCCGCTTCCGACTTGAGACTTGAAAGTTGAAACCTTAAACTTGGGTTTCCTTTGGCGGGGTAGCTCAGATGGTTAGAGCGTGGGATTCATAACCCCAAGGTCGGCGGTTCGATCCCGCCCCCCGCTACCAAATAATTCCCAAACCAGCCTAATTGCGCTGCTTGGCTCACCTAAGGTGGCGAATTCTTCTTGCCGCGTGACTGGAAACGGTGTATTAAGTGCGCCATTCACCCCACGTTGCGTCCCGAAACTACGGTCAGATCGCACGATGTCTAGCCAGGTTGGAGCCCAAAATGAAAACCAAACTCGCCCTATTATCATTAACCATCATCGCCTTGGTTAGTGCGTCGCCGCAGGACACGCCAAACGCATCTTCGAACTCATCTGACCAACCCCCATCAACGCTTCGTAACGCGGCGGTGACTTCAAACCTGGAGCCGGCCTTCGTCACAACCTTAAGTGTTGATCGCACCGACGATGTGGCGGCTGCGTCAGCTTGCACTGCCGCAGCCAACGATTGCAGCTTGCGTGGCGCAGTAAGGAAAGCGAATACGACACCAGGGCCAGACCCGGTAGTTATCAACCTGTTACCAGCGACGACCTACAACCTTACGCTCAGCAACGCGAACCAGGAGAACGCCGCGGCAACCGGTGACTTGGACATAACTACAAGCCAGCACTCGGTGACAATCGAAGGCGGCGGCTCGTCGACGATTATCGATGCGACCGGATTGAACGGCGGCGCCAGGCGTGATCGTGTATTTCATGTCACGGGTTCGAACGTGACGGCCATCCTGCGTAACCTGACGATTCGAAACGGCCAAGCCGGCGACGATGGTACGGCCGGAACCAGCACCAACCCGACAGCTTAAAATACCACTCGAATCGGTGGCGGCATTCTTAACAATAGCGGGAGACTCACCCTCGAGAAGGTGACCGTTCAATCGTGCCAGGCGATAGGCAAGGGCGATAGCATCGTAAATGAAAACACTACGCTCGACGCTTTCGGCGGCGGCCTCGCCAGTCTTGCCGGAAACGGCAACGTGACCATTACCGACAGCACTTTCACCGGCAACACTGCCTCAGGCGGCAACGGCGGCAACTTCAACAACGGGAACGGCTCGGGCGCCAGGGGTGGCGCGATCTACTTTGCAGGCGGCACGCTCAACATCGATGGATCGCGAATTCACAACAACGACGCCACCGGCGGGAAGGGTGCCGACACCAACCTTATTAGTAACCAACAAAACGGCGGAGCAGGCGGCACCGCCCAGGGGGGCGGCGCTTGGGTAGCCGGCACCGTTATCATCAACAACACAACGTTCGAAAGCTGTGCAGCTACTGGTGGCAATGCCGGCAACGGCCAGAACGCCGGCAATGCGGGGGGTGAAAGCGGTGGTGGCGGTCTCTACAGCGCTGGTAGCGTAACCGTGATTAATTCGACCTTTAACAAAAACAGCTCCACTGGCGGTCGCAGCGGCGATTCCTTCGGCCCAGACTGCTTTGGCGCGCATCAATCGTTGGACGGTGGGGCCGCTCGCGGCGGCGCGATCCTGGCCGACGCTGGAAGTCTCATCGTCCATACCGCGACGCTTGCGAACAACTCTGCCAAGGGCGGTAACGGCGGCAACGGGGGAAAAACCAACGGTGGCGGGCCGTGCGCTCAGACAACACATGGGGCCGGAGGCCTTGCTCACGGCGGCGCGATTACCAACAACAATGCGGCCACGCTCAATATCAAGCACGCGACGATCAGTTTGAACGAAGCCAAGGGCGGCAACACCGGCGTGAACCAAGCCGGAGCTAACCTTCCGCCGCGTCTGCGGGCTGAAGGAACGGGCGGCGGCATCCGCGTTGGCCCAGCCAATGTGACGCTAGAAAATACGATCATTGCCAACAACACTGCGGCCAATGGACTCGGTGACCCTTTCGGTGCTCCGACTGCCGGTCCTAACGTGGATGGAGCAGTCACCAGCAACGGCCACAACCTGCTCGGCGTTTCTACGGAAGCCGTTGGCTTTGGCGCCGCCGGCGATAAGATCGGCGCGAATCCGATGCTGGCGGCCCTCGCCAACAACGGTGGCCCAACGGAAACCATGGCGCTTCAAACGGGAAGCGCCGCCATCGACGCCGGTGTGGCGGCCAAGGCCACAGCCGACCAGCGCGGCCTGCCGCGTACATTCAACGATCCTGGTGTTGCCAACGCTCCGACCAGCGACGGAACCGACATTGGCGCTTTCGAACGTCAGCCTCGGCGGTCTCGGTGCGACCTCTGCTGTCCCAACAACATTACGGTTCCGAAAGACAGAGGTAGGCGTGGCGCGATAGTCAAGTACGAGATGCCCGAAGCAAAAGGCTGCGGCCGGGTGAAGTGTGTTCCGCCTTCGGGATCTTTCTTCCCGTTGGGCGAGACGATTGTCACCTGTTACAGCGAAGCTGGTCCCGAGTGCAGCTTCAAAGTTACAGTCAAAGGTCCGCAGATTTCGAACCCTAAGGAATGAGACCGACCGGCCCATCTTTTAAGGTAACAGCTCCATAATTCGTTGTTTAGACGGCGGACTTGTCCGCCGAGTTAATGAGCGGGACAAGTCCCGCTTCTAAGCTGTGACACTAAACACGAATCGACGCTCGTTGTTGCGACGAGAGCAACGCACCCCTATTCTTCCATCCAGGCAAACAACGAATGAACCTTCCCAGAGCCAGCGGCATTCTGCTGCATCCGACCTCGCTGCCGGGCCGCTTTGGCGTAGGCGATCTCGGTGACGAGGCTTATCGCTTCGCGGACTTTCTCGTTGCGAGTGGTCAGTCGCTTTGGCAAGTCCTGCCCCTTGGACCCACTGACGAAGGCGGATCGCCTTACTCATCCTACTCGGCATTTGCCGGCAATTCTCTCTTAATTAGTCCGGACAAGTTAGTTGAAGATGGATTGCTCGATCGAAGCGATCTGGTTGATGTCGCTCTGCGTGAAACTGAGCGGGTTGATTTCGACCAGGCCAGAAAAGCGAAGAACGCTTGTCTCAGAAGAGCATTCGAACGATTTCAGGCGAACGACGATGCTTTGCGCAAGTCGTTTGCGTCTTTCGCTCAAGAGAACGCGTCATGGCTCGATGATTACGCGCTGTTTCAGGCGCTGAAGAAAGCGAACGACGGCGCCGGCTGGATCGAATGGGATCGACCACTCGCCAGTCGTGAACCCGAAGCTTTGTCACGCGCGCGTATTGAACTGCGCGACGAGATCGATGCGCAGAAGTTCTTTCAGTATCTATTCTTCAAACAGTGGCAAGCGCTGAAAGCGTTTTGTAATCAACGGGGCATTCGCATCATCGGCGACGTGCCGATCTTCGTCGCGCATGACTCAGCCGATGTTTGGACGAACCGCGAACAGTTCAAGCTCGACGAGCATGGACGCCCTACGGTCGTCGCGGGCGTGCCACCGGATTACTTCAGCGACACGGGCCAGTTCTGGGGTAATCCGCTTTACAAATGGGACCGCATGCGCGCCGGCGGTTTCGCGTGGTGGATTGAGCGTCTCCGCGCGAGCTTTCAAATATTTGACCTGGTGAGGCTGGATCACTTTCGAGGTTTTGCCGCATGTTGGGAAATTCCGGCGGGTGAAACGACGGCGCAGAATGGCGAATGGGTCGAGACACCGGGAAGGGAATTGTTCACCGCGGTTCGTGGTGCCCTCGGCGAGGTCGCCATTATCGCCGAAGACCTGGGGGTAATAACGCCCGACGTCGTCGAGTTGAGAAAAGAATTCGGCTTTCCGGGAATGCGCGTGCTCCAATTTGCGTTCAGCGGCGAGGAAGAGAACGTTAATTTGCCCGAGAACTTCGACCGGGATGTGGTCGCGTACACGGGAACGCATGACAACGACACAACCGTCGGTTGGTTCAATCAGTTAAGCGAAATGAACATAACCGAAGCCGAGAAGACGCGAGAGTTTTGTCTCAATTACTTGCAGAGCGAGGGTCGTGAGATCAACTGGGATTTCATTCGCGCCGTGCTGGGATCAGTCGCCGGCGCAACGATCATTCCGCTTCAGGACGTGCTCGGCCTTGGGTCCGAAGCGCGAATGAACACGCCGAATACGACGATCGGCAATTGGCGTTGGCGGTTGGCGGATGGTAGCTTGACCGCGGAACACTCCGCTCGCTTGAAGCGTCTGACTGATGAGAACATCCGCGGCCGTCCGTAGCATGACCATTGGTCTGCGCAACCCTTCGGGTTGCGGGACATCACCCAAGCCGCAGGCGAAAGTCTGTGCTACTTAGCCTAAGATCGACGACGATTCAATCCGGAAAAACCATGACACCTGCAGCAAAGACAGAATCAACTCTGCCCGTAACTTTCAACGATGTGTTGGCCGCGCGCGAATTCATCGCGCCGTATCTGCCGAAAACGCCGCTCGTGCGCAGCGAAAAACTTTCGGCACTGCTCGACTGTGATTACTATCTTAAGTGCGAGAACGTGCAACCCATCGGCGCTTTTAAGGTGCGGGGCGGAGTAAACCTGGTCGGCACGATCCCTGAAGCGAAGAAGCGCGCCGGCATAGTCACCGCCAGCACCGGCAATCACGGCCAGTCGATCGCATACGCAGGCCGCTTGTTCGGCGTGCCTGTGATCATTTACGCGCCGGCTGAGAACGTTAACGAAACGAAGATGCAGGCGATGCGCGCGCTCGGCGCCGAAGTGCGTCTGCACGGCCGCGACTTCGACGAAGCTCGCCTGGAAACCGAACGGGTAGCTGAATCAGAAGGCCATCTCTACGTCCACTCAGCGAACGAGCCGAAATTGATCGCAGGTGTCGGCACAATCGGTCTCGAAATATTTGAAGACTTGCCTGACGTCGACGTCATTCTGGCGCCGGCCGGCGGCGGCAGTTGCGCGTCGGGGAGCTGCATCGTGGCAAAACATCTGAAGCCGAACGTGCAGGTGATCGCCGTTCAATCTGAAGCCGCGCCTGCGATGTGGCATGCCTGGAAGAACCGCTTGCTCGAAGAATATCCGACGATGAAGACCGAGCACGAAGGGCTTGCCACGCGCGTTCCATTCGAGATGCCGAGCCGGATTTTGTGGGAGCTGCTAGACGACTTTCTGCTGGTTACCGATGATGAGATCAACAAGGCGATTGGGCTGCTCGCGGTTAACGCCAAACAGATTGCTGAAGGCGCGGGCGCAGCGTCACTCGCCGGCGCAATCAAACTGCGTGATCAAAAAGAGGGCTTAAGAGGAAAGAAAGTTGTCGGGATTCTCACGGGAGGGAATATTCCTCCGGATAGATTCGCATCGTTAATGAAGTCCTCCTCGGCCGCCTAAGCGAGATACAGTTGCCTCTCGCGTCGAAAGAACCAACTGTTTCACTCACCTTGCCACGCCCGTGAGGCGCGAGGTGTCTATAGCTCGCAGCACCAAAGTTTACGCCGGCACAAACGAGCGATCTCGCTTCTGCCGGCGATCTAACTACCCCATACTTCAGGTCTGGCTTTTTCTTACTTGACGAAACTCGCGGTCAGCACGATAACCAGCGCACGATTCCGCAGGGCTGCCGTGCCGACGACCACCTTCTCGCCGTCACGCAGGTTCAGCGCCGTTTGAATGCGCGCCCGATCCCTGTCGGTGCCGGCCGGTGACGATGAATTAAATGAGAACTCGCTGATGCGCACGTTTGGACCGCCGGTAACATCCTGAACTATAGACACGTTATTGATGTAGTACTCGTAAGGCATGGACACATTCGCAGTGCCGGCAGTTCCACTTACGAGCTCTGCCGTTCCCGACCCTTGGAGCATCCGTTCGGTTGCAGTAAGTCGTTGCACGACGGACGCTGCCAATTCGTAGTTGCGATAATTAAGCGTGCCCCGCAATTGAGTAAGCACGTCCCGCAATTCAGCAGGCATCTCGCTATTGCCGCCGCCTGTGTTCGACGCGATCAGCACGTGCATGTGCAATTCGATATTTGCTCGGGGCGCAGCGGGTACGTCCAGTCGCTTAATCGCTTCTTCCATCGTCGCAAGATTCTCAGGGAAATCGCGCACCGTGATGGTCTTGAACTCCGAGTTGGACTGCACGGTTGCGCCTTTGAAGCCGCTACCGAGGTTTCGCAGTACCTGAGCGAGGCTTGCGGCGTCGCGATACTTAATATCGAAGATTCGGCTCTTGAAGCCTTTTTCAGTAACGTAATCGGGCTCGGGCCTCGGCGTCGCTGCCGGCTGCTGCGCAAATGATACCGAGACAATAGATAGTAAGAGTGCCAGGGCCAGCGGCATGTGTTTTAAAGTTTTCATGAAACCTAGATTCCTTTCGAGTTTGGTAACGCCGGTTTTGAGTTCGATTGAGAAAACCAGATGATGCGAATATTCGGATCCTTTGTCTGAATCTCAACCCGTAGAGGTGATTTCCCTGGGGCTGCATCGACAGCCGGCAAGCTGGTCGCAGCCTCAGGTTCGCGCAGCTTTGGCGAAATACTCGCCGTCCGCAACGAAGAATCCACGGCCTTAAGCGGTCGATTCACAAAGCCCTTGCGTTTGTCTTCCGCAGGCTTCCTTTTCTCCGCGCCCCAGGGCCGTGTACCCGGAATCGCTATCGAGTCCGGAGTTTGTTCAGGGTGGCTGACCTCCGCAGGCTTGTCGGCAACTGGCTGAAAGTCAGGCGTCCGATTGACGACTAAATAAAGCGCGAAGAAGCCAAAAGCGATGATCAGTGCGCTGGCGGCGGCCCAAACGATCCGCGGCCGGAACCAACTGCCAAACAAGCTCGCCAGCGGCGCGGTTGGTTCATCTTCAAGCTGCTGCATCACTTGCCGCCGCACACTCGCATACATATTGTCGGAGAAGATGGGTGGCGCAAAATGTTGCGCCAACTCAACCGCTTCCCGGTATTCGCCGGCGACGCGCGCGCAAGCTGAACAGTTTTCGAGATGCTCGCTCACCCGCCGCGCGCGTTTTTCATCAAGGTCGCGTCCCGCGTACAGCGGCAGTAATTCATCAAGCTGCTTGCAATTCATCGCGCCCTCCCCTCGCGGGTAGCACGCGCATCTTGCGCGTGACTTTCACGGGCGTGACGCCCGTGCCACTTCTGCTGATGCTGCTGACAATAGATCCTGATCTTCTTTCGCGCGGAACTAATCTGCGAGCGCACCGTCGTAGCACTCGACTTCATTATTCGTGCGACTTCGTCGGTTGACAGCCCTTCGACGTCCCGCAGCACGATCGATGCGCGCTCTTTAAAAGGCAGTGTACCCATCGCCTTTGTGATTAATTCGCGTTGTTGAGTCTGGACAAGCACTTGTTCGGCATCCGCTTGTTCGTCAGCAACTTCGTAGGCCACGCCTGCTTCTTCTCCGAAAGATACGAATCGGCTGCCGTGACTTTGTCGCTTCTTCAGAAAGTCCCGGCAGACGTTAACCGTGATGCCGTACAGCCATGCGAAGAAATCCTGATCGCGGCGGAAGCGTCCCAGATGCTTATAAACTCGCAGAAACACTTCCTGCGAAGCGTCGCGCGCGTCGGCCTCGTTGCCTAACATTCGCCAGGTTATCGCCATCACTCGCTGTTCGGAATTGATCATCACCTGTTCGAAAGCGGCCTTGTCACCGCCGGCAGCGCGTTCAATCAAAAGTGAAAGCGAGCCTCCGTCTGAAGTCGGCCGATCCACCAGCAACGGCATTTCTAAAGCCAAAGCCATGTCAGCAGTCCCGTTCGGCACATTCAGAATTATTCGCCTTCCTATTTTCATATACCGGGGTTGGGAGAGAAACGTTGAGAAGAATTATCCGATATCCACAGATTACACAGATTTCACTGATTCAGAGCAAACCAGGCAGATAAGAACCGAGTAGGCATCTGTCTAATAGAAGTAAAAAGAGGTTCCCCTCGCGTTCAGACCCGGAATCTATGGAATCTGGGTAGTCTGCGGATGAATCATTTCACTGATTCAACGCGAACTTGATCACTTTGTTCCGCGCAGCGACAAAAAGTTCGTTCTTGTCGTTAAAAACCATTCCAAAGGCTGAACCCTCAGTTTTGAAGACGGTGAGATAACGGCCATCGGAATCAAACACCTGAACGCCTTTGAAGTCGCTCACAAACACGCGGCCTTTCCCATCCACCGCTATCGCGTGAGGGGCCCTGAACTGGCCGGATTGGTCGCCCGAACTGCCGAAGCGATTTAGAAATTTACCTTGGGGACTGAACTTGAAAACAGCGCTGGTGAAACTGCCCAGGGCGTAGACGTTTCCGAGACCGTCAACAGCGACGCTGGTATCCAACTCAGATCGATCGGCGACCGTGCTGATAGCTTTGGGAATTGTCAGGGTGACGTTGCCGCTGCTATTAAATCGCGTAATGTTGTCATTGCCGCCGCGATACGAGGCGGCGATCAGTCCGCCATCAGGCGTGGTTCCCAAATCGTCAAAGCCGCTGTTTTCTCCCTGAACGTCGCCCAGTGGATTGCCGGTTTGGCCTTCGTAGCGCGTGATGGTTCCCCGCTGTGCGATGTAAACCGTTCCTTTTCGATCGACGGCCATGCCGCGTAGAGGCATCTTTCGATCTGCCATCCACTGCGTGACGAAGGTTCCGTTCGCGTCGAAGACCTGCACGCGGCCTCCGATATATTCAGCAACGTAAATGTTCCCCTGGCCGTCAACCCCGATGCTGCGCGCGTCGGTCATCATGCCGGGGCCGATGCCTTCGCTGCCGAACTTCAACACCTCGCGCGCAAAGGCGTTTGCGGGATCGGCGGCCTTCGAACCTACAGGCCCACTGCCCGGCCCAGCGGGGGGAACGCTTGTTGATGGCCTGGAGTTTTTGAGCGCCGGCGCCAGGGCACCGAAAATACCCAACAGTACTCCGCCCACGATCAGAACCACGATCAAGAGCGGAATCAGTACCATGAACCAAAAAGCCTTCTTCGCACCGGCCCTCACCTGAGGACTTAATTTGATGTCGATAACGCGTGCCGGCTGACCGTGATAGGGAACGGCAAGCTGGCTTTGACAGTACGCGCACTTAACCTGGCCGGCACGGAAAGCATCGGGTTCGTACGAGACTGGCGCGCCGCACTTGGGACAATCGAATGTTTGCATGACTGAGATTCCGGTCGCGGAAGGTTACAACAAGACGGCTCGCCGCGGAAAACCGTGACGAGCCGGTGGTGTTGCGTTTGCCGGGATGCGGCTTTGCCGCCTGATGTGCGGAAACCCTTTGGCTTTCCGAGCGTACTGCCGGTCCCTTTAAAGCGCAGCGGCGAGGCCAAGCCTCGCCGCTGCGTAGATCATTTTATTAGCGAATCGGAAAGGCAGGCCTTTCCGCACATCGGGAGGCAAAGCCTCGGCTCTGGTTTAGTCCGTGATTCGCCGCGTAACCTTGTTAGCCTGCGGTGAATAATTCACGCGGCGCAACTCGCGCATGCGGCCCTCTTTCACCGTGCCTTCGACGAGTTCGTATCCGAGCATCGCGATGATTCGGCCGCGCACAAACAGCGGGCGCGAGTTGCCGTACCAATCGACGCACGATGCGCGGCACGCATCGTCCACGGCTTTCTCAGACTGCGCCCCGAGTTCGCCAATTTCTTCGAAGCGCAGACCGTTGTTGCGCAGGAAGAGAATCGCCGCTGAGTCCTGGAACAGATGCTGGTAACCTGAACGTCCCGGCACACTGATGGGCAGACCGAGCACACCCGAATTCGGTCCGTCCGGCTTGTAGAAAAAACCGTGACTCCGAAGCTCACCTTGCGAAGCCCCTTTGCGAATGTACTCGTCAGCGACTTCCGGAGATCCGCCGAGGCGAATTGCTGAGAAGCGCAGGTTGCTGCCGTCCGTGCCGACGACGATCGCGTCTGAGCCGAGCGCCTCGATCCGATCGACGCCGTGATTGACTTTCAATTCGCTCAGGTCGCCGTCCGCCCAACGCACCGCGTAAAGGTTCGATTGTCCCGACAGGTCGGGATTCTGCGGCGCGCCCCAGCCGCTGCCCGTGCCGTACAAAAGGTAATCGCCGACGAAACGATTCTGGAAGGTGTAGCCGGCGGGTTTCGGCAATCCGTGATAGTCCCAAGACGACGCGCTGTCAGTGCCGTCATTGAAACTCGACACTGGCACGCGCAGCAGGGCAACTTCGCCCGCGGTTCTTTCCGCACCCCACATGCCGTCGCCTGATCCGTTCGAGCGCACCAGCACGTTAAGGTGCTTGTCGCCGCTTTCGAGAAATGAAAACTGATCGACGGGACTGCCGGAAACACCGAGCGCGCTCGGCCCTGTGCCATCGAGCGGCAGGCGATAAACCATCGAACGCTGGATATTGCGTTGCTGGTTGTAAGACCACTCAGTCGTCCAAACGTAAACCGATTCAGGCGAGACGTAGAAGACGCGTCCCGGGGGGCCGAGCACCGCCGTCGCGTCGCATTTGAAGTCGCTCGCGAGATCACAAACCGTTACCGTGTGCAGCGCGAGCCCGGAGTTCGGACTGATCTCACGTTCAGGACGATAGACGCGCGTGGCCGAAACGATTCGCTGGAATTCCTGTGGCGTCGCGCCCTTATGCCATTTGCGCACGGCCGGAAACGTGACTGTTGGATCCTCCGCGTACGGATTCATGTACAGCGGCGTGTAGAAGATTAACTTGCTGCCAATCAAGCGGCTTGCATAGTTGCGTGACGAATAGTAATCGTTCGAACGCAGATGATACGTCGATCGATATGAAAGATTTCCCGCCCGGTCGATGTTGAAGAGACCGACTTCCGTGCCGCCGCGTTGGTAGCTGAAGCCAATTACGACCACGGTGTCATCCGACACCAGCATTTCGTCGTACCACGTGCTACGGGGATCGATCTCCGGTCCGAAGGCGTCAACGGCTGAGATCGGCTTGAGGGCGTTATCGCCGACCGCGACTGTGAACAAACGGCCGCGTCGCAGCACGACGAGGTGATCGCCGTGCAGCTTAACGATGCCGCCTTCATCAACGCCGGCATGCTGAGTGTTCGTGACCGAGTCCTCGTCTTTAGCAGCTCCGGCCTTGTTTGATTCGGCTGAGGCCTGGGCCGTCGGCGCGGGTGGCGGCGACGTATTTGCTAGGCCGCTGGACTCGGCGCGGTTGCGACGCGCTGCCTGCTTTCGCTCTTCCGCGATTTTTCGAAAGTAACCCTTCAGTTCTTCCTCCGACGTGAACGCTCGCATCGTCTTTTTGACGGTTTTCTTCGCGTTGCCGGCGGCGGCTGTGTTGCTCGGCGTCCCGGTACAAGCGGCCAGCGCCGTAAGCACGAGCAGCGTCGCGGTCAGAGTGAACAGAAATGACGTCGCGGAAATTGCGAAAGTCCGGACGGGTCGGATATGCGGTTTCATAGTTTCGATCTCTCCTTGCGGGTGCGTAATCATTTACAACCGATAGAAGAACGGAGCAACCGGACGGAACTTGCATGCTTGTTACCAGGCGAATAGGTCGGCAACCCGAAGGGTTGCGAGAGAGTAGCCGGGGGTCGCAGCGAAGCGTAGACCCCCGGGAAAGCGTGGGCGTGGAATTTGCACCCTGAAGGGGTGCCAGAGGAGTTCTGTGACCCTTTCAGGATCAGAAATTTATGACACTCGATCCATTTCAGCCCTTCGGGCTGACCCCCGCCCGAAAGATGATTAGCCTTTGTAGGTTTGCACCAACTGGCCGTCAATGAAGATGCGATATAGCTGCGGCTGAAGCCCGGCGAGCAGAAGCTTCCGCTCTTTCTCGATCGTCACGTGATGTTTTTCTCCCACGCCCACGACGAAATCGTATCGTTTGGTGAGACTCGCTGAAAACATGCGTACTTCGTCTACGACGGGAATGCCATCAACTTTAATTTCCAGACGGCCCCCGAACTGGTCGAACAAGAAATCAACCCGGTGTGGTTCAGTAATGCCGACCATGAAGCTGAATTGCATTGAATTAAATCCAGGGGCAACTGCGCGCAGGGCACATTTCAAGAAACTATAGCCGAAGGCTAAGACAACAACCGTTCGACAATGCGTTCCACGTGAATCTTCGTCGTGTCGAGCAGGGGAATGCCATTGTGCTCTGATGCGCGCAGTATCAACGGCAGTTCTGTTCCCGCGAGAATCAGACCGTCGATGCTATCTCGCTCGCGCATTCGATCGACAATCTCGAGCAAGCGCGTTCGCGTCTCGGTCAGAAAAACGCTCTTCAGTAACTCGCCAAAATACTTTTCGTGGATGAAGGCTTTTTCTTCTTCATTCGGAGTAACAATCGGCAGGCCTACTTTGGCGAAGGTGTCCGGGTAGAATCGCGCGCGCATCGTAAAGCCCGTTCCAAATAATCCCGGCCGCTTCAATCCAAGTGCCTGAACTTTATCGCGTGTCGCCTCAACAATACTCACCAGAGGCAATGACGTACGTGTGCTAATCTGATCGAAAACAATGTGAGCGGTGTTCGCCGCCAGGACAGCGAAGTCAACGTTCGCGCGCTCGAGCCGTTCTACTTCCGCAACCAGATAGTCGGTAAACGGATCCATTTCATCGGCATTGATCCATTTGACCAGCCGATCGAGATCCACGCTGTTGATTACGATGGATGGATAGCTTCCGTCGTTCGTTCGCTCGCGATAACCGGCGACGATGTATTGGTAGTATTCGACGGTTGACTCTGGCCCGATGCCACCGATGATGCCGACTCGTTTCATGTCAGTGAGCAGTGAGCAGTGAGCAGTGGGCGGTGAGATGTCAGTAGTCAGTAGTCGTCAGGTGCAATAAAGAATCTTTTGGATGTCGTGACTCGACTCTCGTCATCGAAACCTGAAACCTGAAACCTGACTAGCGCCCGCACCAGGTCCAGAAAAAGCCCGTCGACCAGTTGACGCGGTTTCCGCGAAAGTCTGTATCGCCCTTGATCGTGATCCCGTCGTCGGACGTCAGATAGATCCAGGGCCCTTGCAACTGGCCAGTGCTGCGGGTGCCGTCTTCAGCGATGACAAACATCTCCCCGCGTTGATTGTGTGTGACCGTTCGAATCCGGTTCCGGCTTCCACCAAAACACCACTTGCCTTCGATACGCATCATTGTCCACGAGCCATCCCGTACACGTGGGTTGCGCCAGGGGCCGCCGAGAAAATTATTCCAGCTCAATTCCAACCAGCCTGAACCGGTTCGGCCGTTCGCATCGGCAAACGTAAATTGAAGTCGCTTGCCCACCATTGTTCCGCTAACTGTTCCAGTTCCTCCGTCGGAATACTGAATGGTGCCGGTAACGCTCGCGCCACTCTGCGTGAAGACCACTTCCGACGCGCCAAAGTCGTTGCCGCTTGTCCACCACTTGCCGTCAATCGATGCCGGTGCGGAATTCGTGCGCCTGCTCGACGATGACGACGCCGTTGCAGCCTTTGTCGGCTTTGTCGGTTTAGGCGTGCTGGTGCTGGAGCCTGGCTTCGACTTTGTTTCAGTGGTCGTAGTCTTGCCGCCGGCGGGTTGGGCAGCAACGCCCGCAGCCGCGGCGGCGAAAAGCATGTTTATGACAAAGGCAGTCAAAGATGCGCTGAAGAATGGAGTTGTGTGCGACATCGAGTAGGAGGTCAGTAGTCAGTTGTCAGTGGTCAGTTGCTTAGATAATCAAAGTCGAATCATTCCTCGAAACAACTCGTATGACAACTGACAACTGACAACTGACAACTGACAACTGACAACTGACAACTGACAACTGACAACTGACAACTGACAACTGATAACTGACAACTGACAACTGACAACTGACAACTGACAACTGACAACTCTTCGTTTCAATCCTTCTTCCAGGTGAAGGGCTTATCGATATTAAAGTAGACCGTGCTTTGTTGGTTCGTCTTATCCACGACGACGAGGGCGTCAAAAAAGTGTCCCTTGTTTTCAACCAACGACTGTTTGATGGGCCGCAGCTCCAACGAGCGCATCAGACCGTACTCCTCGCTGACTGAAATGACTTCAAAGGCCGTTTCGGGGGTCTTGCCATCTTTGGTGGACTTGATCGAGGCCAGCAATCCATCCGCCATGAATCGGTGAAACGCGGCGCGCTCGGTATCGCCCGTCTCGCGGTAAGCAATGTGCGCGACCATATTCGCGTTAACCTCGATAAAGTTCTTCTCGAAAACGGACTGGGCGATCTTGATGGCTTCGGCGTAATTATTCTGCGCCAGGGCGCCCCACAGAGGCCGGTAGGTAAGCATTGGTGAATAAGGGTTGTAGTTAGAGGACTCATAAAATGCCAGTCGCAGCTCGGTGAAATCGACTGTGCGGTCGCCCTTCTTCACCTTTTCGAGAAGTGATTCGTATTTCTGTTTTCCTGCCGAGGGGGATTTGGGGGTAGGTGTCGCCGTGGGCGATGGCGTAGGCGTTGTTTGAGTTTGCGCCGAGGCCGAGACCGTGAGTACCAACAACAAGAATATGAATGCCAGAGATTTCCTGATCATGTGAGTTTAACTTTCTATCTGATGATTATCGGGAAGTTCGTATTCTACCGAAGAGCCAGGTTTAAGGAAACAATGTGGGCTGTTGAGAACTGGTGTTACTGCGTGGCGCTGGTTCGGGCACTAGCCCGACCGTCCGGGAGGGCTCATTAGCTCTCGCAGTGGGAGCCCTCCCTTACGGTCGGGCTAATGCCCCGCCGAGCCGTGCGCTAGGTCAACAGAATTGCCCCACTCCCGTTATTGGAGAGGGCTCGTCGAAACTGCTCAGAGGACCGACCCAGTCATTGCGCCACTTCATACTCGGGCTTCTTCGCACCCATCAGCCACTTATCGAACCAGCCGACGATGTGCTGAAGCCGCTCAATGCGGTGCCAGGGCTGTCCTGAACGGGAGAGTTCGTGATTCTCGTTCGGGAAGCGAACCATCACCGTCGGAATCTTCCGGTACTTCAATGCGCGAAACAATTGTTCGCCGCCCGAATAGGTTGGTGTGCGCCAGTCCGTTTCGCCAAGGATGAACATCATCGGTGTCTTGATGTTGTTGACGTAAGTGATCGGCGAGCGGGCTTTGAAATCTTCCGGATCTTCAAACGGCGGTGCTTTGAACCAGCTTGGCTGAAACAGCGTGAAGTCCGCCGTGTACCACCAATCGGTCCAGCTCGAGATATCGCGCTGGGACACGGCGGCCTTGAACCGATCCGTGTGACCGACTGCCCAGTTCGTCAAAAGCCCGCCGCCGCTTCCTCCCGTAACGCCAAGTTTCGTTTCATCGACGTAGCCGCGCCGAATTAATTCGTCGACGCCGGCCATTAAATCTTTGTGGTCATCGCCGGGATATTTATGCTGGATGATGTTCCCAAAATCCTGCCCGTAGGTCGTGCTGCCGCGCGGATTCGGATAGAGCACGACGTAACCCTTCGCCGCCATCCACTGAAATTCGTGATCAAAGATGTAGCCGTACGCGGCATGCGGGCCGCCGTGAATGTTCAGAATCAGCGGATACTTCTTGGATCGGTCAAAGTTGGGTGGCTTCTGCACCCACGTCTGAATCTTCTTGCCGTCAAAGCTCGTGTACCAAACGTCTTCCGGCTCAGTCAGATTCAGTTTTGAGAACAGATCGTCATTGATGCGCGTCAACTGCTTCGGCGCCGCGCCGGGTTTCTCAAGCCAGAACAAATCGCCAATTCGTGTCGGCGTCGAAATCAGCAAAGCGAACTTCGAACGATCAGCCGTCGCCCGAAAGTTCATGACGGCATGATCTCCGGTCGTCACGTTTGTCTGCCGGCCATTTCCCGCATCGAACGCGCCGATGTTCGCTCGACCTTCTTTCGCAAATGGGGCGTAAATCGTTCGGCCATCAGCGCTCCAAATCGGCGGGTTGCCGCCGCCACCTCGCGGCGCTGAGTTGTCACCGCCTACGCCCGCCCCAACGTCCCAATCGAAAGCCGTCGTGAGGTTGCGCGGCTGGGCATTAGCGCTGAGATCCATGACCCAAAGATCCGGTTGTGAGTATGAGCGGACCGGCTTTGTCGTCGATGCATAGAAGGCAGCGCGCTTTCCGTCGGGACTGACGGCGAGCGCGCCGGCGCCCATGTCGAACGAGGTCAGTTTTCTCGGTTCACCTCCTGAGATCGAAACCAGGTACAAATCCGTCGCCGGTAATTCGTAGTAAGGCTCGTCACGATGATCAGACACGAAATAGATCGACATGCTGTCGCGCGACCACGTCACGTTGCCCTCGCTGTACTTTCCGCGGGTCAGTTGCCTGGGCGTTACTTTGTCTGCTCCGGTGCGCGGCGCTTCGACGATCCAGATGTGTGACGGATGTTTGAAGTCCAGATAACCGCCGGAGTCGGAGCGATAAACAGCGCGCGTGATCACGCGCACGTCACTCTCACGCTCAGGACTGGCCTTCGGTGAAGCAGCGGGCGTCGGCGACGGCGAGGCAACGGGCTGGGCGCCTGCAGTCGGCGGCGGTACTGGCAAAGTTTCCTTTTGCTTTGCGATTTCCTCGGCTGTTGCACCGTTCGCGAAGGCGATCATCTTCCCGTCAGGCGACCATTGTGGATTGCCGGCGCCGCGTGGGACGGTTGTGAACTGCCACGCTTCGCCGCCATCAAGCGAAATCATAAACAACTGGGGCGACTCGGGCCGGCCGTCTTTCTCTGGCACGCGCACAAACGCCAGGTGCTTTCCGTCAGGCGACCAGCGCGGCGAAGTGTCCCGCGTGCCACCCGTCAGTTGTTTCGTCTCGCCGCCTGCCGTTGAGACAATCCATATCGCCGTGTTGTACCCGTCCTTCCGGTCGTTGACGGTGGCTTTCACGAACGCGATCCGCGACCCATCCGGGGACACCTGCGGATCGGCTATCCAATTAAAGCTGAACAGATCCCTTTCGGTGATGTTTCGCTTTTGCCCGAGAGCCGGATCAATGATGAAAAGAAGTGTGAAGCAAAGAAGAATTACGCGTGATCGCATTGACTGAGTCCTTTGCACCTGCGGGTTTGGAAAGGCGCGCGTATTCTACTGAAAGCGCGGGGTATTACAAGATGAAGTACGGTGCTAGTGACGCGGGGCTGGTTCGGGGATTAGCCCGACCGTTAGGGAGGGCTCATTAAGTTGCGCATTGGAGCACTCCCTGACGCGGGGCTAATGCCCCCGTCGAGTCGCGCATTAATCGACACCGGTATAGACGCTAGATACACGACGACCCTGGAAGGGTCGAATCGCTTTAACCGTTCGACCCTTCCAGGGTCGGATTGTGCTTGTCGCGTGACCGTGGGCCCGGCCCACGGCTATTAAATTCAACCGCTGCGCGGTTGGTATACCACTACTTAATCTCAGCCCAGGCTTTTCCGTTTTCGTAGTGCAGGGTAACGTCCGAAATCTCAACCAGGTTAAGACTCTTCCACTCAATGCTGTTGCCTTTGCTGTCAACGACCTTCATGTCCCATTTCGCGCGGTGCTCGCGATCCTCAAAAGTGATCTTCACGCTTTCGCCGGCGGGTAATGTGTCCACGCCCAGCACGTCTTCTTCCCAATCGTCATTAGTAGTCGGGGAAACATACAGTTCATGAATTTCGACCCCGGTTTCGTTGTGAAGCACGAAGTCCTGCTTGCCTGAGCGCGCCATGGCGGTGGCGGTTACAATCATCGCCAACACGCTGAAGGCGATTAATAGTTTTGTCTTCGAAGCCAACTTTTTCATTTACTTCTCCTTAAGTTTTTCTGCCCGAGGGCGATGCAGCCTAGCATGGTGATAATTCCAAAATCAACGGAAGAATCTATTATTTAGCGCGCTTCTTTTTCTTCTTCGAACCCTTCCTTTTCGTGGCGTGCGATTCGGCCTCTTTGTGTAAGCGCTCGTAATATCCTTGCAATTCGTCAAGCTCCTCGTCAGTCAAGTCCTCCAAGTCGACGAGATCGGTGCGCGCGCCCTTGACTCCCTTTAGCAGCTCGTCGAGTTTCAGATGAATGGCCTTCGCGTCGCGGTTCTGGGTGTTCTGAATTAGAAAGACCATCAGAAAAGTAATAATTGTGGTGCCGGTGTTAATGACAAGTTGCCAGGTGTCTGAGTAGCCAAACAAAGGCCCGCTGGCCGCCCAGACCACGATAATCAAGACGGCTATAATAAAGGCCCACGGAGATCCAACCGCATGCGAAGTTGCCTGTGCGAATTTTCTAAATATGTCTCTCATATCGGTACGCACGCCTCCGGCGTGCTTTATGAAATGTTAGGCACACGCCTCCGCGCGCTTCGCGAAATGTTAAGGATGCGGCCCTCACTTCGCACTTACTACGTGCGTGCTTCTGCAAACCCCTCCTGCGGAAGCGCGCACGAAGTAAGCGCGCCGCGTACCATTTATCTCGCATTGCTCTTCGGAAACATAACCCGATCAGGTGCAGCGTTGAGCTCCAACAGTAACTTCTTAATCAAACGTGTCTTGGTGCGGCCGGCTTCCTTTGGATGCACAAGGTAACGCACGATCGCATCGATCCAGGTGTTCGCATTGGTGCGAAACAGCACCGCGGGATATTCGCGCACCTCCAATTGATCGACCGGCGTCTGCGCCAGAATCTCGCGAAAGACGCGCACTTGTTTCATCATGTGCTCACCGACTTCTTCGGCCGCGATGCGCTGCATCGTCTCGGCTATGAACTGGAGATCGCTTTCATAGGCCACGCTGAATTTGATTTCGTTCCAGATATAAGGAAACAGTGGCCAGGTGTAGTTATAGATGGTTGAGTCAAGAATCTTGGAATTAGGAAACCTGATGATGCGCCCCGTCGGATGATCGGTTGAGAGCAAATCGCCACCGCCGAATTCCCACAATGTCGTATCCAGATAACTGACGTCGATGACGTCGCCGGTGGCTTCGCCAATCTTGATCCGGTCGCCAACGCGATAAGGCGAGCGGGCCAGGATGTAAACCCAACCGAGGAAACTTGTGACCGGCGTCTGGACCGCCAGGCCGAGAATCAGCGACAGCAGGCCAATCGAGACAATCGTCGTGTACCAGTTTTGAAATAGGCCCGAGACGACAACCAGGATCAGAAACAGCACAAGCGCCAGCCTGGCTACACGACGCAAGTTGTAGCGTG
>DATEPC010000018.1:0-48076 GCA_035273405.1 Pyrinomonadaceae bacterium | reverse complement strand
TCTCAATGTTCAATCACTCCACAGAATCGGTCGGTCGATTGATAGCACAGACGCTCGCCGGCTCGTGGCGCGCAACTCCACCTCCGTTAGAACTTGAAGCTACCGAACTTTCCGCGATTACTCCTCAATTGTTGGGCGCTGGGACGGCCGGGTTGGCATGGCGTCGTGTGCGTGATTCGCACGTGAAAGACACTCCTTCAGCCGCCGAACTTCGCAGCCAATACGAACGAAATACAGTTCTGGCCGTGATTCAGCGAAAGGGAATTGAATCGATCTTCGGCGCACTCAATTCCGCGGGTATCGAGGCGATGTTGGTAAAGGGCCTGGCGGCGGCGCATCTTTACGGGGACAAAGGATTGAGACCTTACGTTGACGCTGATGTATGCGTCCCCGAGCGGCAAGTGGCAGCGGCACAAGTCGTGTTGAAGAGATTGGCCGCCACCGGCGTGACGGTCGATCTGCATCGCGAGTTCGCGACACTTGGCGGCGGTCACTGGGAAGAAATCTACTCCCGCTCGCAGCTGATGACACTTGGCGAAAGCGAGGCGCGCATCCCGAGTGCCGAAGATCACCTTCGCATATTGTCGATTCACATGCTGCGCGAGGGCGCTTGGCGGCCGCTTTGGTTGTGCGATGTCGCGGCAGCAGTTGAATCGCGACCAGCTGATTTCGATTGGAACATCTGTGCGGGCCCGAGCCGGCAAACATCCAACTGGATAAACTGCTCGCTCAAGCTGGCGCATGAGTTACTTGACGCCTGCATAACCGGAACGCCGGCGGCGGGCGATTCGAAACCTCTGCCAGAGTGGCTGACCGGCACTGTGTTGAGGGAGTGGGGCGTGACCGCCCCCTCCATGACCTTAAGGCACCAGTCGCCAATGGCGAGCCACCTCCGTTCGCCTCGCACCCTGCTCCCCGGTTTTCGGCATCGCTGGCCCAATGCCATCGAAGGGACCATCGTGAGCCGCGCCCTCTTCAATGACCTGCCGCGGTTTCCTTTTCAGCTCACGGCCTACATGATGCGCGGAGCACACTTCGCGCTTGGGCTATCGAAGTTTCAGCGCAATCGCTAAACCCGTGAGGCCCGTGGGCGTTCCTATTGTCTCCGACACGATTTTTTGACACTTTCCGACAGGCTCGCGTAATATCGCCTCTACCATGAACGCGCGCGTCCTGGTTCTGAATGCTTCGTTCGAGCCGATCAATGTATGCACTGAGCGGCGCGCGGTGGTAATGATCTTTAAAGGCGTGGCGCGCATGGAAGAGCACAACGGTCACATGCTGCACTCGCAAAGAATCGAGATGCACGCGCCGGCGGTGATTCGCCTGACCGAATACCGGCACATTCCTTTTGAGCGGCGCTCGCTTTCGCGCAAGAACATTCTGCTGCGCGATCATTCGTGCTGCCAGTATTGCGGCAAGCAGTTCTCGCCGGCTGAACTGACTCTGGATCACATCACTCCGCGTTCGCGCGGCGGTGAATCTTCCTGGGACAATCTGGTGGCGTGCTGCAAACGCTGCAATCACCGGAAGGGCAATCGCACGCCGGAAGAGTCGGGAATGCACCTGCTGCGGCGACCGCGCGCGTTTTCACTGCACGTGAATCGGCAAATCATGCGCTATATCGGCCGTGCGGACGAGGTTTGGCGGAAGTACCTGTTTTATGAATCTGATGGCCACAGCGAGTTGTGCGTGCGCGAATAACGCGCCTGAGCTGCGCAAGGAGAACTTATGAGACTTCTGCTGTTTGTGATTGGGACTGAATGGATCGTCGTACTGGTGGTCGTGGCTATTCTTTTGCTGTTCGGCGGCACCAAGCTTCCGCAACTGGCGAAGGCGCTCGGCCAGAGCAAGAAAGCCTTCAAAGAAGGCATCGATGAAGGCGAAACAGATTCGCGCAGTAAACTCAAATCGGTTGACGATGAAGTTTTGTTTGACGAAGCGCGCCGGCGCGCAGCCGCCAGGAAGATTGATGGGTAGATTTATTGGACCCGCCCCTTTTTTCCCACCACCAACGTAGCTTTCAAGCTTAGGACAAACGCGCCGCTGTGGAGTTCGTCGTCGATGATTCTCGCCAGTTCCTCGATTACCCGTTCTTTCCCCGCTTCCGGAACTGAACCAAGCCAACCGGGCAGCAGAAAGTCCATCATCAAAGGCGAATTAAAAAACTGCTCGGCTGATTCATAGTCGAACTCCTCAACCACCGTCCACGATTGAACAGCATCGAGTCCTTCGCTTAGCGCGAGCTTTTCAGCCTCTGACGCGGTCGGCAGCTCGGTGATCATATGCTCGACTTCGACGCCGTGGTCTTCAAGCTCCGCGTTGAGTAAAGCTTCCCAAAAGATTGAAAAGAATTCGCCGAAGCTGGAGGCCGTGGGCAGCCAAAACGCCACCGCTCCGCCCGGCGCGGCTACGCGCACCAGTTCTGACAAGATGTCCCGCAGGTGGCCCGGCCGCGTCATGGACGCATTTCCCAAAACCAAATCGAAATGATCGTCGGCCTGAGACAGTGACGACGGCACTTCGCATTGGAACTGCATCTTCTCGTTTATCGCGGCTCCTTTTGCGCGGGCCAACTCGAGACACTCGTCGCTTTGATCGACGCATAAAAATTGGAGCTTTTCTCCTGCGCGCTCCTTTAAAGCCAGCGCATGACTACCTGTCCCCGCCGCCACGTAAAGCGCGCGTCCTTCTTTCGGCAGTTGGACGTGCGCATCGACCAGCTCGGCGAAGCGTTCGCCCCAATCGGGCGCGACGTAGAGGTCGTGAAGAAAAGCGAGTTCCTTTTGAGACTTGGTTGTCATTACAAGAAATTTTCCTCAGAGGTCACAGAAGAACAAACAGCTAAGACCTAAGAGAAAAGCAGAATGATGTTCGCTGCGTCAGGTCTTCGTCTTGTCGCTTCGAGCTTGGCCCTTTCCTCTTTGCTCGTCATTCTTCGCGGTTTCATCTGTCGGGAAATACTCGCGACCTGCCAGTTTTTCCGGCAAGCACGCCATCTCGTCTTTCGCTGCCGTATCGCGGTGAACGTTCCGATATTCTTTGCCGTAGCCGAGATGCTTCATCAGCGGGGTCGCCGCATTACGCAGATGCAACGGCACGGGTTCGCGGGATGTCTCGACGGCGTCAGCATGCGCAGCGGAATAAGCAGTCAGGACGGTATTCGACTTCGGCGCGCGCGCAAGGTAAATCGTCGCTTGCGCTAACGGGAACAATCCTTCAGGCATGCCGATCATTTGCACAATGTCCGCCGCCGCCGCAGCCTGCACCATGGCCTGCGGGTCAGCGAGCCCGATGTCTTCAGAAGCAAGAATGCAGAGGCGGCGCGCAATGAAAACGGGATCGGCGCCGCCTTCAATCATTCTGGCCAACCAATACAGAGCAGCGTTTACGTCTGAGTTACGAAGCGATTTGATCAGCGCCGATGCGAGGTTGTAATGCTCTTCGCCGCCCTTATCGTAACCAAACTGCGTGCGGCCGAGCGCCTCGATTAGTGTCTCGTTGGTGATGACGCGAGTTCCGTCCTGGTCCGGTTTCGTCGAATGAACCGCCGCCTCCAAAACCGCCAACGATACACGCGCATCTCCGCCGGCCAGGTGCGCCAGCCGCTTAATCAAATCCTCAGAAATCTGCGGATGAAGACTCGCTAGTCCGCGTTCTTCGTCAGACACCGCACGGCGCAGAATCGTTTCCACCTCTTCTTCGCTTAAGGGGTTCAGCACCAGCACGCGCGAACGCGACAGCAACGCGCTGATTACTTCGAATGAAGGATTCTCAGTCGTCGCACCAATCAATGTCACTGTCCCGTCTTCGACGGCCGGCAGCAGCGCGTCCTGCTGCGCTTTGTTGAAGCGATGAATCTCGTCTATGAACAGAATTGTGCGACTGCCGCGCAGCCGGTCGAGGCGGGCCTGGGCGATCGCGCCGCGCAACTCTTTCACGCCAGAGAAGACTGCAGACAGAGCCACAAAGTTGGCGCTGGTTCGATCAGCCAGCAGCCGCGCCAACGTCGTCTTACCCGTGCCGGGCGGACCCCAAAAGATCATCGACGGCAGCGTGCCACCGCCTTCGATCAGGCGGCGCAGGACTCGGCCTTCACCGACTAAATGTTGCTGCCCGGCAAACTCTGACAACTCTTGCGGCCGCATGCGATCTGCGAGCGGACCAGCCGTCGTCGAACCTGCCATGGCGTTGTTCGGCTCAGACATTTCCGGGAAAAGTCTTGAAGAGCGCGGTTTTGGCATTGTGTGAAAAAGCGTACCACAGTGCGTCGTTAAGCCGTGATCGGGACGAGCGGAGGATACGAGGCCTTCCCCCGACCGTCAGGGAGGGCTCCAAGTGCGCACCGCGCGCTCTTCAGCGTTCACCAGACGCGCGCTTACAGCGTGCGCGCTTCTGCATTGGGGGGCTTTTAGCGAGAGACGCGCGCTTACTGCGTGCGCGCTTCGGCAGGGACGTGCTTTGGTAGTGAGGATGTGCGGAAGTACGCACGCAGTAAGTGCGAAGTAAGGGCTTTGCCCGCGCCAGCTCCTTACACCTCTACATCGGAGGTCCACCTGACAACTTTCTGCTGACAACCTACAATGGCGCGAATGATTTCCGCTCAGACTGCACGACGCACCATTTGGCGACCGCTGTGGGAATTGCCTCGGCACTTCGATTTAATTTGGTCGCTCGCAAAACGAGAGTTGGCGGCGCGCTACAAAGGATCAGTCCTCGGAATCGTCTGGGCAGTCCTGACGCCCGTCGTGATGATCGCAATCTTTACCCTCCTGTTCGCGGGAATCTTCAAAGCCAAATTCAACGCAAGCGATTCCCAGTGGGATTTCGCGCTGTACCTTTTCTGTGGTCTCTTGCCCTGGAATGCTTTTCAGGAAGCCCTCAACATGTCGGCGAGTGCAGTGGTTAATCGCGCGAATCTGGTCAAACGGGTTGTTTTCCCGCTTGAAACCCTGCCGGTCTCGCAAACGGTGGCGGCCGTCGCGAATCAAATGTTCGGCACGGTCGCTTTGTTACTTGGCATTCTGGTGATTCGTCATGAGCTGCACCTGACAATGCTTTACTTGCCCATCCTCTTAATTCCCCAGTTGCTCGTAATGCTCGGGGGCGCGTGGCTTCTTGCGTCGCTGGGCGTGTTCATTCGGGACATCGTGCAGGGAATCAGCCTCGTACTGATGGCCTGGATGTACCTAACGCCAATCATTTATCCCGAAACGATCGTGCCTGAGGCTTATCGCCGCTTCATCAACTTAAATCCATTTACGCCACTCATTCGCAGTTACCGGCGCATCATGCTTGATGGCGCAGCCCCGGACTGGGCGGGGCTGGCATATTTTTTTGCCTTTGCGCTTATTGCCTTTGTCTTTGGTTACTGGTGGTTTGCGCGGACCCGCAAGAACTTCGCCGATGTAGTGTAACTATGCATTTTTCGGCTGTATTTATGGACTTTCTGGTGAACAACATCGTTGACACCCCCAGTGGGAAGTGTTAGTTTAGTTAAGCCGCAAAACGCTCCAGGCGGCGCGATTTCACGGCTCCTTCAAGCCATCCAGCCTCACGACAGTTCTCAAAAGTTTTTCCAGTCCCTCAGGTTCAAATGGTTCTTGACAAAGCAAAGACTCTGCGCGCAGCCGAGAAGTATCTCGAATCGGGAAAGATCGCGGCTGCCATAAAAGAATACTCTCAGATCGCTGCTGTTGATGCGGATGACTTTACCGCGCTCAACATGTTGGGCGATCTGTATACGCGCGTCGGCAATACGGCTGAAGCGGTGGTCTGCTTTCATCGTATCGCAGAGCATTACCGCGAGCAGGGATTCGGGTTGAAAGCGATCGCGATGTACAAAAAGATCGATCGCTTACAGCCGAACGATATCGAGATAGCTACGAACCTGGCCGACCTTTACGCGCAACAGGATCTGATTGTTGAAGCGCGCGCGCATTATCTCGCAGTTGTCGACGCTTACAACCGCGCGGGCGCAGCGCAAAACGCGTTGGAAACACTTCGGAAAATTGCCGACCTCGATCCGCAGAACACACAGATTCGCACGAAGTTGGCTGACGGCTACCTTAACCTGGGATTGAAAAGAGAAGCGGCGGAATGTTTTGCGGAAGCTGGCCAGGCGATGGTCGCGCGCGGGGCATGCGATGAAGCCCTGGAAGTTTTTGGCAGGGCTTTGGTGATTCAGCCCGATGATTACGAGACGCTTAAAGGTGTGCTCGCGGCCCACAGCGCACGTGGCACCGCCGACGAGGCTGCGGAGCTGATTGAAGAAGCACTCAAGAGCAACCCTGAAGACCATGAGTTGTTGACGTTACTGGCTGACGCGTATTTCGAAGCTGAAGAGCCGGAACAAGCTGAACGTGCTACGGCATCATTGGTCGGGGGCGAGCCGGGTTCGTATTTGCGATTCACGGAAGTCGCGCGCCTGTACGTGCGTCAGGGCAAGATCGCTGAGGCAGTGAGCGTCGTTGCGAAGATCACTGAGCAGATGCTGGCCGAACGCCAGGACTCGCAATTGTTGGCTCTGATTGATGAGCTGCTCGCCAGCGACGCCGACAACGTTCAGGCATTGCGTCTGGTGGCGCGCGCAAACTGGTGGCTGCGGGACATGGACGGCCTTAAGGCCTCACTCGAGCGTCTGGCGGAAGCCGCACAAGCCCAGGATCTCAATGACGATGAGCGCTACGCTCTGACACAACTCACGCGCCTGGATCCCGCCCATGAGGAACATGTCACGAGGCTAAACGAACTCGGCGGCGCTATCGAAGAGGAAGCGATTGAATCGTTGCCCGAGTTCGAAGTGGTTGCCGCGCGCGAGCCGGAACCCGTCGCATCGGCGGAAGAGTTCGTGTCGAACTCGCAGGAGTTCACCGCCGTCAATGACGAAGCAACTTTTGAGTGGAACCCAGTAGCCGAAGTTTCGGAAGAAGCATCGGCGCCGGCCGACGCCGAGATCGAAACCGGCTTTAGCTTTGAGAGCATCGTTGCCGAAGAGCTTCCCACCACAACGTCTGAAGCGGCGACCGAACAACCGGCCGATGATGACCGCGTCGCCGCCATGCTGCGGCAGGAACTGGAGAGCGTCGATTTCTATATCGCGCAAGGCTACATCGACATAGCGATTGATACGCTGGAGTTGCTGGAGCAGCAATGCGGTACCCACCCAGACATCATTGCGCGTCGTGAGCAGATCAACCAGCTTCAGACCGGGACAGTTCCTGAGACAGGTGCTTCACCCGTTATCGACTACGGCGAAGTTGCGATCACAAGCGACCTCGACATCGCGCCAGCGTCAGCCGAGCCCGAGCCTGAAATTACACTCAACGTGCCGCTGGCCGCAGCGCCAGAGAAACCAGCCGAGCCCGAACCTGAAATTGCACTCAACGTGCCGATAGCCGCAGCGCCAGAGAATGAACGCGCGCCCGTCGAGATGGGTATCGACGCAGGCCTGGCTGAAATCTTTGAGGAGTACCGCGCGTCGAGCGAAAGTGAAGGCGAGGCTGCCGCGAATGGCGACTACGAAACGCACTACAATCTGGGGCTCGCGTACAAGGACATGGATTTGTTTGAAGACGCGCTCGAAGAATTTCAAATGGCCGCGAGTCTGACGTCGCCGGCAGACGGCACGGGGCGCTACCTGCAATGCTGCAACCTGCTGGGACATTGTTTCGTGCAGACCGGCGTGCCCGAAGTGGCCGTCAAATGGTTTGCGAAAGGCTTGAGCGCCGCCCACGTTTCAGACGAAGAGCGCATGGCGCTGACGTATGAAATCGCCGCTGCTTATGAGCAAGCCGGCGATTTGCATCACGCCCTGGAATCATTTACCGAAGTTTACGGAAATAACGTTTCATACCGGAACGTGAACGAGCGCGTAAAGACCTTGAAGACGCGACTCGGCGAAAAGAGCACGATTACGCCGCCCGTTACCCGCTCAGAACAACTGGTTAACTGAGCATTTCTCTTTCCGGCATTTATTCGGCATCATACGTGACGAAATAATTAACCACAGAGTACACTGAGGAAGAAGACAAAAAGACCTCGGGGTCGAGTCCCGAACAGGTGACGCAGCTAACTACTTCGCTTTTTCTTTCTTCTTTGTGTCCGCTGTGGTTCAATCGTCATGTCATCAAGACTCACGGTAGTTTTCTACATAATCCTATGCCTTGAGATTGGCATTGTGCTCACCATTCTGCCCTGGGTGCCGCACGGCTGGTGGGGTCTGAGCGACTGGGGCAACAACTATTTTCTGCTGCTGGCCGCGCGTAAAACCGGTTACGGCCTGCAACGTTTCGTGTCTTCAGGGTGGGTGCGTGGCACCGTCACCGGCATCGGCCTTTTGAACATCGCGATGGGACTTTGGGAGCTGTTTCATTTTCGCAAGACCGTAAGCGTGCTGGACGGCGGCGGCTCAACTGTGGAAAGCTCGCCCAAACCGCGGTCACAAGCTGTCGCACCGAATGAGATTCGACCTGTCCAAACCGATCCGCTATCTGATTACCCGCGGCGCAAGCACGGAAACAACGACGCCCGAGAGTCCTGAGTTCAGGCATATCCTGGAACAGGTATCTGCTGCGGTTGCTGCCGGCCTCGAACTAATTCAACTGAGAGAAAAACGTCTGACGGCGCGTATTCTGTTTGAGCTTAGTGAGCAGAGCGCAGCGCTGACGCTCGGATCCGAAACGCGTTTGTTAGTAAATGATCGCGCTGACGTCGCCGCCGCGGCCGGCGCTGATGGCGTTCATTTGACGACGCAGTCAATCGACACTGCCACAATTCGATGCACGTTCGGGGAAGACTTCCTGATCGGTGTGTCAACGCACTCGCTCGCCGAGGCTCGGGTCGCGAAAGAAGTTGGCGCTGATTTTGTCGTCTTCGGGCCGATGTTTGCGACACCGTCGAAAGAAACCTACGGCCCGCCGGCCGGACTCGCGAAGTTGGCAGGCGTAGCGAAGGAGCTGGCGCCGTTTCCTGTACTGGCGCTCGGTGGAGTTGACGTGACGAATGCGCGCGAGTGTTTGCGAGCCGGCGCGAGCGGCATTGCCGGAATTAGCCTTTTTGAAGACTTCGAACGGCTGGACGAAATTGTACAGACTTGCGTGTCTGAAACTGAGTGATGATCAAGAAGCACGCGACAATCTGCGATGGTCTTCCCCCTCTCCGCTCGCGGAGAGGGGGCTGGGGGGAGAGGTTGTGAGCGGCTTAACCCCACCCCTTACCCCTCCCCGCGTTCGGGGAGGGGAATTCAAACCTGTAGTCCTGACGATAGCCGGATTCGATCCATCCGGGGGAGCAGGCATCATTGCCGACATACGCACGATTGAATCGTTCGGCTGCACAGCCGTCGCCGCCATCACCTCAATGACTTTTCAGAATGCCGAGAAGTTCTTCGGTGCGAAACATCAATCCGCTGACTCTGTCCGCGAACAAATTGAAGCGATCATGGGCGCGACGAGAATTGTGGCCGTTAAAATCGGAATGCTCGCGACGGCCGAAGTTGTGCGCGAAGTGGCTCGACTCATTCGCGAAAACGATCTGCCCGCGCCGGTGATCGATCCGGTGATGGAATCGACGAGCGGTGGCAAGTTAATGTCAGACGATGCTTTTGAAGTGTTCGTGACTGAACTAATGCCGCTGGCGAGAGTAGTTACGCCAAACATTCCCGAAGCTGCAAAACTTGCGGACATGAACATTGGCAATGAAGCCGAGATGCGTCAGTCAGCTGCGAAGATTCGTGAACTTGGCGCGCAGGCTGTCGTCGTTAAAGGTGGACACTTGGGTCCGCGGGGCAGTAGCCCGACGGTGAGGGAGGGCTCAAATGCCATCGATCTGCTCGACGATAACGGCCAGGTAACCGTTCTTCGAAGCGAACGGATAGAAGCACCGAACATTCGCGGAAGCGGCTGCATGCTGAGTTCAGCGATCGCTGCATCCATGGCGAATGGATCAGATCTGGAAGAAGCAGTCGCCCAGGCAAAGGCATTCGTCGCGGATCGAATCCGGAATTCGCTTCTTGAAGTAAACAACTGACAACTGACCAGTAACTTATTCGATCGTCACTTTCTCCATCCGCACTTCCTCAATCGGGCGATCGCCTGAAGCGGTTTTCGAAGTCGCAATCGCATTCACGACATCCTGTCCTTCGGTGACGCGGCCAAAAATCGAGTAGCTCGGCGGCAGCGGATAATCAACATGCATGATGAAGAACTGCGAGCCGTTGGTGTTGGGACCGGCGTTGGCCATCGCCACCGTCCCGGCTTTGTAACCGCGTTTGTAAACTTCGGATGAAGGATCAATTTCATCATCGAACTTTCCACCCCAGGCTGAAGCACCCCCGCGTCCGGTGCCCGTCGGATCGCCGCCCTGGATCATGAAGCCGTTGATGACGCGATGAAAAATAATGCCGTCGTAATAACCCTTTTCTGCGAGCAAGCGAAAATTTTCAGTAGTCTTGGGCGCGTCCTCTTCCAGCAGTTCGACTTTAATAGTCCCCTTGTTCGTCTGAATAACCGCAGTGCGATTTGCCATGTGCGTCTCCTGTTTTTGTTGAGTTTTGACAAGATTAACTGCTGCGCCGCGAAAGTGCACGCCGACGCGCAGCATTCAAGCTCCACCTGACGGACACGCCTGCAAACGGCTATCATGACGCGGGCACTTTTCGGAAAGGACCCTGCGAATTTCATGAACGTTACTCATCTTGAATGCGGTGCGTGTGGCCTGCGGCACGAGGCACGACGGTTGCACAACCTTTGCACGCAATGCGGAAAGCCCCTGCTAGTTCGATACGATTTGGCGCAGGCGGCGCGGTCTTTGACAAAGGAGAGACTCAAGCACCGGGGAGCCGATCTGTGGCGCTACCGCGAGGTCCTGCCGGTCGGGTCCGACGAGAACGTAATTACGTTGGGCGAAGGCTTCACGCCGCTCGTGCACGCGTCGCGGCTCGGCGCGTCGCTGGGCATGAACGAGCTTTACATCAAGGACGAGGGCCAGAATCCGACGCAGAGTTTCAAAGCGCGTGGCATGACGGCGGCGGTTTCGATGGCCAAAGAGTTAGGCGCACAGAAACTGGCTGTGCCGTCGGCGGGTAACGCGGCAGGAGCTTTGGCGGCATACGCCGCACGCGCCGGTTTGGAGGCGCACATCTTCATGCCCAGGGACACGCCGCGCGCCAACGTTATCGAATGTGAACAGACGGGCGCGCACGTGACTTTGATGGACGGCTTGATTACCGACTGCGGCGCCGAAGTTGGCAGGCGTAAAGAAGCTGAAGGCTGGTTCGACGTTTCGACTTTGAAAGAGCCTTATCGAATAGAAGGCAAGAAAACGATGGGGTATGAGCTTGCCGAGCAGTTCGAATGGCAGTTGCCCGACGTGATCATGTACCCGACGGGCGGGGGCACTGGATTAATCGGGATGTGGAAAGCGTTTGATGAAATGGAGCAGATGGGCTGGATCGACTCAAAGCGCCCCCGAATGGTGACTGTGCAAGCGGCCGGGTGCGCGCCAATCGTGCGCGCCTTCGAAGAAGGGAAGCGCTTCGCCGATGAGTTTCCCAATGCGCATACGACCGCGTCAGGCCTGCGAGTGCCGAAAGCGATCGGCGACTTTCTGATTCTTGATGCATTGCGCATATCGGGTGGAACTGCTCTCGCCGTCACAGACGATGAACTGATTGCCGCTACAAAAGAGATCGGTGCGGCGGAAGGAATCTTCTGCGCGCCCGAAGGCGCGGCGTGCTTGCCGGCTTTAAAGAAGCTTCTGGCTGAAGGCGCGGTAAAGCCGAACGAACGAGTAGTGCTTTTCAACACCGGCAGCGGCGTGAAGTACGTGGAGAGCTTTTCGTGATGCGCGCGGTACGCATGCCTTTGACGTGCAGCATGCCAGGAGGCATGCGTACCTGGGATCCAACCAGAATGGGGAAACAAGTGACAGCTACAATCGTCGTATTGCTTTTTTGCCTGCTGTATACGGTGGCGATCGTTGCACAAGAGCGCAATCAACGTTCATTGGCATCAGATGCGGCATCAGCCAAAGCCGAAGTTAATAAACTGGGTTTCGGTAAGCGGGTGAACGTGAAGTTAAATGACGGAAAAAAGGCCAACGGCCGCATCACTGGTTTCGCCCAAGATCATTTTGTCGTTACAAATTCAAAAGGCGCCGCGTCGGCCATTGCCTACACAGAGGTGTTCAGAGTGGAGAGGCAAAAGGAGAAGTTGGGAATCTTCGACAAGCCCTGGCAGGGAATCATGTTCACCGCCGCCGCTGTCGGAGCCGTGTTTGAGATTGCGATGGGTATCTTCAATTAAGAAACAGGTTAGGTTCTATGAAATTCATCTACATTCTTTTTCTAATTCTAACGCTGGCCTTTGTCGCGCAAGGGCAGCCAGCTGATTCGACCTGGCTCACGCCGGACGAGCGCGCGAAATTCGAGCAGCTTCGCATCTCGGGATCTGAGGCGCTCTACAATCTTGATTATGAAAGCGCGCGCAAGATCTTCAAGGAAATGGCTGTCGCTTTCCCGAATTATCCTGCCGGCCCGCAGTTTCTGGCGGATACGCTTCTGATCGAGGCACTGTATCAAACACGTCGTTTGCAGGCATCGCTTTACAACAGCGATTCGTTTTATTCGAAGAACGAAGACAAGGCCGATCCGAAGCTGGTCGATCAGTTTCGCACTCATACGCGGCAGGCGCGGCAGTTGGTGGAAGCACGTCTCAAGCAGAATCCCAATGACGCTGAGGCACTGTACTTCTTCGGGGCGATTGAAGGATTGAAGGCGTCGTTTGAAGAGACGGTTGAGCGCCGGCACTTAGCGGCGCTGAAAGACGGCAACGACGCGGTTGATAAGCATCGAGCGGTAATTAAACTCGATCCCAGTTACCGCGACGCTGAAATGACGATCGGCCTTTACGACTACACGATTGGCGCGCTGCCATTGGCGACGAAGATCGCAGTCGGCTTTATGGGACATCGCGGATCGAAGAAGCGTGGCATCGCGACTATTGAGCGCGTCGCGCGCGAAGGCAATTGGGTAAAGGAAGACGCCAAGACGCTGCTGATCATGCTTTACAAGCGCGAGAACCGATTCACCGACGCAGCGGCGCTCGGGCGTGAATTAGGCGCGAAGTACCCGCGAAATTACCTGTATAAGCTGGAAACCGCTGAGGCGTTGGTTTCCCAGGCCGCGCTCGAACGCAAAGCGAATCAGTCGGCGGCCACCTCTGCGGCTGAGACTGAAGCTTTCGCAACCTTTGAAACTCTTCTGCGCGACAAGTCTTTGCGCGAAACGGCTAGCAAGCAGTTTGATCTGATTCACTTCAAATACGGCGAAGCGCTATTGACCGCGGGACAAAATGAGAAGGCGGCAAAGGAATTTCTCGCTGCTGCCAGCGCGCCCGGAGCCCAGCAGGGCCTGGCGACGATGGCGTTACTTTACGCGGCCCGCGCCCTGGATCTGAGCGGCAAGCGGAACGACGCATTGGCGCAGTATCGCGCAGTGCTTTCGCGTCCGAATGTTTACGACGCGCACGAACTGGCCCAGGAAGGATTGAAGGAGTCGTACAAGAAGAAGCTGACGTAAGTTCAGCGCCGTTAGGCGCGAAATGTTTATAGAAACCTTGGAACGACAGGTTCACTCAAGCTCCGTAAGGAGCGACCTGGTCGCTCCTTACGGAGCTTGAAATTATTAAAACCTGATATCCCGTTGCTATAAACATTCGGCTCCTACGGAGCAGAAACGCCTCGCACCTTCTTCGTTTCTTTCTCGAACACAAAGCCCAGCGTCTTATAGATTAACTTCGCGCATAAAAACGCGGAAGCGTTTTGGCCTTCGACATACGAATACTCAGTCAGATCCATGCCGATGACCTTGCGCTTGCGCGCGAGGGTGCGGAGCAGCCCAATCGTCTCGTACCAGCCCAGCCCACCAGGTTCAGGCGTTCCCGTCGCGGAAACTAAAGAGGGATCGAGACCGTCGATATCAACAGTTAGGTAAACGTTCTCAGTAAGCCCATCCACCGCTTCATCCCACCAACCGTCGCGGCCGACGATGTCTTTTGCCCAGAAGATTCGTGTCGGCAGTTGATCAAGCACGCGCGCTTCATCGACTGAGATGGATCGAATGCCAACTTGCACCGCGGGAATCTGCAGGTCCTTTACGACGCGCGCCATGATTGAAGCGTGAGAATAGGGTGTGCCGTCGTAGGTGTCTCTTAAGTCGGCGTGCGCGTCGATTTGCAGGATTGAGAGGTTCGAATACTTCTCGGCGTGGGCGCGAATCACGGGCGCGCTCACCGAATGTTCGCCGCCAATCATCGTGACGAACTTGTCGCTGCTAATAAGTTCCTTTGCCCGATCGTAAAGCGAATTCATCATCCGCTCAGGAGGATCGATTGATGGCGACTCGTCCAGGGTGTGAATGCCGAGCTTGAAAACTTCGGCATCGGTCTCTTCGTCGTACAACTCCATGTTGCGGGACGCGTCGATGATGGCCGCCGCGCCTTTGCCCGTGCCACCGCCGTATGAAACCGTGCCTTCATACGCAATTGGCCAAACCAAAACGCGTGAATTTTCGAAGCTGGAGAATTCTTCTTCGGCGATGCCACCGAAGTTCATCGGCAGGGACTGCGATTCAGACATGAAGCGAGTCTAACCAAGCGGAAGTGAAGCTTCAAATTCAAATTAGCCACAGATGAACACGGATAACACAGATAATGACAAAACGTCTTTTTCTTATCTGTGTGAATCTGTGTATATCTGCGGCTAATTTCTTACGGGACGTCGATCATCAGGTCTTTACCGGCAAACGTGAAGTTTGGCCGGCGGCGGCCCTTCATGTACTTCGCAGCCGTCTGTGAAAGCGCGGTGATGATGATTGGCAGCGCGATCGTGGCGTCGCAATTGACGTAAGCCGTCAGAGCGTTGCGGGCAAGTTTGCCGTAGATCTCCTGCTCGTTAAAAACTACCGCAGTGGAACGGCCGCCGGGATGCGGCGAGTCAGCCGCGATCTGAATCGCGTACTTGTGCCCGAGCACTTGTTGCTTGAAGATGTGCGCCGCCATTTCCGATTGCTTCCCGAAGCTCTTCGAAATGCCGCCGCCCAGGCTGATAAGGCCCGAAACGCGCGCCCGCAGTGCGATCTGCGTCAGGTCGAGCACGTCCTGGACCAGATCGAACGTAAAGTTGTTCTTCTTTTCAAAGCGCGAGCCGGCGATGCCCACGGCAATCCCACTATCACCGATACCCGGACAGAAGACTGGCACGCGCGATTTGTAAGCCGCGGTCAGCACGCCATCTTCCGCGGCGATCTCAGCCAGTTCACGACCGAGCAAATGCAGGAACTCGCGGGTTGAGTAAGGCCGCGACTGGTCAAGCTGGCTGGCAAACCCGCCGACCCACTCTTCCGCTTCGTGATACTCCTCTTCACTCGCCAGCAAATCCCACATGCGATTGATCTGGGCCACTTCCAACTCAGCATCGGTCATGTTTGGGTGCGCCTGAAAATGATGACGCCCGAGCGTTTCGTGCAAGTCGTGGAAAATCACATTGCCGGACAGCACCAGCACGTCCACGAAACGGTTCTTGATGACGTAAGCCAGCAGGCGACGCATGCCCGCCGGAATCAATGCCCCTGAAGCAGTGACGGTGATGGTGGTCGCGTCGCCCAGCATGTCGAGCCAGATACGGTGCGCTTCCGCAAGTTGTCGTCCACCAAAGCCGGCGCCTTCCATCTTTTCCAGCAGTCCGGCGACAGACCGATCGCGATCAACTTGCACGGGCCGAGTTGGAATTGTCAGATACTTACTTGGTTTAGGTTTGCGTTGTGTGACCATAATTTTGCTCGCTTCTTTGAAAACGTTTAGCGGCGGGCTACCGCCCGCCGTCGTCGGGCAGTAGCCCGACTCTAAACGGTCTGAAATGCCTAATCATCATGACGACGGCGGCCGCGGCTTCCCTTATCGTTACCGTTAACTGCGACGTATGTGTATGCGTCGAAACGCGACTCGTAAAAATCCACAAGTTCCGCGCCTTCCGCTTCGCTCATTTCGTCGTCTTTAATTCGTTGCGTTACCTGCCGGCGAAAGCCATCGTGCAGCAATCCGCGCTCGTAACGCGCGCGCCCCGCGGCTTCGCCGACCGTCGTTCCGCGAATCACTTTCTTTATGAGATAGCCTTCTTCGTCGATATGAATCTGTGCTTCGTGCGGGGTACCAAACAGGTTGTGATTGTTGCCCATCACTTCCTGATAAGCGCCGACCAACATGAATGCGAGATAGTAAGGCTCGTTCGCAGTCAGCTTGTGCAATTCCAAAGTCTGCTTGACGTCGTGAAGGTCCACGAACTTATCGACCACACCGTCTGAGTCGCAGGTGATATCGCACAGCGTGGCAAATTCAGTCGGGGGCTTGTTCAACATCTGTATGGGCACGATCGGAAAAAGCTGATCCAGCGCCCAGTGATCGGGAGCAGATTTGAAAACGGAAAAGTTCGTCAGGTATTTCGCGCACAGCAGCCGCCGCAGCTCGCCGAATTCTTCAGGAACGTATTTCGATTGCTGCGCGTATCGATCCGCACGCTCGCAAACGTCCCAGAAAAGCACTTCGCCCTTCGCGCGGTCTTCCAGCGAAATCAAACCGAGGTTGAACATCGTGAAGAGTTCTTCCCGATGCTCGAGGGCGTCGTGATAGTACTCTCGATAGTTTTTAATCGAGATCGTTTCGCGCAGATCGGCAAGTTCAATCACAACCTGAGGATCGTCCTCTTCGATTTCAATCGGCGTGATGTCCTCAACGACCGTTTCGATTTCGTCGAGCACGTTCGTCACGAGAATCGCGTGATAGGCCGAAAGAAAACGGCCTGACTCCTGAATGATCGTCGGATGCGGTACATTTTCGTCTTCGCAGACCTGCTTAATCGTGTAGATGACGTCGTTCGCAAATTCCTGTGCCGTGTAATTGGCCGATGAATCGAACGCGGTTTTCGAACCGTCGTAATCAACCGCCATGCCCCCGCCAACATCCAGCAGTTCAACCGGCACTTTCATTTGGTAGACCTTTGCGTACACGCGCGCGGCTTCCTTCATCGCGTTCTTAATCCGCTTGATGTCGGTAAGCTGCGAGCCGATGTGAAAGTGCAGCAGCTTCAGCATGTCGATGCGGTCGGCTTCTTTTAGCCGGTTGATAACTTCCAGCAGTTCAGTCGTCGTCAGTCCGAACTTCGCCGCTTCGCCGCCTGATTTTTCCCAGCGGCCCGAGCCCTTCGAATAGAGCTTCACGCGCATGCCGATGATAGGCGAGTTGCCTTCGTGGGTTTCGGCGATCCTGAGAATATGATCGAGCTCGCTCAGCTTCTCGATAACTATGACGACCCGCTTGCCCGACTTCGCGCTGCCGAAAGCCAACTGGATGAACTCTTCGTCTTTGAAACCGTTCAGCACGAGCAGGCTATCGGGCGACTGCTCGAGCGCCATGGCTGCGTACAACTCAGCTTTCGAACCGGCCTCGAGGCCAAAATCGTAACGCGAGCCTTCGCGCAGGTATTCTTCGACGACCGCACGTTGTTGGTTCACCTTCATTGGATACACACACATGTGCGCGCCCTGGTACTCGAACTCGCGGATCGATTTGCTGAAGGCGCGTTGCAACTTGCGTACTTGCCCGGCGACCAGTTGGGGAAACCGCAGCAGCACGGGCGCTGAGATTCCCCTGCGCGTCAGATCCTCGATGATCTCACGCACATCCGCCGCGCGTGGATCGCCTTCGGCGGGCCGGACAATCAAATTTCCTTTGCGATTTACGTCGAAGTAGCCTGCGCCCCAATTCTCTATTCCGTAGGTTTCGACTGTCTGTTCGATAGCTGTGGTCAACTAGCGGTCTCTCCCTGGAGTTCTCTTAACGCGTTTGTCCGCGCGACAATCCCGACGGGTCGGGCTTGCAATTCTGAGCGGATATATTGGGGTTGGAACCTTAAGCGGAAAATTTAACAGAAAACGAAGGGTCGGTCTATAACTTTTTTCCGCCACTATTGTGTTGTTTTCTTCGCTAAATGCCGAAACTCGCGTGTTTTGTCCAAGACATGGCCGCGCGCACAATGTTTTGCAGTGCGCAAATAAAACCCAAACAGACTGTTGACAGAACGAATTCCGCGGTTATAATGCACGTTTTTTAATGCGCGGTTCATGACGCTTCTTCGCGCGCTACACACCGTCCGGTCCACGAAAGTCTTCGCACCAAACAGCCGTAAGGGGCGAAGGTCAAGCACATCACTCACTTTTCCAGACAGGAGATCAGATGAACGCTAAAACTGTGTTGAAGTACGCCTCTGAGCACAAGGCCAAATTTGTCTCGGTGCGATTTACCGACTTGCCCGGCTCCTGGCAGCACCTGACTTTTCCGATCAGCCAGCTGGAGGAAGACTCGTTCGAGGATGGCTTTGGTTTTGACGCCTCGTCCATTCGGGGCTGGGCCGCCATTCACGAGTCAGACATGCTCCTGGTCCCGGACGCTAGTCGCCATTGGATGGATCCGTTCGCGGACGAGCCGACGCTGTGTTTGTTTGCGAATGCAGTTGACCCGCTTTCCCGCCAGGGCTACGCGTTCGACCCGCGCATGGTTGCGGTACGTGCTGAGAGCTATCTCAAGAGCTCGGGAATCGCCGACGTGGCAAACTTTGGCCCCGAAGCCGAGTTCTTTGTTTTCGACAGCGTGCAGTTTCATAACGAGCCGCACAAAGCCGGCTTCGCGATCGATTCAGACGAAGGTCACTGGAACACCGGGCGAGACAGCAACGACACGTTCGGGCCAAACCTGGGTCATCGGATTCGCGCGAAAGAGGGATACGTGCCGGTGCCGCCGATCGATACGCTCGCCGATCTTCGTTCGGCGATTTCGCTGACGCTGGCTGAGTGCGGCATCAATGTCGAATGTCATCATCACGAAGTTGCTACCGCGGGCCAGTGCGAAATTGATTTCCGATACGCGACGCTGCTAGGCACGGCTGACAACCTGCAATTATTCAAGTACATCGTCAAGAACACGGCGTACGAGCACGGCAAGACTGCGACGTTTATGCCGAAGCCCCTGTATGGCGACAATGGTTCGGGCATGCATTGCCACCAATCGCTGTGGAAAGGCGACAAACCTTTGTTCGCCGGAGACGGCTACGCAGGATTGTCTGAAACCGCCCTGCATTACATCGGCGGCCTGCTCAAGCACGCGGCAGCTATCGTCGCCTTTGCCGCGCCGACCACGAACAGCTACAAGCGACTGGTTCCGGGTTTCGAAGCACCAGTGAATCTGGCTTATTCAGCTCGGAATCGGTCCGCGGCGATTCGCATTCCGATGTTCTCGACGAATCCAAAGCTGAAACGCCTCGAGTTTCGCCCGCCCGACCCGTCGTGCAATCCTTATATCGCGTTTGCGGCGATGCTTATGGCCGGAATCGACGGCATTCAGAACCGAATCGATCCCGGCGCGCCCCTCGACAAGGACATTTATGACCTTTCCCCCGAAGAACTGAAGGATGTTCCGAGTCTTCCCGGCTCGCTCGATGATGCTCTGACCGCATTGGAGAACGATCACGACTTTCTTTTGAAAGGCGACGTGTTCACGCCGCAAATGATCGATCGCTGGATTTCGTACAAGCGCGAGCGTGAGATTCAGGTGCTGCGCATGCGGCCGCATCCGTTGGAGTATTCGATGTACTACGACGTGTAAAGCAAAAGCGGGGCAGTAGCCCGACCGTCAGGGAGGGCGTGTCAGTACCGCGAGCGGTAGCGAGCGGGATCAGGACGCAACTTGAGTGGCTGATCCCGTCGCTATCGCTCCGGGTACTGATACGGACGCCCTCCCTGACGGTCGGGCTACTGCCCCGTCGTCCCACCGGATCAAAACCTCCTTCGCTATTTTTTCTCAGATAGCCGGTGCCCTTATCCCGCTCGCTACCGCTCGCGGTTCTGTAATATCGCCGCGTAGAATGGCTTCTTCGGAATGCTCGACCAGCTCAACAAACTACCTGACTCGCACACGCCGCAGGTTCTGTACGATCGGCTCGTCGAACGCGACAGCTCGATCGCGAAACTGTTTGAGCGCGACAAGGGTCTGTTCCTGGACGTGCTGGCGCTGGCGGCGTGGAGTCCGTGGTTGGCGACAACGCTGGAACAAAATGCGGACTACCTGGGCTGGTTACAACGCGAACGCCTCAACACGCGCGTCCGCAGTCGCGAAGACATCGGCGAGTCGCTGGCGCGGTTTGCGCTGACGCACTCACAGCTCGACCCGCACGATATGTTCGCGCGTTTTCGCCGCCGCGAGCTTCTGCGGATCTACCTGCACGACATCCGCCGGGCGCACACAGTCGCTGAGACAACTGAGGAGTTGTCGAATCTTGCCGACGCAATTCTCGAATACGCGCTCCGTTTATCGCGACAACGTTTGGACAACCGATTTGGATCACCACAACGAATCGATGCGGAAGGCCGCGTTGTGGCGACTGAGTTTTGCGTCGTCGCGCTCGGAAAGCTCGGATCTCGGGAGCTCAATTATGCTTCGGACATCGATCTGATGTTCCTTTTTTCAGATGAAGGAGTGACCGCTGTTGGCGGGACGCGTGGACAGGTCACGAATCGAGAATATTACGTCAAGCTGGCTGAACACATTTTGCGTCTGGTTGGCGAACCCAGCGGCGAAGGCGCTGCCTATCGCACGGACGTTAGGTTAAGGCCGCATGGCCGCGAAGGCACGCTGGCATGCGCGTTGAATGAGGCAACTCTTTACTACAAGTCACGGGCTGACGATTGGGAGTTGCAAACGTTGATTCGCGCGCGCGCGGCCGCCGGTTCCGAGGCGCTTTTCCACCGGTTCGCTGCCTCCGTCGTTGATCGCATCTATCGCACAGACGTAAGCGTCAGCGCCGCGCTGTCAAATGTTCGGCTCTCAAAGCAGAAGATCGACATTCAACGCGAGCGCAGCGACAAAGGCTTCAACGTAAAGCTCGGCCGCGGCGGGATTCGCGAAATCGAATTCATCGCGCAGGCGCTTCAACTTGCTTTCGGAGGCCGTGACCCCTGGCTGCGCACTCCCCATACCTTGATCAGTCTCGCGCGCCTGGCCGATCGATCGTTAATTACAGAATTCGAACACACGCAGTTGTCCGATGCTTACCAGTTCTGGCGTTGCCTCGAACACCGTCTGCAAATGGAGCACGGCCTCCAGACTCATTCCGTACCGAAGGACGATGCGCGGCGGGGATTGATCGCCCGGCGCATGGGCTTCTCGGAACAAGATCCGACCAGCGGTTTTGACGGCACAATGACACGTCATGCGACTAATGTCCGCGTCGTCTTTGATCGCGTGTTCGCCGACGCAGACATTGACGCGGTGGAGGAGGAACACCTGGGCCGGCTGTCTCGATCTAGTGCGCACTCACCTGATCCCGAAGCCACGGTGGCGGCGAAGGCCGCCTCGATCTTAATCAAGCATTTGGTTTCACCTGAAGCTGACGGCGCAGGCGCGCTGGCGGGCGTTGACGAACTCACGGCGTGGCTGCGCAGCGTCGCTTTGGCAACTGTGAACCCGCGCCGGGGTCTGTCATTCGCTTTGAGAATTGCACGTTCGCTGGAGAAGGAAGCTGAACATGCCGCGGTTACTTTGTCGGAGCTGAAATCGACGATTCGGTTTTGCAGCGTCTCAGACGTTTTCGGCGAAATGATCGTCAGCCGGCCCGTTCTGATTCACGCGGTTGAAGCAGAAGACAATTCGATTCGACCGCGAAACTACGCGAGCGAATTCCAGAGATCCCTTCCCCTCGAGGACAGCTTTCGCGCGGAACTTGACGCGTTGCGCCGTCATTGGTCCGAGGCTCTGGTCAGGATTGCCGCGCGGGACGCCGCGCGTGACATGGCTCTCGACGAAGTCAATCACCGGCTGACGGAATTGGCAGCGGAGAGCATTGACGCGGCGCTGCGGATAGCGCGAGACGAACTCGCGCGTCGGCACGGCGCCCTCGCCGCCGAGCCCCGCGTCGCGGTTCTCGGCCTGGGGCGGCTGGGCAGCGGCGGCATGGACTACGGCTCAGACCTCGACGTAATCGTGGTTTACGACGCGTCGGCGCCATCACCGGTGGCGGAACAAACTCATGATGAAGCCTACGCGCGGCTGGTCGAGCTAACGATCGCGGCCTTGGCGAACGTGACGCGCGAAGGTTCGCTCTATCGTGTTGACTTGCGCCTGCGTCCGGACGGCCAAAAAGGCCCAATCGTTTCCAGCGCCCAGAGTTTTCCTGCTTATTTGAAAGAGCGCGCGGCAATTTGGGAATGGCTCGCGTATGTAAAGCTGCGCGCGGTTGCGGGTGATCGTGACTTTGGCGCGAGAACGGAGACGGAAGCCCGGCACTGCATTCACAAGTTGGCCAGGCAAACTGACGCGGCGGAGTTGCTTACAGAAACTCATCGCGTCCGCGCACGACTGGAGAAAGAGAAAACGTCCAGGCGCCAGGCGGCGATCAATATCAAGCATGGCGCGGGCGGCATGCTCGACGTTTATTTTGCCGTGCGGTACTTGCAGTTGCGCGACAACGTGCCCGATGATGAAGCAGATCGAACAACGCTTGGTATGTTGGAACGGTTGCGCGGCGCGGGTTCGATCGACGAAGCGAATTTTAATGCGTTGCGCGACGGTTACCGGCTGCTGCGTTCGGTCGATCACGAAACGCGACTGGTCGTAGGACGATCGGCGACGCTGCCCGATACGTCTCATGCGGCGTTCGCCGACATCGCGCGACGACTGGATTACGAACCCGAAACTGCCTTGAGCGCTGAGTTGCGCTCGCGCATGAAAGAAATTCGCGCGGCCTACGAACGAATCATGCGCTTCGGATAAAATTGACGATAGAGCCTGAAAACCAATGCCGGCGATGTGACACCGGCCGATTACGCGCCTGGAGCGAACTCAACGACGAAGAGCGCGAAGTCGTGAAGCGCCTGCCCGCTTCGGCTGAATACTTAATTGAAGAACGCGCGGCCCGGCATCGTTGGTGCACGCGCTGCTGGTACGAGGATACGGGCCGGGAACTCCAAAACACTTGAGTTAACCAAAAGGACCTAAGAATGTTTAGACGAGGGCGTTGCCCTCGTCGGTCGGCGGGCAACGCCCGCCTCTAAACAATCGGATTCGATTTATGAATAGACAGGAACTGACCCCTGATCTCTGACTTCTGTCCTTCCATGTTTCGCGTTAAGTCTTCATTCAAAAGGGAACTCGAAATAAGAGCGCCGCTCCAGAAGGTGCGCGAGTTTTTCGCTAATCTCAACAACCTCGCCGACATGCTCTGGGGCATCGAAGGCATTCATCGCGAGCCGGGACTGGCCCGCTGGACGATTGCGACTGACACGCCCGTTGGTCGAATTCGTTTTTCATTTCCGGTACGCGACACGTCACCCAACCTGAACACGATTGAGTGGTCGCCGGCGATAAATGAAACCCAGAACCTTTTGCGTTACTCACTGAAGTTTGAAAACAGCCAGGGCACGACGCGGGTAGATATCTCGCAGCAGGTGGAACTGCGCCGCAAGCGCGCCTGGGAACTGCATCCTGGCGTGGCTTTCATGAGCGAAGCGCGGCTCAACTCGGCTCTGCAACGGCGAATTGATGCGGCCGTCGATGATTTTCTGGTGCGAGTGAAAGAGAAGCTGGAAGACGATTAGCCACAGATGCACACAGATTTTCACAGATAGAAATACCTTATTATTCTTATCTGTGTTATCCGTGTTTATCTGTGGCTTGTTTATTGGTGGCCGTAGCTAATCATGTTCGCCAGCATGCGATACGCACCCGGAACGCCGGCGCGCAACTGGCGATACCAAACCATGCTTGTGTAGATGTAATGCCCTTTGCCGTAATCGGCGACGAGCAGCCCACCTTTCAAAGGCTGCTCATTCGGATCGTTTGATTGCAGCAGCGCCTTGAATTGCGGGTCCCACTCACGCGGGTAGTAGAGCCCACGCTCCTGAATCCAATCATTGAAATCATGCTGGTTCAGTTTGTTCGGACTATTTAGTAAAGGGTGATCCGGTTCGATAAAGCTGATCGGCGCATTCTCGTCCGTGATGCGTTCGTTTCCCAGAATCAGTTTGTAAGGCGAGAGCTGCGGCCGGTTTCGCTGCGGGTTCGGATTGAATTCATCGATCCGATGATAAAAGACGATCAGGTTTCCACCCGCGTTCGCGTAGTCAAGCAGTTTCTGATTCGTCGCAATCAGCGCCGGCTGTGATTCATAGACACGATTATCAACGATGATGGATGAGTACTTCGACAGATCAGAAGTCTTAACGTCATCGACACTCAATTCTTTTGATTCGACGCCGAGCGCGTTCAAAGCATTCGGCAGACTGAAATCGAACCCGCGGACGTAGCCGACGCTGACCTTTCGATTGACGCGCGCATCAACCCATACCACGGGCACTTTGCGCTTAATCAGGTTCTCGTGAGAACCGGCGTTTCTAAGGCTCAACCAAAGGTTGTCGGCCAACCGTGAAGGGCTACCGCTCGCCGCCCGACTGTTTTCCCTGACGGGAATGGTGACGGTTAACGTTCTGCTTCCCTGTGAAGCGAGTTCGATCTTTTGTCTGGCTTCCGGCGACCGGTTCTCCTGACCAAACGCCAACTCGCCTCGAAATGGCCGGTTTAGGCGGTTGATTAGTTTGACCGTGACCTTCGGCGGAACGAGGGGAAGGATGTCGACTCCGGCGCTGCTTGCACCAACTTGCGGACGGGTGACAACAACCGGAGACGGGTTAACTTCCTCAATTTCAAGCGGCGGCGCAACGTCGACGGGTAATTGCCGGTTAAGACTGAAATGCTTTCCGTTCACCTCAAAGTTCATGACCACTGCCATGACAAAGCCGCGCCAGGCGTTATCGTAAAGATGATCTGAATGGGGAACCGTAATGGTCGCAGTTGATGGAACCACTTGCGACAGTGGAAAGGTCTCGGCTTGACGGGCCGGCACTGTGTTCCCGTTGAATGCAACCTTGGCCAGGACCTTGACCTCTCCATTGAAGTCCGTCAGCCAGGACGAAACCGGACCAACGCGAGCCTGGCTGGTGCTGTTGTTCAACACCACTAGTTTCGCGGAGATATTTGATCGCGGTTCCACCGTCGGCCGATCCGGAACCAGGTGTGCAGATATTCCTGAGGCCGCGGCGAGGGCTTCGCTAGTTGCCCATATCGGGCGCATGGCTCTTGAGTCGATTACTTGAACTCTGCGCAACTCTGAAGCGTACTCGACCAGTTTCTCGAATAGTAGTTGACGGTTTTCGAGAGACTCCGCGAGAGACTTTCCGTCAATTGTTGGGGCCGGAGCAGGCTGAGTTCCTGCCTCCAAACGGAGCCTGTCAAGAAAATTGCGCGGTTCTTTCGGTAGCGTGTCCGCGCCTTTCGCTTCGCGTTCAAGTCTGTAACGAATCGGAGGCATTTGACCCGCCGCGCCGCTTTGCCCGCTGAAAGCGCGAAAGCGCGCTGTGAATTCGGCGAAGGTCTTGGGCCAGGGGCCCTGTGTCGCGTGTTTTTGCAGTGCCGATAAGGCCTGTTCGGCGAACAAAGTGCCACGAACGGGATCTCGTTCGTTCGGATCGATTGTGACGATTTGCTGACCCCCTCCCAGACGGTCGGGGTTCTGCACCGGCGGGTTGCCGCGAACACGCACGAAAAGTCGTTGGACTTGCCAGGTTGTCACGCCATCTTTTAACTGTTCCGGAAACTTAGTTGGATCTGCGGCCGTGTCGAATGCTTCGACGACCAGACGCGCGGTCGCTTGATGATGACCGTGATCGTTGCTCGTGGTTGAGTGATTCGTGATGATGACGTCGGGTCGAAGCCGGCGAATGTGGAGGACCATTCGACGGAGAGCTTCTTCCTGTCCCCACTTCTCAAAAGTCTCGTCTCGGGATTTCGAAAACCCAAAGTCTCTTAACCCGAGGAAGTAAGGCTCTGAGCCTTGAAGTTCGGACGCGGCCATCGTTTCGCGTGCGCGGATGGCACCGAGCTCTTCGTAAAGCTCCGGGCCAATCGCGTTCTGTCCACCTTCGCCGAACGTCGAGAACAGACTGACCGTATGCGCGCCGTACTTGCGCCGCATCACGATCAGCGAAGTGCCGTCTTCATCGTCCGGATGCGCGGCGACGCACATGACTGTCCACGGATTTGCCAGATCAAGCAGCGCTTGATAAAGGGCAATGCGAGCGGCGGAAGATTGTTGGGCCGTTGCCGGTGCAGGTTGCGCCAAGCACGAGACAGCAATTAGGGAGATGGTGAGCGCGCCGCAAAGCGCTCGGCTAAAGCGGATCTTGATAGCGTCGATTAGCTTCATAGGTCTGCGGTCCATCGGACCGAAATGTTTGTAGCTCAATGAGTGTCAATTACAACATGAAGCTCCTTTAGGAGCGAAATGTATGTCGATCGCCAGGTCTCTCAGTCACACCTGGCTTTAGCCAGGTGGTTGCAAGGCCGCCATCTTGTTCATCAACCGTTTTAACGGTTCTGATGGAAGCCGTTGAAACGGCTTTCTCACACCCAGGAGTCGACCATGCACCTCGCTGAAGCGAGGTGTGAATAAGAACCCATCACGCCACTCGACAAGCCCTCGATTTTCACGTAAACAGTCTGTCAAAAATGTCCAACCAAACAGAACCGCCGGCCTCGACGACGCCGAGCCATGATGAACCGCAACTGATTCGCGGCGTCGGACTTTGGGGCGCGACGACGCTGAATATGATCGACATGATCGGCGTCGGCCCGTTCATCACCATTCCGCTGATCATCGCGGCGATGGGTGGGCCGCAAGCGATGTTGGGCTGGATCATTGGCGCGATATTGGTCACCTGTGACGGGCTTGTCTGGGCTGAGCTGGGCGCCGCATTTCCAGGTTCCGGCGGTTCTTATCGTTATCTTTCAGAGATTTACGGTCCGAAAAAGCTTGGCCGCATGATGTCTTTTTTATTCATCTGGCAGCTCACTTTCAGCGCCCCGCTGTCGATTGCTTCTGGCGGCATCGGTCTGGCGCAATACGCGACCTACATTTTTCCCGGGATGGGCCACGAAACAAGAGTCGCGGTTCCAATCCTGGGAAACGTCGACATTAACGCGTTTCCGGTAATCCTTGTAGCGATTGGCGCAGTCAGTTTAGCCGTCTTCCTGCTTTATCGCCGGATCACTCTGATCGAACGCCTCGGAAAGTTCCTTTGGATGGGTGTGATGCTCACCATCCTCTGGATCATTTTCGCCGGCGTCACACACTTCGACCCGAAACTCGCGCTGGATTTTCCGCCAGACGCATTCACGTTGCGACCGGAATTTTTTACCGGACTGGGCGCGGCGCTGCTGGTTGCGGTCTACGATTACTGGGGCTATTACAACGTCTGCTTCTTCGGCGGCGAAGTGAAAGACCCGGCGCGGACGATTCCGCGCGCGCTGCTCTTGTCGATTCTGTTCGTCTCGATCATCTACATCGTGATGAATATTTCGATCCTCGGCGTTATCCCCTGGCGCGAGTTTGCGGGCACCGCGAACACGCCCGCGCAGCGTTACGTCATCTCATCGTTCATGGAACGACTCTATGGCACCAAGGCGGGCGTCGTGGTCACGGCCCTAATCATGTGGACGGCGTTTGCGTCAGTGTTCTCGCTGTTGTTGGGCTACTCGCGCGTGCCTTTCGCCGCAGCGCGCGATGGGAACTACTTCCGCGTGTTCGAGAAAGTCCACCCGCGACATCGTTTTCCCTACGTCTCTTTGCTGGTGATGGGCGGCATCGCGGCGGTCTTCTGTTTCTTCCGTCTGGCCGACGTGATCGCGGCGCTTGTGGTGATTCGGATTCTGGTGCAATTCCTCGCGCAGATTGTGGGCGTGATTGTCCTGCGCGTGCGCCGCCCTGATTTGCCGCGACCATTTCGCATGTGGCTTTATCCGGTGCCGGCGCTGCTCGCACTTACCGGGTTCGTCTATGTCCTCATCTCGCGCAGGAACTTCTTGAAAGAGGTGCGTTACGCAGCGGTGCTGGTCGTAGTAGGTCTGACGATTTACTTCATTCGGGCGCGAATGCGCGGTGAGTGGCCGTTTGGAGATCGGGGCAGTAGTCCGAGTGTAAACGAGGGCGTCACCTAAACGTGAGACGCCCTCCCTCACGGTCGGGCTACTGCCCCGGGAGCTCCAGGTCCGCTACGACGGGAATATGATCGGAAGCGAGCGTGTTAACCACCCAGGCTCGCTTAGATTTAATCCCATCGCTCCGCCGCGTAAAGATGTAATCGATCCGTTTCGTCGGTCTGTCAGCCGGGTAACTGAATCCTTCACCGGTTCCAGGACCGTCAATCCAGGCGTCGTCAAAAGCATTCCGCATCAATTGAGACGTTTGGCCTGCCGGAATGTCGTTAAAGTCTCCCACGACAATCAGCGGCGCTTTCACATCGCTTAGAAACGCCAGCATCTGTTGCGCCTCAAACAAACGGCCGTCGTCGTGCTGATAGTCCAGATGCGTTGTCACAAAGTGAACCACGCGCCCGTCTATCCTTACTTCCGCCCGGATAAAGCCGCGTCGTTCGGCTTCGCGAAGGTTTTTGTACAGCCGATGCTCGGTTGCTCTAATGGGAAAGCGCGAAAGAATTGCGACGCCGTATTGTCCCCCTTGATACGGAAGGTTGAAGGCGAACGCGTAATCCATGCGCGTCAGCTTTGACAGCTCGACGATCTCATCGATTCGTTGCGTGCGCTGCACGCCGCGATCGACTTCCTGCAACCCAACCAGGTCCGGCTTTTCTTTGCTGATGACGTCGGCGATACGCTGTAGATCGAGTTTCTTATCCATACCGATGCCTACGTGAATGTTGTAGGTCATCACGCGGATGGTTTTCGCAAAAGCGTGGGGAACAAGAACGAGGAACGTGGTGAGAACCGCGAGGCGAAAAAGAACAGGCGTCAGAGTTCTGACTTTAGTCGGGCCTTGTGCTGAAGGAATCCCCAACTGAAGTTGGTACTCTGACGCTCTTCGAAGAAAGCGCATCAATTAGGTCTGCGGCTCGGCGCTCTCAGGATTGAGAGTCTCAGCAGCTTGAAAGCCAATCCGGCTGTGTGTGCCGTCACAGAAGGGCTTGTTTGACGAGGCGCCGCACCGGCACAGCGCAATCTTCGGCCGGCCCTCGGTTGGAATCTTGTTGCCCGCGGTGTCGTAAATATCGACATCCCCCTCGACGAGATACGGACCATTTGGTTTCGGACGGATAGAAACGTCTGCCATGTTGTTCTCCTGCAAGACTAAGTTAATGAAAGCGTGGATTCTAGCATGGTGAGAGAAGGCAGTGCAGATTTGATGCAGAGGAGTCAGCGAGGAAGCGATGGATTACCAGTCTCGAAAAAGGAGCCACAGAAAGACCCACGTAAGAGCGAGTATCAGAACTGCAACCCAGATTAGGTTTGGGAAGAAGAACCAGAGAAGCGAACCCGCGACGATGATTAATAGAAAAGCAGTCGATGCAAGTAAAGCCCCGAGCACGTTTATTTCAGGAGCGATGTACAAACCCATCCGCGCACTCAAGTTATAGATATGCTTACGGGTGACATTTAGCAGAACGACCCCGGACGCGAAAAACGGCACCAGCAAGACGCTGACTAGAACCGGGAAAAGTAGAGCGTACTTGATCATGGGCTCGTTACTTTTAGAGAAATAAAAAGATAATACAGCGCCGGTACCAACCCAATAGAAGCCGTTGAATTTCAGAGTAAGCTCAAGTAGATGCTTATAAAGATCTACGTGTAGCTCGTACTGCTTCCAGAGCAAATCTGATGAAGGCGCATCATTTGTTGCATTTAACCCAACTGAAGCGGCCTCGCGATCTAGAACGAGTTGGTCAAAGTCGTCGTGAGAAATCTCTCCGTTCTTGTATCGAATCCAGCCTTGAACCAACTCTGAAGGGTTGGTGGGGTTTTCGTTTGGGTTCGAACTCTGCAATTATCCTCCGCAATCTTCAAAGATTATTTAATCAACGCGTATGAACGCTTCACTACATTCTCGACATTAAAGCCCAGGTTCTTCAGCGCAGTGTCACCCGGCGCGGACGCGCCAAAGCGATCCAGGCAAATCTTGTCTCCCTTGAGCCCGACGTAACGATCCCAACTCTGTCCAACGGCGGCTTCGATTGACAGACGCGCGGTCACTGAAGGAGGCAGAACTTCGTCGCGATACGCCTGCGATTGTTCTTCGAACAGTTCGAGGCAGGGCATTGAGACTACGCGAGTTGCGACGCCGTCCTTTTGAAGTTGTTCGCGGGCGTCGAGAGCGAGCGACACTTCTGAACCGGTAGCGAGCAGGATCAACGCGGGCGCTACCCGGTCGCTATCCCGATTGGTCGGGATACTGACCTCATCCCCAGCGACACGTTCGGCTTCGGCAAGGATATAAGCGCCGCGCCTCAACCCTTCGGCTGACGCAAAGGTCTTTCGATCAATTAAAGGTACTTTCTGGCGCGTCAATGCAAGCGCGGTCGGCGCATCTCGCCGCAGAATCGCCAGCCGCCAAGCCTCGCGGACCTCGTGATTGTCGGCGGGCCGCACGACAAACAAATGCGGGATGGTGCGCAACGCGGGAAGATGCTCGACCGGCTGATGCGTCGGACCGTCTTCACCAAGGCCGACCGAATCGTGCGTAAACACGTAAATGACCTGGACCTCAGACAGGCACGCGAGCCGAATCGCTGGCCGCATGTAATCGGAAAATGTCATGAACGTGCCGCCGAACGGAATTAAGCCGCCGTTCAGAGAGATTCCCGTCATCGTCGATCCCATCGCGTGCTCGCGTACGCCGAAGTGAATGATGCGCCCTTCATAGTTGCCGGCTCCAAAGCTTCCACCATCTTTGATGTCGGTGTTGTTCGAAACGCCCAGATCGGCCGAACCGCCAATCAGCATCGGCAGATGCGGCGCCAGCGCGTTGATGACTTTTCCGCTTGCGACGCGCGTGGCCATCGCCTCGGCGTCTTCAAACGAAGGCAGATGCTTCTCCCAATCAGCCGGCAGTTCGCCGCTCATCATCTGTTGCCAGAGTTTTCCCTGTTCCGGTTTCTTCTTGAGATATTCGTTAACCAGCGCGCGCCATTCTTTTTCATGCTGCGCGCCGCGATCTACGCTCCGGCGAAAGTGCGCCAAAGCTTCTTCCGGCACGAAGAACTCTTTGTCTTCCGGCCAGCCGAGATGTCGTTTCGTTTCACGCACGGCGGCTTCGCCCGGCGGATCGCTGTGCGCTTTGCGCGTGCCCGCCGTCGGCATGCCGTACCCGATCGTCGTCCGCACTGAAATCAGCGAAGGCCGATCGGCGACAGCTTGCGCGTCACGGATCGCTGCTTCGATCGCGGCCAGGTCGTTGCCGTCTTCAACTGTCGAAGTATGCCAGCCATACGAATCGAATCGTTTCGGCACGTCTTCCGAAAAAGCGAGGTCGGTGAAGCCTTCGATAGTGACCTTGTTGTCGTCGTAGAGGTAAATGAGCTTGCCGAGTTTCAAGTGTCCCGCGAGCGACGCGGCTTCGGCAGCGACGCCTTCCATGAGGTCACCGTCTGAGACGATCGCGTAGACATAATGATCGACGAGCGGAAAATCCTTTTCGTTGAACTTCGCGCCCAGATGCGCCGAGCCCATCGCCATGCCCACGCCGTTGGCAAAACCCTGACCCAGCGGGCCGGTCGTGACTTCCACTCCCGGCGTCAAAATATTCTCCGGATGTCCCGGCGTCTGCGATCCCCATTGCCGAAAATTCTTGATGTCATCCAGCGAAAGTTCATACCCGGTCAGATACAACAGCGCGTAGAGCAACATGCAGCCGTGGCCGGCGGACAAGATAAATCGATCGCGGTTTTCCCATTTCGGATTCTTCGGGTTGTAGCGCATGAAGCGGGTCCACAGAACGTAAGCCATCGGCGCCGCCCCCAAAGGCAAGCCGGGATGGCCCGAGTTCGCTTTTTGCACTGCGTCAATGGCTAAGGTGCGGATCGTGTTAATGCACAACTGATCCAGTTCGGGTGTCGTCTCGAGTGTTTGCTGCATTCTTGCGCTCATTAGTTAAGTTCCAGGTTCCAGGTTTCAGGTTTCAGGTTTCAGGTTTCAGGTTTCAGGTTAGCAGGCGACGATACAAGTCCTGCTGTCGCTCTATCGCCCGCCGATAAACTTCATGCCGCTGCATGTCAGGTACAAAAGTTCGCACCGGCTCTGACTTAATTGTTTCGAGAGTGTCTATTGTGCCAATCGTTTCGAGCGCAAGCAAAGCCGCCCCCCGAATTGTGGCTTCGGGAAACGCAGAAAGTTCGACCGGTTGGCCGAGAACGTCGGCCATCATCTGCGCCCAGAACGGATACAACAAGAAAACTTTGCCGGCGATCGTAATCGAAACTGCCGGCGCGAGTGACTCGAGCGGATCCGCAATCAATGCGAACCGGTAAGCGATTGATTCGAGCGCCGCGCGCGCAATGTCCAGCGGTTTCGTCGCTGCCGTCAGGCCGTGAATTGTTCCGCTTGCCGAGCTCGACCAACCCGGCGCACGTTCGCCCGACCAGAACGGCAGAATCGTAAGGCCGTGCGAGTCAGGCTCGTACTGCTCGAGCAAACGATTGAGGTCGGCGTCGTCAGTTAGCTTGAGCGAGTCCTGAATCCATTGCAGTAATCCACCGCCGTCAGACAACGCGCCGCCGATCACGACGCGCTCGCGATCGGCGCGATAGCAAAACAATTCGGGCGGCAAGGTTGTCGGTGCGGCACGGCTGGACAGCAGGCGCAGCGCGCCCGATGTCCCCACCGTTAACGCGACGCGTTCGCGCGACACGCAGCCGGCGCCGATGTTATTTGCCGCCCCGTCACCAATCGCCTGAAACCAGGTTGCCCGTTCAAGCATCGGCCAACGCAACATGAACTCGTCACGTAGTTCCCCGGCTGTCCTTCGCGGCGCAACGACCGGCGGAAGGAAACTTTCGTCGAGGTCCAACGCGGACAAAGTATCTTGGTCCCATTCGCATGTGGTCTGATTCAGCAACCCGGTGGCTGACGCCATCGATACGCTGGTCGCCGAATTCCCGAAGAGCCTAAGATACAAATAGTCAGCAAATGACAGCCACCGCCGAACTCTCCCGAATACGTCCGGTGAGGATTTTCTCAGCCACAGCAATTTGGCAGGCCAATAACTGGGATGGAAACGACAACCCGTGCGTGCGTGCGTTTCAGCTTCCGGAAGCAGCCCGCGTAGCTCAAGTACGGCTTCTGACGCGCGCGTGTCGGCCCAGCCGAGCAAGGGCGTGATGGCGCGGCCGGCATCTTCAACTCCTATCAGGCTGTGCCAAAAGGACGCCGCGGCAACGTAGTCGATGCGGGCGACAAATTCCTCTGCACGCTCGACCGCGGCATCGAGCAGTTGCGCGACAGACGCAACCAGCACGTCGGCGTTCACGTCATTACCGGAAAGCAGCTCAGAATATTCGCCGGCCGGCATGTGGAGGAACGAGCCTTCGATTTGATCTCCGCGGCTGTCGAACAAGGCCGCGCGCGTCCCCGACGTGCCGATGTCGAGCGCCAGAACCACGACAGGGTCTGGTTCCGGCCGCAACGAAGGCAGCGTGGATAGATCTATCTCAAGTCGCTCTTCGAGAACTGCTTCGTCGAAGACGGTACTCATCGGTGCGTGATTCGGACGTTAATCAGACTACTTACGAGGAATGAAGGTGAGCATCGCACAACCGCCGGGACTCGTCCAGTGGGAGCAGCGGAGGGTAATGGTTGAGTTTGAAAACAATCCCATTCTCGCCGTCGCTTTAGCGCGGCGATCAGGTCGGCGCGCGGCGGGTGGAAACCGTTTTAAACGGTTTCTGTTTTACTGCGGCAGCTTGCCGCCGGGCTAAAGCCGCAGCGTGAATGAGAGTGTTCAAAGTGCACCACCACCGCGCCCCTACTGATTCCGCGGATTGATCTTATCCTCGATCCAATTTGTCGCTGGATCCAGGAACGCGATGTGATGCGGCTTTCCTTGCCACACGCGAACCATTGAAATAATCAGAAATACAAAAGTGGCAGCGGAAAACAAACTTGCGCCGGTGAATCTGCCGGAAAACAAGTTGGCAAATCCGAGAATGGTGCTGATCCCCGTGACGCCAATTTGCATCACGAGTCCTTGCGCTGCGTGAAACCGCACGCGCTTCTCCGTGCGCGGGACCAGTAGTAATTCGATTATCGAGCCGATCATCGCGATGAAAAAAGGTATGTAAGGAATCATTACCGCCCATTTTTCCGGAATGCCCAAGCCAGCAACTTTATGCGAGCCCGGCTGGGCCCCAGCCGGCGCCGGCGGAGGCTGATAAAGCTGTGGCGGTGGCCCGGGTGGCGGTTGATAGATGTTCGCGTCAGGCATGCGCGGTGGCTGATACGTCGCGGCCTGGGATTGGCCATAGGCAAATACCGAACGATACGAATCGTCTATTCGACGCGTGGGAGCTTCAGTCTCTGGACTGCTGCGCGCCGCCTCGTTGGACGAGCGGCCGATTTCGCTCGTTACTCCTCCGCTCATGACCTGTGTTGGTGGATCGTCGCGTGAGCCGGTGTCTCGACCCCAATCCTGGTCGGCGCGCTCCGCGACGTTTCCGTCCAGCGGATTCGTGTCGTATTTGCTGCGCTTTGGCTGCATTGGAGGGTTCTACGAGCGCCTGTTCTGTTCGGTTTCAGCGACTCAAGACGTCATTAATCTGATATTCGACCCGCGCCCATTGTCCTTCGCGTTCATCGATGCGAAATGCGCGTAGACAAGGCTCCGGGCCTCCGAGTCCAACAATAAGGTAAACCGCTGATGGATAGTAGGCAAGACGCACGTCGGTAGCCGACGGTTGCGGCTCTGATGAGCGCGGATGCGAGTGATAAATCGCCAACAGTTGCTCGCCGCGTTCGCGCATCGCACGCTGCGCCGCGAATAGATCTTCAGGAGCAGCTTCGTACGAGGTCAGCGGATCGCTGGCGACGTTCCGCGCGCGATAAATGGTTTGAACCGTACCTTCAAATAGGCTGCCAATCAGGCCGCAGCATTCCTGCGGCGAGGCTTCGCGTGCGTGCGCGATGATCGCTTCGAACTGGGCTGTCGTTAAATGAATAGTCACGAAGAATCAGGTCGCAGGTTTCGCTCCGTCAGGAGCGAGATGTTTATAGAATTTGCTCCCCTAAAATCAAATGCGCTCCGTCAGGAGCGCAATACGAAAGACATATTGCGCTCCTGACGGAGCTAAAAACCAAAAGGAAGATCTGGTGCTATAGACATCCGGCTCCTAACGGAGCGAAGGCGCGAATTGAACTAATCACCTTCAACAATCTTCAGATGCAGCTCTTCCAACTGCTTCGGATCGACTTCGCCCGGAGCATCGATCATCAGGTCCTGAGCGGAAGCAGTCTTGGGGAAGGCCATCACGTCGCGAATGTTGTCGGTCGGCACAAGCACCATCAGCGTGCGCTCAATTCCCGAAGCGATCCCGCCGTGCGGCGGTGTGCCGTAAGCAAGCGCGTCGAGAAAGAACCCGAAACGGGCGCGGGTCTGTTCTTCGGTCATCCCTAAGGCTTTGAAAACGAGCGACTGCACATCGCGGCGATGAATTCTAATCGAGCCGCCGGCCACCTCGACTCCGTTTATAACTGCGTCGTAGGCCTTCGCGCGAAGTTGTCCGAACAGTTCCTTCGTTCCGTTGACTGCGCGCTCTAACGTTGGCACGTCTTCATCCAGTGGTGAAGTGAACGGATGGTGCATCGCATAGTAGCGGTCATCATCTTCGTGATACTCGAACATCGGGAACTCCGTAACCCACAGCGGCGCGTACACGCCTTCGGGGATCAGGTTCTCGCGTTTCGCGATTTCATTGCGCAAAGCGCCGAGACTTGCCGTCACAACATCCCGCTTACCGGCTACGATCAGAACGGCATCGCCCTTTTGCGCGCCTGCGACACCGGCGAGATCGACAACCGTGTCCTTTCCGAGCGCCTTCAAAAGCGATGACGACAGTTCATCGCCAAGTTTGATCCAGGCCAGAGCGCTCGCGCCATACCTTTTCACGAACTCCTGCAAGTCATCGAGGGCCTTGCGCGACATCGACGCGCCGCCACTGACGACGATTCCTTTGATTTTTCCACCAGCCGACAAAACCGCTGCATAAGGCGCGAATACCGTCTCGGCAAGCGCCGCCGAAAGGTCTTGCAGCTCCATCCCTTGAATGCGCAGGTCCGGTTTGTCTGAGCCGAAGCGTCGCATCACCTCGGCATAAGTGAGTCGCGGAAACGGCGTCGGCAACTCGACATCAATCAGGCGAAATATGCGCGCGAAGAGACCTTCGACGAGAGCGTACACCTGGTCCGGTGTCGCAAAGCTCATCTCCACGTCGAGCTGCGAAAACTCCGGCTGCCGATCGGCGCGCAGGTCTTCATCGCGGAAGCAGCGCGCGATCTGGTAGTACTTGTCCAGTCCCGCAATCATGCAAATCTGTTTCAGAATCTGCGGTGATTGCGGCAAAGCAAAGAACTTTCCGGGCTGCACACGCGACGGCACGATGTAGTCGCGCGCGCCCTCGGGTGTGGATTTGATCAGGTTCGGCGTTTCGATCTGCGTGAAGCCCTGTTCGTCCATGTACCGGTTGATTTCCAAAATCATTCGATGACGCAGACGCAGATTCGATTGAAGCTGCGGCCGCCGCAGATCGAGATAACGATATTTCAGACGCAGGTCTTCGGCCGCGAGAGCTGTGTCCGAAGCGTCGAGCTGAAACGGGAGTGTGCGCGCGTCGTTAAGAATGCGAATCTCCGTTGCCTGGACTTCGACTTCGCCGGTCCCGAGTTTTGGATTGCGTGCGGTTTCGTCGCGCAGAACTACTTCACCGATCACCGCCAGCACATATTCGCCCCGCACGTCCTTAGCCTTCGCGTGCGCTTCCGGCGCCTTTTCCTGGTTGACGACGATTTGGGTGATGCCGTCACGGTCACGCAGATCGATGAATGTCAGCGGACCGAAATCACGCCGCCGCGCGCACCAGCCCATCAACGTGACGCTCTGGCCGACGTTATCTCTACGTAGTGCGCCGCAGGAATGCGTGCGTTGTAAATTTCCTAGGTTCTCGATCATTTTGGAGTGCGGCGGCTTGACGCCGCTTTTTCGTTTCTTTGCCGGTGATTGGAAAGCGCCGTCAAGCCGGCGCACTCCAAATCAGAAGAGCACTGTTCCCCCATCAACATTTATCGCCTGCCCGTTAATGCCGCGGCCATCTTCGGATGCGAGGAGCAGCGCCACGGCGGCAACTTCTTCCGGCGTCACCAGACGGTTCTGCGGGCTCATCTTTTTTAAAGTTTCCAGGGCGCTGTCGGCGGACTTGCCGGTCTTTGCCACGATATTTTCGATGCCGCGCGTGGTCATGTCTGTTTCAACGTAGCCCGGACAGATGGCATTCACAGTGATTCCGTTTGTCGCGACTTCCAACGCCAGGGATCGAGTCAATCCCAACACGCCATGCTTTGAAGCCGCATACGCCGAAACATATGGCGCGCCCGTCTTCCCCGCGATCGAAGCTACATTGATGATGCGTCCCCAACTTCGCTCCAGCATTTCCGGCAGGGCGGCGTGAGTGCAGCGAAATGTGCCGCCGAGATTTGTGTTGAGGTGAAGCTCCCAGAAAGGTTCGTCCGTTTTGACGAACAATTCGGATTTGGCCACCCCGGCGTTGTTGACGACTATGTCGGGGCCGCGGCCAAAGTGGGCGCGAAAACTGTCGAAAGCTTCGTTTACTGATTCTCTTTGCTGCACGTCACACCGGAGCGCCAAAGTGTCAGTTTTGAATACGGTGGCAACTTCCTTGGCGACAGCATTCACTTCGTCGAGTGTGCGCGCGGCGACGGCAACGCCAGCGCCTTCAGCCGCAAAAGCGAGTGCTATCGCGCGCCCAATCCCGCGACCGCCACCTGTGATAAATGCTAATCGTGCCTCAAGCTTCATGTGCTGGTTTAGTTTCAAGTTTAAAGTTTCAGGTTTCAAGCACTGAAAAACTGAACTTAAAACCTGAAACCTGGAACCTGGAACCTGAAACCTATTTCTATCTTCCGCTGAATTTCGGTGGACGCTTCTCAAGGAACGCGCTCAGGCCCTCGCGCGCATCTTCTGACTCAAAACAACGGAGCTGCGCGTCCACTTCATACTGCAGCATCTGCTCAAGCGAATCGTGCTCGCTGGCGTACACCGCTTGTTTCGCGGCAGCGATTGAAACAGCTGCGCCATCGCGAAGCCGCTCGGCCAGAGCGCGGGTTTCCGCTTCGAGTTCTTCCGGCGCGGTCACACGATTCAAGAGACCGAGTTCAAAGGCTTTTTGCGCGTCAATTGAATCGCCCAGGAAAAATAGTTCGCAGGCGATGTTCGACGGCAGCGTGCGCGGCAAAAAGTAGCTGCCGCCCCAATCAGGATGAAAACCGATCTTGACGAATGACTGACTGAACGTCGCTTCGGTTGAAGCAACACGCAGGTCGCAAGCGAGCGCGAGATTGAATCCGGCGCCCGAAGCCGGTCCATTTATCTGAGCGATAACGGGCTTGTTCATGTGCCGGATCGCGAGGATCACGCGGCGAGAGGCGCCCAGCAGTCGCGCAAACTCTTCCGAGTCGTTGCGCTCGACCAGCTCAGCCATGAAGTTCACGTCACCGCCGGCACAGAACGCACGGCCCGCGCCGGTGATGATCACGACGCGCACGCTTGGATCGCTGCCGGCTTCTTCGAGAGCTTCGGCCAAATCGCGTCGCATGTGACCGACGAACGAGTTGAGCCGCTCAGGCCGGTTCAAAGTGATCGTGACGATGCCTGAGTCTTCGGTGACTTTGATGAATTCTTCGGACATGAAGTCAGAACCGCCTGCGGTAGCGGGCGGTTGATCTGTCGTTAATAGACACTCGTACCGCGGAGATCAACCGCCCGCTACCGCAGGCGGTTCTGACCTCACTTCCCCTTAAACTCCGCTTTCCGCTTATTCACGTACGCGTCCAAACCTTCTTTCGCATCTTCCGACTGGAACAACTGCTGCTGAAGCTCTCGCTCCAATGCCAGCGCGGATTCAAACGGTATCTCGGCGCCGGTTTGCACCGCACGCTTGATGCGACCGACGGCGCGCGACGCTTTGTTTGGCGTGGTGAACTGCCGCGCATAGTCCACAACCTGCTTCATGAAGTCCGCGCCGTCCGCCGCGTCAATGATTCGGTTGACCAAACCAAGTTGCTCGCCCTTCTCAAAGTCGAACAACTCGCCAGTCGCCATCAGCTCGATCGCTTTAGATTTGCCGACAAGACGAGCCAAACGTTGCGTGCCACCTGTTCCCGGCAGGACGCCGAGCGAAACTTCCGGTAGACCCATCTTGCCCGCGCCGCGGCGCGCCATCCGAATGTCTGCGGCCATCGCGACTTCCAGGCCGCCTCCGACGCAGTGACCGTTCATCGCGGCAATCACCAGCTTCGGCGTTTGCTCGAGACGGCCAAGCGTCTCGTTCGCGTGCAGACAAAAGTAGTATTTGAACTCGGGCGTAACTTCGCTGAGCATCGCTATGTTAGCGCCTGCGCAAAAGAATTTCTCGCCCGCGCCGATGATGACGATCACTTGCACGCTTTCATCCATCCGCGCTTCGAGGATGCTCGCGTCGAGCTGCTGCATCATCTCGTACGAATAAGTGTTCGCCGGCGGATCGTTCAGCGTGACGAGCGCCACACCTTCGCGAACCTCGTACTTCGCTTTTTGAGTTTCAAATCGCTGCGCTGCTTCAGTCATAGTTCCTACTCGCGAGCTTGGCTAAATGCTGGTGTCAGTACCCCGAGCGGTAGCGGGGGATCAAAACACAAGGTTGATTGTACGATCCGGTCGCTACCACCACCCCGCGCGGGCTGCCCGCGGGAACCCCGGTCCGCTCCCGGTACTGACACTACGCTGTGCGCCAGACGCTGATCTTCTCAGTGCGCGGCGCCGGCATCCCCAGGCGTTCGGTTGATGAAGACAGAAACCCGTTTAGAAACAGCCGAGTAATGTTATCGACGAGTTGGTGCACAGACAACTTGCCCGTCGGATCGTACCAGTTGTAAATCCAGTTCATCATCCCAAACAAAGCATAAGTCGATACGGTTAGATCGACGCGCGAATTAATATTGGTCCGAGGTGATTGCACCCTCCCTGACCGCCCCACCCCAAGCGGGCTGCCCGCTTGGGGACCCCCGGTTCGGGTTTCTGCCTGCTCCTGAATCTCCTTGAGAATCTTGCGCGCAAGTCTTGCGTAACGCTCTTTCTTGGTTGTCACGTGCTTGTGCAGGTCGCCCGCGAGCGATTCTGCTTCGTGCGACAAAACCTTCATCTCGGCCATGTTCGCGGCGAAAAACGAAAGATGGTTATCGATCAGAATCCGTAGCTTCTCGAATGGATCGCTGACCGTTTTAATTCGTTCTTCGAGCCGCTCAGACACGCGTCCGAAGCAATGATCCTGAATTAGATAAAGCAGCTCTTCTTTGGATTTGCAGTAGTGATAAAGGCCGGACAGACTCACTTCCGTCTCGCGCGCGATGTCGCGCATGGAGGTCGAGTGATAGCTCTTCTCCGCGAAGATGCGCGCGGACGTGCGCAGGATGTGCTCGAGCTTCTTGTCGTAGCGGCTAAGGTCGTTAGTCATTAAGCATTTGGAAAAAGCGAGCCACGGATGAACACAGATTTACACGGATTGCAAAAACAAATGATCTGTGTCTATCCGTGTTCATCTGTGGCTTGCTATCGTCAGAGTCTCACGTATTCAAACTCGAACGGCTTGCCCTTGATTCCCGAAGTCGGTGGCGCGATCCAGTTCGCGATTTTGCCGACTTCCGTCACCGGCTTCATTAAGCTGCGCACATATTCACGATCTTCGATCGTCGGCAGCCATTCGTCTTTCTGTGACTCGAATTGTTCTTTCGTGATGAGATTGCCTTCGATATCGAAATTGTGCCCCGCGTACTCGCCGACGTGCCGATGGAAACGGATGTTAGGTAAGTACACACGCTGGCTGAGGCCTTCATCCGTGAGCGCCTTATTCCAACGCGCCAACCCTTTTTCGCAGTCCTTCACGTATTCGCCGCGCAAGACTTCGTTCAGAGCGTTGCGCAAAGGCACTTCGCGCGGCACGAGCTTGCCGTCTTCGACGACCAACATCGTGAAGGAGCCCTCTGCCGCAACGTGATCGGTGTACTGCTCCTGCTCTTTGAAACGGCCTTTCAAACCGGCCGCAAAGAAGTCCGCTGAGTTCGAACTGATTTCGCCGCCAAACAGATCGAGTGAATAGCTAAACCAGAAGTTGATGTACTTCTGAATAATTTCGAGCGGAATGCCGCCGAGATCGCGCACCTCTTCATTTGGATTCTGCTTCATCAGTTGCGCCGTGCGTCTGACAACCCGACTCAAGCCCGTATCGCCCACGAACATGTGATGCGCTTCTTCGGTCAGCATGAATTTGCACGTGCGCGCGAGCGGCTCGAAACCCGATTCAGCCAGCGCGGACAACTGATACTTGCCGTCGCGATCTGTGAACATCGTGAACGCGTAGAAGTTCAACCAGTCGTCACAAGGTTGATTGAAGGCTTCGAGGATGCGCGGCTTATCGGGATTGCCACTTCGCCTCTCAAGCAGTGCATCGGCCTCATCGCGCCCATCGCGACCGAAGTACGCCTGCAGCAGATAAACCATCGCCCAAAGATGCCGGCCTTCTTCAACGTTCACCTGAAAGAGATTCCGCATATCGTAAAGCGAAGGGCTTGTGCTGCCGAGGAGGCGTTGCTGTTCGACTGAAGCCGGTTCAGTGTCGCCCTGGGTCACGATGATGCGGCGCAAAGAATTGCGAAACTCGCCGGGCACTTCCTGATAAACGGGTTGGCCATAGTTGTCGCCGAAGCCAACCTTCGCGTCAGGCTGCGCGGGCTCGAGAAAAATTCCCCAGCGGTACTCGGGCATTTTCACATAATCGAAGTGGGCCCAGCCTTCGCTGCCAACATCGATCGCCGTGCGCAGCCAGACATCCTTCTGCTGGAACCCTTCCGGCCCCATGTCCTGCCACCAATCGAGAAAGTTCGGCAGCCACTTCTCGAGGGCCCGCTGAAGACGCTTGTCCTCGCTCAAGTTAACGTTGTTAGGTATGCGTTCGTTGAGGTTCATCGCAGTTTTCAGTTTTCAGTTTTGAGTTTTCAGTGAGCCGCTTGCGCTTTGGCGCTGAGGGCGTACAACATTTTCCGGATTTCCGTAATCGCATTCTCTAATTCCGAGCTTCGCGCAGGTGCGATTAAGCCAAGGTCTTCCGCGATGATTCGCTGGGTGTCGAGTTCCGCCAGCGATCCATTGGCCATCGCCAGAAATTGGCGAAACTCGCCGAGAGCTGGCGAGCTTGGCCCTCAGCGATGTTTGAAGCGACCGAAACAGCCGCCCGTTTCATCTGACTCGCCAATCCGTAGAACTCACTTTTCGGAAACGATTCGCAAGTCAGTAGACTAGCTTGCACAGAGCAATGCTCTTTTGCCAGACGACCAAATCTTTTGTAAGACCGCGATCCCATTCTGAAAACTGCAAACCGAAAACTGAAAACTAGGTTCGACGATAGTCGAACCGTGCTTGCGTCGGCTTTCCATAATTTGTGAGCGCCCCATGTTCGCCGACGGCATTCGGTCTCTGAAAGATCCAGTTTTGCCACGCCGTGAGACGGCCATAAATCTTCGTGTCCATAGTTTCCGGCCCGGCGAAACGTAACGATGCTTCCATCCCGGTCAAAGCGTCCGGCGAAAGCGAAGTGCGCTCTTCAATCGCCAAACGGATTTCGTCTTCCCAATCCAGATCATCAGGTGCGAAAGTGATAAGCCCGGCTTCGTCCGCGGCTTCAGTGTCGAACGAGCCTTCGCGCGCGAATGCCTCGTATGCTTTCTTTGGTTCGGCGAGGAAACGCGACTGCAAACGCGTCAATCCATTGCTCATCGGAAACGCGCCGGTGTTCAATTCACTCAAAGCAACTTCAACTTTTTCATCAGGATTGTTCAGCATGTAGCTGCGATCGGAGGCGAGCACCAGCTCGAACAAATTGCCGGCGAAGCAACTGCCTGGCTCGATGATCGAGAAGAAGCTTTTCGCGGTCAGATCAAGCCGTCGGAGAACGCGCGACATGTAAAGGATGGTTTCGCGTACGAGCCAGTTATCCCGATTGGCCGCCAAAGTCTTATCAACCGCGAGAACATTTTCGATTGCTCCTTCGGTGCGAACACAAACCAAACCGATCTCAGCTTCGTTCACGCGCAGATGCAGGAGCGCATCGTCCAACTCTCGGTACGCACGCAGCGGCCAATAGTCTTCGGCCAATTTCTGAATCTCATCGGCTGAAGTTGGGAGGTCGCCCTCCGGCGCACGCACGATTAAATCAACGTAGCGCTTGTCGCGGTGGAGCTTTAGCGAGACGTATTTGTAATCGCGGGTGTTCTCAGTTGACTCGACCGCAAGTGGGTTGAGTTTAATTCCGGCTGGGAGCGCCGGCATCCTTGCCTGCGGTTCGCCGGCATCCTTTCCGGCTGCGGCGCCGTTCAAAATTTGGCCGACGCGATCATCGATCGATTGCTGGAATGTTGTGGTGGTAAAAGTATCGTCGATGACCCCCCACTCTTTTGCGCGCTTGCCTTTCAAACCTTCCGCCAGGGTTGAGAAAACATCAGCACGATCGCGGCGCACCTTGCGCTTATCCACCAGTCGCGTCAGCCCGCCCGTACCTGGCAACACGCCGAGCAAAGGAACTTCGGGAAGGGAAACGGCCGAGTTGCCATCGTCAACCAGGTAGATCTCGTCGCAGGCGATCGCCAGTTCGTATCCGCCACCTGACGCGGTTCCATTCAATGCGGCCACGTAGCGCCGTCCGGAAGCCCTTGAATCGTCTTCAATCGCACAGCGCGTTTCGTTGGTAAACTTGCAGAAATTGACTTTGAACGCGTGCGACGATGTGCCCAGCATGTAAATGTTCGCGCCGGCGCAGAAGATGCGCGGCTTCAGGCTGGTGACGACGACGGCGCGCACTTCGGGATGTTCGAACCGGATTCGCTGAATCGCATCGGCCAACTCGATATCGACGCCGAGGTCATACGAATTCAGTTTCAACTTGTAGCCATCCGCCAGCGTCTCGTCTTCCGCCACGTCCATGGAAAGCTTTGCGACACCGCCGTCGAACGACAGCTTCCAGTGCTTGTATTGGTCCGGAGAAGTTTGAAAGTTAATCATGTCTCAGTACCGCCTGGCGCCGGGTCCCCGCGCGAGCATCTCGCGTGTGGTGGCCGTTAGCGGGCGGGTATCGTGAAATTCGAACGCTCGTTCGAAAACGAGAATGATAGGCAAACCGCGAACGCGGGTCAAGGCGCCGAACAACAAATGGGGTGGTGGAATCAAAGCCTCTTAGTGTCTCTGTGTGATCTCCGTCCTCTGTGGTGGGTTGTTCTTGAGAGACATTCAACCAGAGGCACAGAGCTTACCGGAGACACGGAGAAAAAATCGCCTTCAGGCATTCAGGAATTAGGGCGCGGAAATTTTGGCGAAAGAAAATTGGCGGAGGCGTGTAGGAATCGAACCTACCTGAGCCTGCTCTCGCAGTCTCACTAACGGTTTTGAAGACCGCGCCATTCACCAGAACAGATGCGCCTCCGTTGCGGAAATGGGTAGATAGAGTAACGACATTGCGCCGATTTTGTCGAACGAAAGGAAAGGCGGTCGTGCTCTACATTTAAGAACTGGCCCGGTCGTCTCGCGCGAGAGAATTACGAACCCACGCTAAACTGAGCGCTCACAATGAAAGATTGGATTGCGCTCAACATGACTCCCGGTGTTGGCCCGCGTGTGACCGCGCGCCTGCTTGAGCATTTCGGATCGGCTGAAGCGATTTTCGATGCGCCCAGACGCGAGCTCGCTTTGCTGCGTCTGACACCCGAGGCGATCGAGAGTATCGCCAGTCGCGAGCTATTCGAACGCGCTGAACGCGAGATTGAAAACATTCGCAAGCTCGGCGGCGACATCATTGTGCTGGACGATGGGGTCTATCCAACGCTTCTGCGCGAGACATACGATCCACCGGTCGTGCTGTATATGCGAGGCGCATGGACAGAATGCCTCGACCGGCCTTGCGTCGCGATCGTCGGGTCGCGTCGATGTTCAACATACGGCCAGAACGCCGCGTTGATGTTGTCTCGCGAATTGGCGCAGCGCGGCGTCACGATCATTTCCGGAATGGCGCGTGGGATAGATGCGGCTGCGCATGGGGGCGCGCTGGAAGCCGGTGGGAAAACTGTCGCCGTGATGGGAACAGGCCTCGATCGGTTTTACCCTCGCGATCACAGCAAACTGGCTTTGGATATTCTGCAAAACGGCGGCGCGTTGGTGACTCAGTTTCCGCTGGGTACGCCTCCCGTCTCAGAAAACTTTCCCTATCGTAATCGCGTTATCAGCGGGTTGAGTCTGGGGGTTTTGGTCATTGAAGCAGCCGAGAATTCCGGATCTCTGATCACTGCGCGCCTCGCCATAGAGCAGAACCGGGAAGTGTTTGCCGTCCCCGGAAACATCACCTCACGAAATTCATTTGGCACTAACTATCTGATCAAAGGCGCGGGAGCCAAGCTGGTTCAACAATGGCAGGATGTCGCTGGCGAATTACCGGCCGAAATCGCGGCGCAACTTCTACCCCCGCCGAGCCGGAAACGTACAAAGAAGGGCGAGCTGGTCGATCAGCTTCAACTTACTCCTTCTGATTTGTCTGAGCACGAGCGAGCGATTTTCAAGTTGCTGGCGACGGACACTCCTCATCAAATCGACACGCTCGCGGACGCAACCAAGCTCTCGATTACCCAGCTCACCAGTGCGCTGCTCGCTCTCGAAATGCGTGAGTTGATCCGCGTGTTGCCGGGCCAGTGCTTTGTGCGCCGGATGTAACCGAAGTTACTTTTGGAGTTCAGCCAGTGCGGCAAGAACTTCTGCGCTGTGGCCTAGAGGCTTCACTTTCAGGAAGACCTTCGCGACCTTGCCCCGCGGGTCGATGATGAAAGTGTTGCGCGCCGAGAGCTTCATCCCGTTGTACTCCATCAAGGAGCCGTACGCGTCAGAGACCTTGGTTTCCGTGTCCGAAAGCAGTTTGAAAGTCAGGCCCTCTTTCTGACAAAAACTCGCGTGGGATTCCGCGGTATCGACACTGATTCCGAGAACGATGGCCTTGGCCGCTTTGTACTTCTCCCCATCCATCTGGAAGTTGCGGGCTTGCAGCGTACAGCCGCTGGTAAAGTCTTTTGGGTAGAAATAAAGTACGACCCAAGTTCCGCGAAAGTCCTTCAGCGAGGCTTGATTGCCTTCATTGGTCTTCAGGGTGAATTCCGGAGCCACGGTCCCAACGGCTGGTGGCTCGGCGGGGCTAAAAGCGAAAATTACAGACGCGCAAAGAACCAGAACGCCGAGTATTCCTAAAGGTTTTGACATGTCTTACCTCGTTGCTGTGTGTGATTGGGGAAGCCTGACCGAGAATACACTTTTAGCGATGTTTTCGCAGCTTGCGGTGACGCCGGTTTGACACGTGAGTTAATGTTAGTGGTATTTTCATGCCGCCTTCGACCCCGCGTTAATCGGCAAAGCAACCCCCGGTCATCCAACCCACATCAGTGCGTGACCGGACGGGCGCACTTAATCGTGATGTCGCAATGCGATGGAAATCACAGACAGTATTTGTATAGACGGCGCGTAAACAGATAAATGGCAAAGAATCTCGTAATCGTCGAATCGCCCGCCAAGGCGAAAACGATCAATAAGTATCTCGGCAAGGACTTCGTCGTGATGGCCTCGATCGGGCATATCAAAGATTTGCCTTCGAAGGGTCTCGGCGTGGACATCCAAAACAACTTTGCGCCGAGTTACGAAGTCATCCCCGACACAAGGAAACGAAATAATAAGAAGATTGTTGCTGACCTCAAGAAGACGGCGAAAACCGTCGATGCGATCTATCTCGCGGCCGACCCCGATCGGGAAGGTGAAGCGATTTGCCAGCACCTCGCGGAAGAGATTGTGCCGAAGAAACCGGTCGTCCCGACGTATCGCGTGATGTTCAATGAGATTACGAAGCGCGCGGTGCAGGCCGCGTTCGACCATCCAAAACAGATCGACGACAAGTTGGTGGACGCTCAGCAGGCGCGGCGCATCCTCGATCGTTTGGTTGGCTACAAAGTTTCGCCTCTGCTGTGTCGCACGATCGGTGGACGCTTGAGTGCCGGGCGCGTGCAATCGGTCGCATTGCGGATGGTGGTCGAGCGCGAGCGCGAGATTGAAGCGTTCGTCAAGACTGAGTACTGGACGATCGCGGCGAATTTGACCGGCAAACAACCGCCGCCGTTTGCGGCGCGATTGCTTAAAGTTGACGAGCAAACCGTTAAGACCGGCGGCTTCGATCAGGACCTGAAGAAATCCGAGATTCTTATCGGCAACGATGCGCAGGCAAACGAGATCGTCTCAGAAGCCAGGCAGCAAACTTTTGTCGTTAACGAAGTCACCACAAAGGAACGGAAACGCAATCCGGTTCCGCCGTTCATCACTTCAAAGTTACAGCAGGAGGCATCGCGCAAACTGGGATTCGCGGTGAAGCGCACGATGATGATTGCGCAGCATCTTTACGAAGGGATTGAGCTGGGCAGCGAAGGTTCCGTCGGCTTGATCACTTACATGCGCACGGATTCAATCAGAGTCAGCGAAACGGCTCTCGGCGAAGTGCGCGGGTTTATCAATCAGCAGTACGGCGCGAATTATCTTCCCGAAAAAGCCGTTCATTACCGGTCGAAGAAAGATGCCCAGGATGCTCACGAAGCGATTCGGCCGAGTGATGTCACGCGCACGCCCGATTCGCTGGCGCAGTACCTAAAGCCGGAAGAGCTAAAACTCTATAGGTTGATCTGGCAAAGGTTTGTCGCGTCGCAGATGATGCCCGCGCTTTTTGATCAGACGACTATCGACATAGGAGCCGGCCGAT
>DATEPC010000017.1:0-15928 GCA_035273405.1 Pyrinomonadaceae bacterium | reverse complement strand
AAGAGGGCCCGGTCGCTACCGCTCCCGGTACTGACTTCACACCAATACTCTGTGCTTCAGAAATCGAATCTCACTCCGAGCCGAATTTGTCTTGGTCGCATGGTGCGGGTCGTGACGAGGAATTGATCGAGGAAGGCTTGTCTCTGGGCCGGGGTCGCGGTCGGACCGAACGCATTGAAGTCGATGAACTCGCTGCCGAAACTGAAGACTGTTGTGTTAAGCACGTTGTCGAATTCGACGCTCCAACGCATCCGCATCTTTTCGTTCAAACGGAACTCGCGCGAGACATTCAAATCGAAGATAAATTGACCGGGGCCAGTGCCGGCATTCCGCGGCAGATTTCCTGATTGGCCGATCGTGGGCAACGAAAAGAAATTGAGGATCGAAGGATCAATTGGTTCACCAGGGCGTCGCCATTGCAGGAGACTCGGATCGCCGGTGAAGTTCGGCCGGTCATTGCTGACGTCGTCGAGGTTTCGATCGACGCCGCCCAGGCTGAGATTGAAAGGCGCGCCGGACGCGAGGCGCACGAGCGGGGAGATTCGCAAATGACCGAGGATGCGCGGCGTGTCGAACGTGCCTGAGAAGGCGAAACGATGGCGCCGATCGAGCAAGCTGCGCGACAGTTCGCTATTGAAATCACCGGGAATCAGCGCGTCTGAAGTGTTTACGATGCCGTCATCCTTCAAAAACGACAGCGTATAGACCGCCCGGAACGAAAAGCCTGCGCCGCTGGCTTTCTGCCGCCACCGATTACGCACTTCGAGGGTCAGCCCGTGATAAAAACTGTCGCCGACGGAAATCAACTGCTCAACTTCTGTGCGCGCCGGGTCAGGGCGCAGAGAATTCAGTGCCCCGAGTGCCGCATTCACCTGGGTAGTGGAAGTGAACGCATTGAGATTAATCAACGAAACCGGTACGCCTAGTTCGAAAATTCTCACCGTCGCGTTTGGATCGGCCGGATTGGGTGGATTGAGAACAAATCGGACGATATCGCCGGCCGTTGTCGTATTCAGAATTGGCCGGGTGCCGCCGGGGCCGCTCAGGAAGTTCGGAAATTCGCGTGTGGCTAGATACTGCGTGAAGCTCGTGAATCCCGCCGGTAGTCGCGGCGCGTTAGCGTTGAATTCCCGCCACAGATGAATGCCGCGATTGTAGGTGTAGTTCGCTTCGGTCACCCAACGCTTCGGCAGTTCTCGCTCAAAGCCGACATTCGCCTGATAGCTCTCCGGGATGCGCAAAGTCGGATCTAGACGGCGCGAGAATCCGGTATTCAAACTGCCGAACTGCCTGACCAATGGCGACGTCTCGGTCAACGGCTGCGGAAAAGTAATCTGCGCCAGCACTGCGGCACGCTGCGCGACCGGAATGTCGTCCGTGTCGAGAAACAGTTGCTGCGCTCCTAACGTGAAGTCATCAATCGTCCGCAACAGTGCGCGGTTGTAAAAAATTCCCGCGCCGCCCCGGATGACGGTCTTGCCCGACTTGAAGGGGTCGTAGGCGAAGGCGAACCGTGGTCCGAAGTTGTTCCGGTCGCGAAGGATGCTTTCGTTCTCCCAGCGCAGGCCGTAACTAATCAGCAGATTCGGAAACACACGCCAATCGTCCTGAGCGAAAACTCCGATGTAGGTGTTTCTCTGCGTCGAGGTGGTCAGAAAGTTCTGCCGGAAGCGGCTGGGCCGGTTCGCCAGAAAATCTCCGAAACTATCGAAGTCAAACGTGCCCGAGGCGTCCGACAGGTCGATGAAAGTGGATTTGATCCACTGCACATCGCCGCCAAACTTAAGCGAATGCGCGCCGGCGAGATAGGCGAAGATTTCCTGGCCTTGCCAGCGAGTCTCACTTCGATCAGTCGCGCCGGTGGTTGAGCTGCCGGCGACCAACGTGCCCGTAACGAGGCTCTGCGAATCGTTAATGTCGATGAGCACGACGGGACTCCCGCCGCCCTGGGCGGCAAGTGCGGGCGTGAGACTAGACCATTGCACGCGCGTCTGGGCCACCGCTTTCGAAGAGATGACGTAATTGTCGAGGTAGGCGATCGAGTCGGTATTTCGGGTGCGCGCTTGCAACGATTCAGCCAGTCGACTGCCGCCGCCGAACTGGCGCAGATTCTTGAACCGGCCAAGTTGAAAATTGATCTGCCCGTTGTGCATATCGCTGAACTTGTGATCGAGGCGCGTGGTGAAGATGTGAGCGTTCTGCGGCGTGCTTACGCCTTCGATGAAAGGCGCAATTCCATTCGCGGCAATTAACGCGGGCGCAGAAGGATTTTCAGCTCGCGTTGAACCCGCGCCTGTCGGTGGTGGCAAAGGGAACAACGGATTCTGATCGATGGGCACGAGTGTGTCGATGGTCGTCGAATCGAGAATCGTGTTGTACTCGTACGACGAGAAGAAATGAGTGCGGTTGCGGCCGTTGTAAAACGGGAGCACGACGGGGCCGCTTAACGTCCCGCCTGGATTGTGTTCTTCGAACGGCGGCCGGACGAAGCCGAGCCGCTTATTGTTGAAGGTGTTCGCGTTGAAGATGTCGTTCCGATAGAACTCGTAAACGCGTCCGTGAAATTTGTTCGAGCCGCCCCGCGTCCGCAGGTTAATGCGTCCACCCGACGCGCGCCCATACTCGGCCGCAAACTGGTTGCGAATGACCTGCACCTCTTCGATGGCATCGAGCGACGGATTCAATCGTTCGCGCGCCGCGCGGTCATCGTTGTTGTCCAAACCGTCAATCGTGATGTTGTTTGAGTAAGCAGGCCCGCCTGAAAGCGAGAAGTTGCCGGATTCCTCAGGCGTGGATTGGGCGCTGGTGCGATCTTCAGCGAGACCGCGCGTCGAGAGCGCCTCTTCACTGACGCCACCCAAGGTGAAAATCAAATCCAGTGGCGAGCGTGAACTGTTGGGCAGCGATTCAACTTCCTGTGTGGTGATGGTCCCACCGACGACGGTCCTTGAAGTGTCGACTTCCGGCACACTCGCTTGCGTGACCAAGACTGTTTCAGCGGTGACGCCGGCCGGTTTCAGCGTGAAATCGAGCTGGACATTCTGACCGGCAATCGTGGCGAGATCTGTTTTTTCCTCCGTGGCAAAGTTCGGGAACGACGCCTTGACGGCATAAACACCGGGCTCAAGCTGAATGATCCTGTAGCGCCCTTCGTCATCGGCCACGACCGTTCGTTCGGTTTTGGTTTTGATGAGCGTCGTCGTTACTGAAGCGCCCGGAATCACCGCGCCATTCTGATCCATGACGCGACCGGAGATGGTGACATTGTCCAGATCCTGCGCAAAGGTTGGCGATGTCAGAGCGAGCAAAAACAACAGGACGGCCATCCATGAGTTGTTAAGGAGTCGCTGCATCCGGAACTTGAGACTTGAAACTTGGAACCTGAAACTGGATTGCTCAGGCGGCAGACTTTAGCATTCGCGGGGGTCTAGCTCAAGGATTCATCCGCTGCTGGTAGGATAGGTTGGATTTGTACTTCAGTAGCTCGAAACACGATCACTTTAATGGGATTGCGGACAATCGCTTTAGCGTTCGCGTCGCTGGGTCGATGGTAATGCCAACCGATTCGAGAGTCGTCGCTCCTAAAATTGGATCGACATTGTCAGGCCCGAAGATTATGCGCCCAGCAGTAATTTCTCCCATGACGCTGATTTCGGCGAGTCCAAACTCATATTCTTCTAATCGACCGTTAGCGAGTTCATACGTAGTTTTGCCAACCGGTTGAATGCCGGCTTTGCGCAGTTCTGCGGCCGGGGCCAGCGAGTGAGTTTCCCAAGTGTCAACGAGAAAGTTCGCTTCGTACGCGCCGCCTGGCTCGGCAAAGCTCCTTAATCTGACGGTGACGTGAGTCAGTCCAATTACATTCACAATAATCTCATTTGGCGACCTGGCTAGGATCGCAGCCTTGGTTAACGACTGTACGCTGTTAATTTCTCTAACCGCTTCTTCGCTTCCGCAGCCTCAGGGCTATTCGGATACTTCCGCGCGATCTCGCGCCAGGCCGCGCCGTCGTAGTGAAACTGTTTGGCGCTTGGGTCAAAGGTGAAGACTACACCCTGGCGGTTGTAACGATCGAGTCCGTTGTAATTCATGTAGTACGAGTGCTCAGGGGCGCCGTCCGTGGGAATTTCGCGCCGTTCAAATCGGCGCGTTGCTTCGCGCGAAAGTTGCGCAGCGGCTTCTTCGGCGGCGTCGCCGAGCGCGAGCAAAACTTTCGGTCGCAAAGATGAACGTGGGAAGTGATCCAAAAAGATGCGGCTTCGCGCGATGCGATCGAATTCGTCCGTACCGCCGATCAAATGAGCCAGCCGTCGATCGTCGCCGTTCCGACTGGACATCACCAGCGCCTCGCTTTGCACCCAGCCGGATGTTCGACGCGTGACGACAACATGAGAGAAAGAAAGGCCTTCATGGTTCCGGCGCGTTGTGCGGACCGATACGTATTTCCCCCGGCCGAGCCTGCGAATCAGGCGCGCGGAAAGGGCCGGCGCAACTCGCAAAGCCGCGAGTCGTTCGTCAGCAATGACGGCAATATTGCCACCCGGCGGAACGCGCTTCTTTTGCGCGGCGACTGGAAAAGCGATCGCGGCGAAAAAAAGCAACGCCGCGATCGCCTTGTGGGAGGCGAACTTTCGGGAGGTGCGTGGGGTGCGCATCGGGAACTCCTTTGTTGTTGAAAACAAACGGCGCTAATCAATCGCGAAAACCGCGCTGCTGCCTTAGGGCTGGCGCTTATATCACGCCTTCAGCGTGACAGCACGAACTGGTTGGGGGCGGATTGCCACATTCGTGGCCGCGGCTGGATTTAGCTCGCCATGCTGAGTTACGCACTACAGCAGATCTAACGCCTGGCGGCGGTTCGTTTGGTTGGCACGGGGCGTTTGAGGCGGCTGATCGGAACGAGAGCGCCGGCTTCCGGCGGAGGCGCCTCAGTGAAGTGCGAGAACTCTTCAGCGTGACTTTGCAGATATTCAAAGAAGCGCTCGAACTCGCGTTGCATAGCATCCATCTTTTCGCGCATGTTCAGAATGATTTCGACGCCGGCGAGATTCACACCGAGATCGCGAGTCAAAGACAGGATTACCTCGAGTCGTTCTAGATCAGGGTCGGTGTAGAGCCGGGTGTTGCCCTCAGAGCGCGAAGGCTTCAGCAGCCCTTCACGTTCGTACAGACGCAGCGTCTGCGGGTGCAGTTCAAATTGCTCCGCGACGGCGCTGATGGTGTAGGTTTTGGCTCTACGTTTCATGAAAGACGTTCTTTGTTCTTTGTGCTTTGTACTTGGATTTCTGTTCGCAGTTGATGCTCATTCAGCAAATCGACTGAACCTCTCGTCAAGACATCAAAGGAACGAAGTACAAAGCACATCTCACTCCAATCCCATCGCCACCCTGGGATTCTCGCCATTCATCTGCGCGTACTTGCGCAGCAGTTCTTTCGTCTCTTCTGAAATTACTTTTGGCAGAACGACCTGCACTTCAATGAATTGGTCGCCGTGCGCGTTTGAGTCGCGCAGAGATGGGGCGCCCCGGTGCCGCAGGCGAAACTTTTGCCCTGATTGCGTTCCTGGCGGAATGCGGAGTTGCGCTTTGCCCAGGACGGTTGGCACTTCGATCTTTGCGCCGAGCGCGGCCTCCGGCACTGTAATCGGGACCGTCACATAGATGTTGTCGCCCTTTCGGGTGAAGTGTTGGTGCCGGCCCACGTTCGTGATGATGAAAAGATCGCCCGGCGGTGCGCCCAGACGGCCGCCGGCGCCTTTGCCAGGCACGCGCACGCGCGAACCGGTGTCCACGCCGGCCGGGATGCGAACTTTCACCGTTTCAGTCTTCGGCAGAGTACCCCTGCCTTTGCAGAGCGAGCACGGCGGACGGCCTTTGCCGGTGCCGCCGCAATCCGGACACTCTTGCGTGAAGCGCAGACGACCGCCGGCTCGTTGCACCTGCCCGGCGCCTTTGCACGTCGCACAAGTGGTTACCGCACCGCCCGTGTCGCCCGCGCCGTGGCAGCGCGAACACTGGTCCGATCGATTGACCGTAAGATTGGTCGTAAGGCCGGTGATGGCTTCTTCAAAACTGAGCGAGAGCGGCATCTCGATGTCGGCGCCGCGCTGAGGCTGTGGCCGGGGTGGCTCCCGTTCCGCTTTCGCGCCGCCGAAAAGATCCGCAAATATGTCACGGAAGCTGCTGCTCGAGCCGCCGCCTCCGGTGGCCGTCGAGCCCCAGTCAAACCCGGAGAAGTCAAAAGGAGGGGCGCCGCGGGTGTGGGCCGCTCCGGGAGTTGCGCCGCGCGCAGCTGCTTCGGCCAAGTTGTCAGAGTACTGGCCGAAGCGATCGTAAATAGCCCTCTTTTTGGGATCGGAGAGAACGTCGAACGCCTCGCTCATCTGCTTGAAGCGTTCCTCAGCTGCTTTGTCGCCCGGGTTGACGTCCGGGTGGTACTTGCGCGCCAGTCGCCGGTACGCCTTCTTGATTTCGTCCGGCTTCGCGTCGCGCTTGACGCCCAGGGTCTTGTAATAATCCTCTTTGGCCACAATTTATTGCCGATCGCCAATTGCCGAATGCCGATTGATCTCTGTCGTTGGGCCGCAATCTGCGACTGTAAACAGCGACCAATCGGCAATCACAAATCGGCAATTGGAAATGTGCTTACTTCTTGTCTTCGTCTACGTCCACGTACTCCGCGTCGATCACATTGTCTTCGCCCCCGGTTTGACCGGTTGACGATGCGCCTGCGGCCGATGACTGCTCAGTCGTTTCACCTTCTGGCGTGGATGACGTCTGCTGATAAAGAGCTTCGGCCATTTTGTGCGAGACCGTCTGCAGCGCATTGAACGCATTGTTCATCCGCTCAACGCCGCCTTCTTCGACCGCCTTCTTTGCGTCGGCAATGCCAGCTTCGACTTCGCCGGCGACCGCGCCAACTTTCTCGCGGTTCTCGTTCAGCGTTTTCTCCATCTGATAAACCAGCCCATCCAGGCGATTGCGCGATTCGATCTCTTCACGTTTCGTCGCGTCCTCGGCCGAATGCGATTCGGCGTCGCGCATCATCTTGTCGATTTCGTCCTTGCCGAGACCGGAGGACGCCGTGATGGTGATCTTCTGCTCGCGGCCGGTGCCCATGTCTTTTGCCGAGACGTTCACAATGCCGTTAGCGTCGATGTCGAAGGCCACTTCGATTTGTGGCATGCCGCGCGGCGCCGGTGGAATGCCGATCAGGTGGAACTTGCCGAGCGTGCGATTGTCCGTCGCCATCGGGCGTTCGCCCTGCAAGACGTGAACTTCAACCGACGTCTGGTTGTCAGAAGCCGTCGAGAAAATTTCCGACTTGCGCGTCGGGATTGTCGTGTTGCGTTCAATAAGTTTCGTCGCGACGCCGCCGAGTGTTTCGATGCCGAGGCTGAGTGGCGTGACGTCGAGCAGCAAAATGTCGGTCTTCTCGCCCGACAGTACGCCCGCTTGGACCGCGGCGCCCACGGCGACCACTTCATCGGGGTTGACACTTCGATTGGGCTCTTTGCCGAAGAAGCTCTTTACCAACTCCGAGACTCTCGGAATGCGGGTCGAGCCGCCGACCAGAACCACTTCATCAATTTTCTTGGCATCGACCCCGGCGTCTTTCAAAGCCTGCTCAACCGGAGGCATCAGACGCTTGAAGAGTGGTTCGCCCAGCTGCTCGAACCGCGCCCGCGTCAGTTTCATCACCAGATGTTTCGGCCCGGATTGATCGGCGGTGATGAACGGGAGATTAATTTCCGTCTCCATTGTGCTCGACAGCTCGATCTTGGCTTTCTCGGCCGTTTCTTTTAAACGCTGCAAAGCCATCTTGTCTTTGGACAAGTCGATGCCCTGGTCCTTCTTGAACTCGTCGATGATCCAATCGACCAGCGCTTCATCAATATCGTCGCCGCCCAGGTGCGTGTCGCCGTTCGTTGATTTCACTTCCACGACGCCTTCGCCGACCTCGAGAATCGAAATGTCGAAGGTGCCACCGCCAAAGTCGAACACCGCGATGGTTTCGTCTTTCTTTTTGTCGAGGCCGTAGGCCAGCGCCGCCGCGGTCGGCTCGTTCACGATGCGCATCACTTCCAGTCCGGCGATCTTGCCGGCATCCTTGGTCGCCTGGCGCTGGGCGTCGTTAAAATACGCGGGGACGGTAATGACGGCTTTTTCAATTTTCTGACCCAGTTTTTCTTCGGCCGACTGCTTCATCTTCTGAAGAATCATCGCCGAGATTTCCGGCGGACTCCATTCTTTACCGCCAGCGACAATACGCACATCGCCGCCGGCCCCAGTCCCCTGGACTTTGTAGGGATGTTGCTTGATTTCTTCAGACACTTCGTTGAATTTGCGACCCATGAACCGTTTGATTGAATAGATCGTGTTTTCCGGATTGGTTACAGCCTGGCGCTTGGCGACCTGGCCAACCAGCCGGTTGCCGTCCTTGGCAAAAGCCACGACGGACGGGGTGGTTCGCCCGCCTTCAGAGTTTTCTATGACCATCGGCTCACCGGCTTCCATGACGGCGACTACCGAGTTAGTCGTTCCTAAGTCAATTCCTATGATCTTGCTCATCTTAAACGCTCCAAAAAGTGATTCCGCTCACCGAGACACGGGGTTAAATACTCGCCCAATATAATATCTGAGTCCGTTGTTGTCAACCTTGAGTTAGTGGGTTGATGCACCGGTCTGAAAGCCCGAAAAGCAGGGGAATCCGGCGGGATTCGCGGAGTTTACGGCCGCTCGTTCAGCCGTCGGGAGACGAAGAAGATGTAGTGGATACCGGAAAGAAGTGCCAACGCGACCACCGCGGCGTAAACCGTCGGGAGATAGTAACCGGTGCCGACGCCGGTTTGGGCGGAAAGCATAACGATGGCCACGGCCACGATTTGGACGACAGTACTGATCTTTCCCAATAATGAGGGCACGAACGAGCGAAAACCGGTGACCATGTTGATGGCGGCGGCGCCAATCAGGATAAAGACGTCGCGGCTGATGACAGTGATGGTGACCCAAAAGGGAATTGGCAAGTGACTGGGAATGGGGGTGGGATACACGCCTTTCATCGAGAGAACGATGAAGGAAGCTACCAGCATCAGCTTGTCGGCGATGGGATCCAGAATCCGCCCCAGCGGCGACTGTTGGTCGAACCGGCGTGCGAGCAAGCCATCCAGGCCGTCAGTTATGCCCGCGAGGACGAAGGCACCCAAGGCCAGCAGGAATTTCTGATAGAAGAGCAGTGATACGAAGACCGGCGTCAAGGCCATCCGGAACACGGTGAGCAAATTCGGTACGGTTACGATGCGTGAGGACACAATGGAATTTCAAATTTCAAATTTCGGATTGCGAATTGGCGGTAGTCGTAGCATCAATCGTATTCCTGAACGTGAACTAGCCAGGGCTGCGCAACTCGAGAACGGAAACCTCGGGCGGGCAACCGTAGCGAATCGGCAGCACGACGGTTCCCAAGCCGCGCGTCACGTAAATTTGCGTGTTGCCGCGCCGGCCCAGCCCCCGCAGCATCCTTCGTCGCGGGCGACCTGAACGGCTTTTTTCGGAGCGCCAGGTGACCTGGCCGCCGTGTGTATGACCGCTGAGTACAAGGTCGACTGAAACGCGGGCGGCTCTTCGTAGAATGATTGGATTGTGCGCCAGCAGCAGCTTAAATTCGTCGTCACTTGAACCGGCCAGGGCCAGCGGCAGATCTTCCAACCCGACCATTGTGTCATCGACGCCGGCCAGCCAAAAACTCTCGCCACGCAAGTCCATGCGCGTTCCTTCATTTATCAAAACGCGAATGCCTTCGGCGCGAAATAAATCCGTTATCAACGTGGCGTCGGTCCAGTGATCGTGATTTCCCAGCACCGCATACACGCCGTACCGCGCGCGCAGTTTCCCCACCACTTCCGCGCAAGGCGCTGCATACATTCGATCCTGCGAAATGTAATCGCCGGTTAGCGCAATCACATCCGGCCGCAGGCCGTTGGCGGCCCTGACGGCACGCTCAAGATGCTTCGGGTTGACGAGCGGTCCGTAGTGAAAATCGGAAAGGTGAACGATGCGGAGTCCGTCGAGCTTTGGCGGCAGTCGCGGCAGAGAAATCTCCTGCCGCTCGATCGAAAGCATAAACGGCTCTGTGAGCGCGTGCCTGGCTGCTTGCGCCAGGACAGACTTGAGGGTACTCAGCGGACGCGGTTGCGCTTTGACTGCGCGCCGCACCGGGCGATCGTGTTTCCAGCGAATTGAAGTTGGCATGCCGGCTTGGGGAAAGAGAGCGGATTATAGGTACCCGCTCTCACTTTCGCAATGCGAACCGATTGTTTTGCTTCGATGTTTAGGCGATCGTAATTTCTTTAGACAGATAAACGTCCTGGATCGCATTCAGCAGTTGAACGCCTTCATTCATCGGACGTTGGAATGCTTTGCGTCCGGAAATCAGGCCCATCCCGCCGCCGCGTTTATTGATGACTGCGGTGCGCACGGCTTCGGCCATGTCGCTCTCGCCTTTTGATTCGCCGCCGGAATTGATCAGCCCGATGCGGCCCATGTAGCCGTTGGCGACCTGATAGCGGACCAGATCGATTGGATTGTCTGTGGTGAGTTTCTCGTAAACGAGCTTGCTCGTCTTGCCGTACGACTTGCCGAGCTCTTTTTCGACGGCGAGATATCCGCCGTTACGTTCGGGCAGCTTCTGCTTGACGATGTCAGCTTGAATGGTTACGCCGAGATGGTTTGCCTGGCCGGTGAGATCCGCCGACGAGTGCATGTCGCCTTCAGGGGTTTTGAATTTTGAGTTGCGCAGGTAGCACCAGAGAATGCACGCCATGCCAAGTTCATGTGCCTGGGCAAACGCCTCAGCGACTTCGGTGATTTGCCGCGTCGATTCGTCCGAACCGAAATAGATGGTCGCGCCGACGGCGACCGCGCCGAGGTCCCGCGCCTCCTTGATGGTGCCGAACATAATCTGATCGAATTTGTTTGGCAGGGTGAGCAGTTCGTTGTGATTGACCTTTACGATAAAAGGAATCTTGTGCGCGTATTTCCGGGCGACGCTGCCGAGTACGCCGTAGGTTGAAGCGACCGCATTGCAACCGCCTTCGATGGCGAGCTTCACAATGTTGTCGGGATCGAAATACTGCGGGTTGGGCGCGAATGAGGCGCCGCCGGAGTGCTCGATGCCTTGATCAACCGGCAGAATCGAGACGTAACCCGTGTTGGCCAGGCGGCCATTGCTGATTAACGATTGCAACGAACGAAGCACAGCTGGAGAACGATCGCTTTGGGACACAACGCGGTCTATGTAATCTGGTCCAGGCAGGTGCAATTGGTCTTTTGGGATCACCTTCGATTTGAAGTCGAGCAGCGTTCTGGCATCCGCCCCGAGCAGCTCTTCAATCCGATCGATAGTTTCCGTGGATCGTTTCATTTCTGTGGCCATATCATTCCTCCAGGTACGGACGTAGGTCGCGCCGGACTAAGTTGGATTATTGCGAGTGGCGCGAATTATATCATCTGGAGCGAGGGGAAATGAACACGCGCGAGGTTAATGCTAAACTGGCGGCCGAAACGATCATGAACAACCTGAGTCTTGCGAAGCGGCGCGAGAATGAATCGCTGCCGGCCCATTTACAAACCAAATTTGAGAGATGCAACGAGATCATCGCCGGTTTCGAGCGCGTTCTGATCGCGTTCTCAGGCGGGGTGGACAGTACGCTCGTAGCGCAATTGGCGGCTGACGTTTTAGGCCGCGACAACGTGCTTGCCGCAATTGCGATCTCGCCCAGTCTGGGTCAGGACGAACAGCGTGACGCAGTTCGCATTCTCGATGAAATAGGAATTTCGCACGTCCAGATCGAAACGAACGAAGTCGAAGATCCGCGTTACGCCGCGAATCCAATCAACCGTTGTTACTTTTGTAAAGAGCATGTTTACGCTTCTTTGACTGGCCTCGCGCGGCAGCACGGAATCGAAACTGTCCTTGATGGCTTTAACGCCGAAGACACGAGCGACTTCCGGCCGGGACGCAAGGCCGGCCGCGAACTTGGCGTGCGCAGTCCGCTCTGCGAAGTGGGCCTCACCAAAGATGAGATTCGCGCGCTGGCTCGCCATCTGGGATTGAGCAATTGGGACAAGCCGCAGATGGCTTGTTTATCGAGCCGCATCGAATACGGAATCACGATCACGCCGAAGATTTTGTCTCAAGTCGATCGGGCCGAGATGGCTTTGCGCCGGCTGGGGTTTAACGACCTGCGAGTCCGCCATCACGACAAACTCGCGCGCGTTGAAGTCGAACAGCAGATGATTCCGCGCGCCCTTGCGCAGCGAGAAGAAATCGTCGCCGCCGTCCGGGCAGCCGGCTACACTCACGTGACTATCGACCTGGCGGGGCTGCGACACGGCAGCATGAACGAAGGATTCGTTAAGCATGGATAGAGAGACTATTTCGAAGCTGCTGGCTGAGGTCGCGAGCGGCAAATTGTCGCCCGATGAAGCGCTGGAAAAACTGCGCTGGCAACCGGTCGAGCCGATCGGCGACTTTGCGCGGCTGGATCATCATCGCGCGTTGCGGCAAAGCATGCCTGAGTTCGTCTACGGCGAAGGCAAATCGCCTGAACAACTCGCCGCGATCATGGGCGCGATGGTTGAGCGTACGGGCAGGGCGTTGGCCACGCGCGTGACGACGGCGCATTTCGAAGCGGTGCGGGCGGTGTTGCCGGACGTTGTGCATTACCCGAAAGCGCGAATCATCGCAGTCAGCAATTTTCCGACGTCCGAAGCGGGACAAGCACTGGTGATCGCGGCAGGCACGTCGGATGTGCCGGTCGCGGAAGAAGCTGCCGAAGTTTTGCGGTTCCTGGGGGATTCAACTCAAACACTCTACGACGTAGGGGTTGCCGGCATTCATCGGCTGCTGGAGCACGCAGACTATTTACAGAAAGCCGATGTGGTGATTGTTGTCGCCGGCATGGAAGGCGCGCTGCCCAGCGTCGTTGGCGGACTGATCGATAGCCCAGTGATCGCGGTGCCGACGAGCGTCGGGTACGGCGCGAGTTTTCAGGGAATCGCGGCGCTGCTTGGCATGTTGAATAGCTGCGCGACGGGTGTGACGGTCGTCAACATCGACAATGGTTTGGGCGCGGCGACAGCGGCGCATCGTCTACTGACGCGCATTCGACCAGCAGAACATACACGCTCAAGAAGAGGATCTTTACATGAGCCCCTCCCCGCAAGCGGGGAAGGGCTAGGGGTGGGGTCGAGCCACGGCAACCTCTCCCCTAACCCCTCTCCGCCTGCGGAGAGGGGAAATGAAGACGAGGTGGCTGCCCGATGAGCCGGATCGCTTATCTCGACTGTCCTGCCGGCATTAGCGGGGACATGTTGCTGGGCGCACTGATCGATGTTGGATGGCCTGAGCAGAGCCTGCGCGACTTAATCGCGAAGCTAAAGCTCGGCGACGTCGAACTAAAAGTGGATCGCGTCAGCAAGCGGGGCATCACCGCGACCCAGGTAAGTATTCTCTCTTCACCGCATCAACCGCACAGGGGGCTGCACGATCTTTCGTCAATTGTGATGGCGGCGGAAATACCTGGCGCGATTCAGCAGCGCGCAATTTCCGCACTCCGATTACTGGCCGAAGCCGAAAGCCAGGTGCACGGCGTGCCGGTCGATCGAATTCACTTTCACGAAGTCGGCGCGGTTGACACGATAGTTGACATCGTCGGCGCGCTCGTCGGATTCGAGGAGTTGAACATCAGGTCAGTCCATTGCAGCGCGTTGCCTTGGTCGCGCGGCACAGTTAAAACCGAACACGGAATTCTACCCGTGCCTCCTCCGGCCGTCGCTTTGTTGCTGCGAGATGTCCCGGTTGTGGGCGCAGACATTGAAGGCGAAACAGTCACGCCGACCGGCGCAACGCTCGCACGCACGCTGGCGAAGCAATTCGGGACGATGCCTGCGATGCGGGTTGAACGCGTGGGCTACGGCGCGGGTCAACGCGACTGGCCGGATCGCCCGAACGTCTTGCGTCTGACAATTGGCGAAGGCGTCGATGACACGATGGGACTTCAGGTCGAGCAGTTGGTCGTTCTTTCATGCAACATCGATGACATGAATCCGCAGTGGTACGAGCCGCTTGTGAAACACCTGAACGACGCCGCTGCGCTCGATGTGTGGCTGACGCCGGTGCACATGAAGAAGAATCGGCCCGGGACATTGGTTGAAGTGTTGTGCGCGGCGGAAACCGCGGCCTCACTTCGTGATGTGTTACTAGTGCAGACCACGACTCTCGGCGTCCGCGAAACACCCGTTACGCGCTACAGCCTTCCACGTGAGATTCGAACAGTGAAGACTCAGTATGGTGAAGTTAGAGTGAAAGTCGCTCGGCTTCCGGAGGGGTCGGTGAAAGGTTCACCTGAGCACGATGACTGCGTCGAGCGCGCTGAAGAGAACGGGGTGAGCATTCGCGAAGTCTGGCTGGAGGCTTTTTCGAAGTTCAAGTCGCCTGAGTAATTCGCCTGTTCACTCAGCGCCGGCCACCATTGCCTCGGCCTGCAATTTCAGCTTTAGTGAGGAGCGCCAGACGGCTTCCATCTCAGCCACGCGGGAGTTCACGACTTCCTGCTCGCCAATCTTAATCCGCAAGCGATCCCCTCCAACAGCACCGAGAATTGTGATGGGAGAACCCGTGTCCTTCGCGATTGCTTCGATTTCACTGCGGGCCGATTCGGCAAAGCTGATGACGATGCGAGAAGGAGATTCGCTGAATAACAGGAGGCTGGAGTCTTGAGACTGGAGGCTGGTCTCTTCAGACGCCAAACTAATCTGTGCCCCAATCGCATCTCGATTCAGTGAAGCGAAGCAGGATTCGGCGAGTGCGACCGCTAATCCGCCTTCGGAACAATCATGGGCGGAACGAAGCAGGCCGGCTTCGGCGGCGCGCAGGCAAGCGGCCTGAACCGCGAGTTCGCGATCGAGATCGAGTACAGGAACTGCGCCCTCCCTAACGGTCGGGCTACTGCCCCCATCATCGGGGTTAGTAGTTCCGAGCAGCGCAATAACGTCGCCTTCCTTCTTGAAGCCGGGCTGAATCACGCGCTTCACATCTTCGATTAGCCCAAGCATTCCGATTACCGGCGTTGGTAGAACGCCGCGACCTTCAGTCTCGTTGTAGAAGGAAACGTTGCCGGACACGACCGGCGTGTCAAAAGCTCGACACGCTTCAGCGATCCCATCGATGACTTCAGAAAACGACCACATGACTTCAGGACGTTCCGGCGAAGCGAAATTCAGACAATTCGTCACCGCTATCGGTTTGGCGCCGACGCAGACGACGTTACGCGCGGCTTCGGCGACCGCCAGTTTCGCGCCCTCGCGAGGATTCGCGGCGCAGTAACGTCCGTTTCCGTCGAGGGCAATTGCCAGAGCCATACGCGTTTCTTTGATCCGCACGACGGCTGCATCGGCCCCTGGTAGCACGACCGTGTTAGTCCGCACCATGTGATCGTACTGGCGATAGACCCATTCTTTAGAGGCGAGGTTTGGTGAGGAAAGGAGCTGCAGCAGAAAGTTGTTTCTGTTCTGTCCGTTGTCCGTTGTCAGTTGTCCGTGGTTCGCCGTTCCGAGTCGAGATGTTCCATCTGCGGTGCCACTGACGACTGACGACTGACCACTGACCACCGACGACTGACCACTGACAGCTTTCATTGGACGCTCATAAATCGGCGCTTCATCCGTCAAAGCCATTACCGGCACATCGCAAACAATTTCGCCCTCATGCTTGACGCGCATACGGCCATCGTTGTGCACGTGACCGATGACTACAGCATCAAGGTCCCACTTCGCGAAAATTTCGACGACCTCTTTTGAACGGCCTTTGTGAGCAACGATCAGCATGCGCTCCTGCGATTCGGACAGAAGCATCTCGTAAGCCGTCA
>DATEPC010000016.1:0-4821 GCA_035273405.1 Pyrinomonadaceae bacterium | reverse complement strand
GATCGAATTAAGGTCACCGTGAAAGAGGCGACGCCTGACGGTGCGGTGAAAAAAGGCACGGTGCAGGACGCCGTTATCGTGCGCACGCGCAAAGAAGTGCGCCGCCGCGACGGGACTTACATTCGGTTCGACCAGAACGCGGCCGTGTTGATTAAGGAAGACGGAACGCCGATCGGCACGCGCGTATTCGGCCCCGTAGCGCGCGAACTGCGCGACAAGAATTTCATGAAGATTGTTTCGCTGGCGCCGGAAGTGATCTAGTGCGCCTTCCCATTGAATCGGGATCGCGACGAGAGGTGACGAGTTGAAGGGAACTAAACGAGCCAAAATCCGAAAGAACGACCAGGTCGTGGTCATCGCCGGCCGCGATAAAGGCAAGCGTGGCCGCGTGCTGGCCGTCGCGCCGGTTAAAGGCAAGATCAAAGTCGAAAGCATCGGCATGATCAAGCGCCATCAAAAGCCGGCGGGGAATCGTGGGGGCGGCATCATAGACCGGGAATCCTGGCTGGACATGTCGAACGTGCAGATTGTCGACCCGCAATCAGGCAAGCCTTCGCGGGTGCGCTATCACATCGACGGCGACACCAAGACGCGAGTGGCGGCTGCGAGCGGGCACCAGATAGAGAGCAAGTGACAGATTGATTCTTGACCCATTGATCGTTGAGTCAATGAGGAAATGAATCAATGAGAAATTGAAACAATGGCAGCAAGACTAAAAGAGCGTTATCAAAAGGACGTCGCCCCGGCGATCGCTAAGGAATTTGCGATCAAGAACCCAATGGCGGTCCCGCGGCTCGAGAAAATTGTGCTCAACATGGGCATGGGCGAGGCGATCGCAAACGCGAAGATCCTCGACACGGCCGTGGCTGAGCTGACGTCGATCGCGGGTCAGAAGCCGGTGATCACTAAAGCCAAGAAATCGATCGCCAGTTTCAAATTGCGGCAGGGCATGCCCATTGGCGCGATGGTGACGTTGCGCGGCGAACGAATGTACGAGTTCTTCGATCGGCTGGTGTCGGTCGCGCTGCCCCGCGTCAGGGATTTTCGCGGCGTGTCGCCAAAAGCTTTCGATGGACGCGGCAATTACACAATCGGAGTTCGCGAGCAGCTCATTTTTCCCGAGATCGATTTCAACAAAGTCGACAAGCTGCGCGGCATGAATATTTCGATTGTGACGACCGCCCGCAATGACGAAGAGGCGCGGGCATTGTTAAAGGCATTAGGAATGCCCTTTAGACAGTGACAAGTTACGAGTGACAAGTGACAAGTCATGAAAGACGAACCCGTCACTTGTAACTTGTCACTCGTCACTGAGGTTATATGGCAAAAAAATCTTTAATCGCGAAAGCTAATCGCAAGCCGAAGTTTGCTGTGCGCGCGTACACGCGTTGCCGCCGTTGCGGCCGGCCGCGTGCTTATCTGCGCAAGTTCCACCTGTGCCGTATTTGCTTTCGCCAGTTGGCGCTCGAGGGACAGATTCCCGGCGTCGTGAAATCAAGCTGGTAAGACGGTCAGTAGTCAGTCGTCAGTGGTCATTTGCAACTGGCTACGGACGACTGGCAACTGACAAGTGTTTGGAGTTAACGAATGACTGATCCTATTGCCGACATGTTGACGCGAATTCGAAATGCCGTCGAGGCCAAGCACTCGCGCGTCGATGTTCCCGCGTCAAAGCTGAAGCTGGAGATTGCGCGCATCCTCAAAGAGGAGGGCTACATCAACAACTTCGTCCTCAAGGGCGAAGGCCCGAAACGCCTGATTCGGATTTTTCTGCGCTACGACGCGCGCGGCACTTCTTCGATCACTTACCTGCAACGCGTATCGCGACCGGGCCGCCGGGTGTACGTACCTTCGCAGAAGATTCCGCGTGTGCTGGGCGGTTACGGCATCAACATCGTTTCGACTTCGCGCGGACTGATGAGCGGTAAGACCGCGCGCAAAGAAAACATTGGCGGCGAAGTTCTCGCGGAAGTTTATTAATCGTTATGTCTCGCATTGGCAAAAAACCGATTTCGATTCCCAAGGGTGTCACGGTCACGATCAATGATCGTGAACTGGAAGTAAAGGGCACGAAGGGTGTCTTGAAGACGCCGATTCCCGAAGGAATTACGTTCAAGCAGGAAGAAGAAGCGCTGATCGCCGAACGGGCTTCGGATCAGATGGCGGCGCTGCATGGCCTGGCGCGCGCGCTGGCGAATAACGCGATCAAAGGCGTGACCGAAGGTTTCTCGCAGCAGATGGACATCGTGGGTGTCGGTTACAAAGCTGACGTGCAGGATAAGAAGATCGTTTTCGCGCTCGGCTATTCGCATCCGATCGAATTTTTGCTGCCGGACGGCATTGAAGCTAAAGCTGAGCGCATGACGACCAAGGGAAGCATCCAGCAATATCAGACCACCCTGACCGTTTCAGGCATCGACAAGCAAAAGCTCGGGCAGGTCTGCGCTGAGATGCACAGGCTGCGCAAACCCGACGCCTACAAGGGTAAGGGCGTGCGTTACGCGGATGTGCCGCTTAAGCTGAAGCCCGGCAAGACAGGTAAATAAGCACTGCCGATTTTAGACTGCCGATTTCCGATTGGTCTGGCGCGGAAGTTAAATCGGCAATCGGAAATTGGCAATCGGCAATAACAGAATGGCTAACAGAAACAGAGCAGAAGTTCGGAACGCGGTGCACAGCCGCATTCGGCGCAAGGTCCGTGGTACGACTGAGCGGCCGCGGCTGGCCGTCTATCGCAGCTTGAACCACATCTACGCGCAAGTTATCGATGACCAGAAGTCGCAGACGCTGGCCTCAGCTTCGACGACTGAAAAAGGTTTAGGCGTCGCGAAGGGCGGCAATATTGATGCGGCCAAGCGCGTCGGCCAGGCAATTGCCGAGCGCGCGCTGGCGGCGGGAATCGAAAGCGTTGTCTTCGACCGCGGCGGCTATCTTTATCATGGCCGCGTCCAGGCGCTGACCGATGCGGCGCGCGCAGCCGGACTAAACAAGAATGAAGTAGTTGAGGCGGAAGCAGCCGAGGCGGAAAAACCTGAAGCTGCTGAAGCTGAACCGGCAAAACCCAAGGGCAAGCAGAAAGAGCCGAAGGCCAAGGCCAAGAAGGAAGCTGCTCCGGAAGAGGCGACTACAGAGGCTGGCGCCGGTGATGCTGGTGCGAAGCCAAGGGCTAAGAAAGAGAAGGCTCCGAAAGAAGACGCTGGCGCCGGTGAAGCCACTGCCGATCCAAAGGCCAGGAAAGAGAAGGCGCCGAAACAGGCCAAGGACGCCGAAGCCGGTTCTCCACCAGAAAAGGCTGACCTAAAAGACTCGAAGGACGGCGGCAGCGAAGCCGGCTGAAGTGAGAGAAGAGTAAATGAGACAACCGAAACAGAGAATTACAGCGCAGGGTTTGGATCTGAAGGATCAGGTCATCTCGATCAACCGCGTGACCAAGGTTGTGAAAGGCGGCAAGAATCTTTCGTTCGCGGCGCTGGTCGTGGTTGGCGATCAAGGGGGCCATGTCGGCTTTGGTACGGGCAAGGCGCGTGAAGTTCCGCTGGCGATCAAGAAAGCCGTAGAGGCCGCGAAGAAAAATCTGATCCGGGTCCCGCTAATCGAAAACACTCTGCCGCATCAACTGATCGGACGATTTGGCGCTGGCCGAGTCATGATGAAACCGGCCTCTGAAGGAACCGGCGTCATTGCCGGAGGCGCAGTGCGCGCGGTAATGCAGGCTGCCGGAGTGCACGACGTGCGCACAAAAGTCCTGGGCTCGACAAATCCCCACAATGTCGTGCGCGCGACCTTTGACGGCTTGTTGCGGATGAAAGATCCTTTCGAAGTCGCGCGGCTGCGCGGTAAGCAAGTCGAAGAGCTTTAGAGGTTAGTTTAGAAGCCGCACTGGTGCGGCGATAGGCGAGGCCGCACAAGTCCGGCCTCTTAAACAAAAAGATTATTTAATCCAATGGCACCGAAAGCAAAAGAGAAAGAAGCTGCGACCGCGACGATTAGGATTCAGTATTATCGCAGCTCGATCGCATGCCCCGGCACGCAGAAAGAAATCGTGCGTAGCCTTGGGTTGACCAAACTAAACCAGGTGGTGGAGCGCCCGAACGCGCCGTCCATGCGCGGCGCGGTTGCGAAGGTGCCGCACTTAATCAGAATTATCGAATAGGTCTTTGGTCTTAGGGCTTTGGCCTTCGCAAACCGATGACCTAAGTCCAAATGCCAAAGATTAAAAAGTCATGACATTAAGTCTTAACAATCTTCGTCCCGCAAAAGGTTCGACGCACAAGAAGAAGCGTCTCGGTCGCGGTCCCGGCACCGGTTTGGGCAAAACCTCCGGCCGCGGTGAAAAGGGTCAGAAGTCGCGCTCAGGCTACTCTTCGAAGACGGGATTTGAAGGCGGCCAGATGCCGCTGCATCGTCGTCTGCCGAAGCGCGGGTTCACGAACATTTTCAAGAAGAAGTGGCTCGAAGTAAGTCTCGAGGCGCTGGAAAAGAATTTCGCGGTGGACGACGAGATCACGCCCGAGATGCTTCATAAGCGCGGCGTGATCAAGAAGGCGAAACACGACATCGTGGTGCTCGGCACCGGCGAAGTTTCAAAGGCGCTGAAAGTTTCGGCGCATCGCTTTACGAAGAGCGCGCGCGAAAAGATTGAGAAAGCCGGCGGGACGGCAACCGTGATCGGTGCGTAATTCAACCAAGCTGTTCTTTGTACTTTGAACTTTGTGCTTTGATGTCTCGCTCAGGTTTCGTATCAGATCAAAGTACTAAGCATAACGCCCAAAGCACCTTTTTCTTATGGAAAAATTCCTAGCCGCCGTTCGCAATATGTTC
>DATEPC010000015.1:0-6366 GCA_035273405.1 Pyrinomonadaceae bacterium | reverse complement strand
TTAAGCCTTTCAATGAAGAGCTACGCGCGAGAAGCTTCCGCACGCTCGACATCTTTGTTTCGACTCTTTCGGAAAAGGCTGGCGGGAAGCTGCCGCAGAATTTCGTGGTCACGCTGCCGAAGATTACCGCCCCGGAACAAGTGACGGCGCTGGCGGACATTTTCGATTTGCTCGAAAAGAAAACTGGCCTGGCAGCAGGCACTCTGAAGATGGAGATGATGATTGAAACGACGCAATCGATCATAAACTCAGAGGGCCGGATCAATCTGCCGTTGCTTTTGCAGGCAGCGCGCGGACGTTGCGTCGCGGCGCACTTCGGGACTTACGACTACACCGCCAGTTGCAGCATCACGGCCGCGCATCAGCACATGATGCATCCCTCGTGTGACTTTGCGAAGCATATGATGCAGGTGTCGTTTGCGGGTACAGGCATCTGGCTCTCGGATGGCGCGACAAACATCATGCCTGTCGGCCCGCACCGCGCGACAGAAGGTACTCCCCTAACACCAGAGCAAAGCGAAGAGAATCGGGGGGTCATTCATCGCGCGTGGAAACTGCACTACGATCACATTCAGCATTCACTCGTCGGCGGATTTTACCAGGGCTGGGACCTGCATCCGGCGCAACTGCCGACGCGTTACGCGGCGGTGTACGCGTTCTTTCTGCAAAGCCTGGACGCGGCTTCGGAACGTCTGCGCAATTTTGTCGAGAAAGCTGCGAAAGCAACTTTGGTTGGCGACGTGTTTGACGACGCGGCCACGGGCCAGGGCCTGCTGAATTACTTCCTGCGCGCGGTGAATTCCGGCGCCATTACCGAAGAAGAAGCGTTGAAGTTGTCCGGACTTACGGACGACGAGCTGCGTTCGGGATCGTTTGTGAAGATTTTGAAGAACCGCCCGGCTGTGTAAAGTGGCACCGGGCGTCCCGCCCGTGAAACCACGCGCAAGATGCGCGTGCTACCTCTAGTGATCGGGAAGGTAAAAGACGATGTCATCATTCAAACGAATCATCTCACTCGTTGTCCTATCGACCTTGGTTGCCACCCCTACGTTAGCGCAGCCTCGCATTCCGGAACGTCCTCGGGCTTCAGATCCGGGTGATCTGTCCGCGAAGATTCGTCGCTTTTCGCCGACGGTGCTCACGGCAAATACGGCTCGCTTGACCCCGAAAGATCGTCTGGCGCTGCGGAAAATCATTGCGGCGGCAAAGCTGTTCGATCCGTTGTTCCTGCGACAGGTGTGGTCGGGAAACGAGGCCTTGAAGCGAAAGCTTGAAGCGGATCGCACGCCGATGGGCCGCATGCTGCTTCACTATTTCCTGATCAACGATGGCCCCTGGTCGCGTCTCGACGATAAGCAGCCATTCATCGATGACATTCCGGCGAAACTCGCGGGCGCCAATCACTATCCCGAGGACATGACCAAAGAAGAGTTCACCAATACTTTAGTGCACGGCCAACCTGCATCCGAAGTGGCAAAAGCCCAGGGTTACTTCTATGCGATTCGCCGTGACGCGAGCGGCAAACTCACAGTCGTGCCCTACAGCGAAGAGTATCGCGAGTTTCTCGATCCGGCAGCGAAACTTCTGCGTGAAGCTGCCGCGCTCACGACAAACGCGACGCTGCGCGATTATCTGAACAAGCGCGCCGCCGCCTTTGCTTCCAACGATTACTACGACAGCGACGTCGCCTGGATGGATCTGGATTCGCCAATCGATGTGACGATCGGCCCGTACGAAACTTACGAAGATGAATTGTTCGGGTACAAGGCCGCGTTCGAAGCCTATGTCACGCTGCGCGACGATGCGGAAACAGAGAAGCTGAAGAAATTCAGCGCTTACATGCAGGAGCTGGAAAACAATCTTCCGATCGACGCGCGATACCGCAATCCGAAGGTGGGCGCATCATCGCCGCTTCGCGTCGTTAATGTTGTTTTCAGCTCGGGCGAAGGGAACAGCGGCGTGCAGACCGCCGCTTTCAATCTGCCGAACGATGAACGGGTGGTGAAGGAAAAGGGCTCAAAGCGCGTGATGTTGAAGAACACGCAGGATGCGAAATTCAACAAGGTGCTGCTGCCGATTTCGCGCGTCGTGCTGGAGCCGGCCCAGCAGCGCAACGTCGCCTTCGATTCATTCTTCACGCACATCCTGATGCACGAAGTCGTTCATGGCCTTGGCCCGCACGATATTTCGATGGCCGATGGGTTTCCCATCGATGGGCTTACCACGGTGCGCTTACAGCTCAAGGACAAGTACTCAACGATCGAAGAAGCCAAGGCGGACGTAGCCGGCCTGTGGGCTTTGCAGTATCTGATCGACAAAGGCGTGATTGATAAGAGTATGCAGCGAACGCTGTACACGACGTACCTGGCGAGCATGTTTCGCTCAGTTCGTTTCGGCATCACGGAATCGCACGGCCGTGGCGTGGCGCTACAATTCAATTACTTTACCGACGAAGGCGCGATTAAGTTCAACGAGCGCACGGGCAGATTTAGCATCGATGAATCAAAGGTCCGTGGCGCCGTGAATAAGCTGGCTAACGAGCTGCTGATGATCGAAGCCCTCGGCTCCTACCCAAAAGCGACGGCGATTATCGACAAGTACGCCAACATTCGTCCCCCGATGAAGGGCGCACTCGATAAGCTGAAAAACGTGCCGGTAGATATTGAGCCGATCTATCCGCTGGCGCGGTGATTGTTCAAAGGGCCACGGGCTTTAGTTAAGGGAACATTAGAAACTAAATTGTTAAAGTGAACTGAACACTGAAACTTAGATACACGGACACGTGAGAATACAACAGACACTTAACGACACAGTGGATACTGGAAGACAATCTCTTATTGGGATTCCAGCCAACGAAAATGGGCGCATTCGACTTGCTTTTTTCGAGAGGCCGCGATTTTTCGCGGAATGGATGCGCAAGCCGGCCATTGCTTGCCTTAACGTAACATCAGCGCGCGTTCGGAACTCGTCTGTCTTGGTTTGTTTACCCAATCTGAGTCGTTGATTCGATCATGACTGGCTTCGTATAATCCTCAGCATCGCAGCGGACGCTTCTCGTATTAGCGTTTAGTTTGGCGAAGGCTGGGCCTGCGATTGCGCGCGTCCGAGCCCGGCCGGAATTCTGGAGGGTAGACATATGACATTGCGGAGCGGTAAAGCAAGCCAACGTCGGGAAGAACTACGGGAACAGTTCTGGCCTGAAGTCGATGCCTGGACTGGCGTAAACGAAAAGGGCTGGTTCATGGCGCCAAGAACGCTTCCGTTGATTTTGGCTTTGCTTGGAGAGAAAGAAATCAGTGGAACTCTTGACCCCACGAAGGTCTACGTCGATTTGTTAGCCCGGCACATCGATGGCGGAGTGGTAGAAATGGTGCATGAAGGCGAGCACGCATATGCGGCCGGTTATGTTGGAACACGAGGCGTTCGAACTTGGCAAGAACGAATGAAGATTTTGGAAAAGATCGGATTTATTAAGACCAAGCGAATCGGGAACCAAGGCTACAAATACGTGCTCTTGGTACACCCTACCAGTGCCGTCCAAAAGCTTCGGAAGGCCGGCAAGGTTTCTGACCAGTGGTGGGACACATACCGAGACCGTCAGATCCAAACCAAGGAGATGTCTTACGACGACCGAATAACCGCTTCTGATAATGTTATCGATTTGGAAGCGGCAAGAGCAGCCACGAAGAATTCGTGATTGAACCTTCTGGGAGTACACGCATTAAAACAATTCCCCCTGCGCTGATTCATCATCAGGCTCAACTGATTCAGCCAATCGCGGATAGGTCTCAATCAACTTCGCCGGCCCGGGGACTTTCTCCTCTTCCAGCTCCGCGAGAATTTCGAATGCGTTTACCAGGCTTTGCCCACGCGCGTGATTGTTCGTGATGACGAAGGTTTCCTTCGCCTTTGCCGCTACCTCTTTGATTCGATTCACCCAGGGGTCGAGTTCTTCCGGCCCATACAGATAGTCGTAACGCTCCAGCACGTTCGCTTCCTCGCGAAACCAGTTCTGGTAATTCCGGCCGTGCAGACGCACGTAACCGATGTCGGAAGTTACTTCCGCGGACGGTTTGATCGAGTTGTGAAACAAAGGCTGATCGATATCACACAATCCGACGCCGAGGTCTTCAAGCGTCTGCAGCAAGCGCGCATTGTTCCATGACTCGTGCCGCAGCTCAACGACCAGGGGATAGTCTTTGAATTTCATGACGAGCTGGTTCAGGTAATTGCGCTCATCCAACTCGTTCTTGAACGACCACGGAAACTGGACCAGCACCGCGCCAAGTTTTTCAGCTTCCATCAGCGGATCCAGTCCTTCGCGAAAAAGCTTTTCGTCTGTAGCGGTCCCTTTGCCGCGATCGTGCGTGAACGCGCGAAAGAGCTTTGCCGTAAAAATGAAATTCGGATTGTGCTCGATGCGGCGCAGCCATGACCGGGCCGTCTCAGGCGAGGGCGGATGATAAAAGCTGCTGTTGATCTCCGCTGTGTCGAAATACTTTGCGACCAGCGACAGCGTGTCGACTTTTGTGCCCGCGCCTTCGGGATAGACGCGACCGCGCCAGTCGGCGTAAGACCAGCCGGCGGGACCGACCCGAATGTCGCGAAGCGCGCGCATGGCCCTGAATTCTGACCGACAACTCGCGCATTTGTCGACACTCTGTGTCTCTGTGAATTCTTCGTGCCTCCGTGGTGAGTGTCGGTTTCGATGTGTCCACCACAGAGAAACCGAGTTCCCACAGCCACAGAGAGAGACCCTCTCGACAACGACGCCTCACACGATTGCCGCTCCTACTTCGCTGTGCTAGCCTGCGATTACCGCCAACAACGATGGTCGCCAAGCCAAAAACCGAACGACGCGAGCACTTCGAAACTTCTTCCGGCATCGAACTGCCCGTCGATTTCAATCCATCTAACATCGGCAGCATTAATTACGACCGCGACCTCGCGGATCCGGGTGAGTTTCCCTTTACGCGCGGCGTTCGCCCGAACATGTATCGCGGCCGTCTGTGGACCATGCGGCAGTACGCGGGCTATGCGAACGCCGAGGAATCAAACGCGCGCTACAAATACCTGCTGAGCCAGGGCACAACCGGTTTGTCGGTTGCCTTCGATCTGCCGACGCAAATTGGATTGGATTCCGACGATCCGCTCGCGGCTGGAGAAGTTGGAAAAGTTGGCGTCGCGATCGATTCGCTGGAAGACATGCTGCGCCTCTTTGATGGAATTCGTCTCGACAACGTCTCAACATCTATGACTATTAACGCGACGGCGGCGATTCTTCTGAGCCTGTATCTCGCCGTGGCGCGGAAGCAGGGCGTCGCATTCGACAGAGTCGAAGGCACGATTCAGAACGACATCCTGAAAGAGTACATCGCGCGCGGTACATACATCTTTCCGCCCGAGCCTTCGCTACGGCTGATTACCGACACGTTCGCTTTCTGCGCGCGCGAAGTGCCGAACTGGAACACGATTTCGATCAGCGGCTATCACATTCGCGAAGCCGGCGCGACGGCGGTGCAGGAGGTCGCATTCACCTTCGCTGATGCCATCGCTTATATCGAAGCCGCGTTGAAGGCCGGGTTGGAAATCGACGCTTTCGCGCCGCGCATCTCGTTCTTTTTCAATTCGCACAACAACCTTTTGGAAGAGATTGCGAAGTTCCGTGCGGCCCGCAGGCTTTGGGCGCGCCTCATGCGCGAACGCTTTCACGCGCGCGACGAACGTAGTTTGATGATGCGCTTTCACACGCAGACGGCGGGTTCGACGCTCACGGCGCAACAACCGGAAATAAACATTGTGCGCACGGCAATACAGGCTCTGGCCGCGGTGCTCGGCGGGACGCAGTCTCTGCACACAAACGCGATGGATGAAGCCCTGGCGCTGCCGACCGAAGATGCCGCGCGATTGGCGCTAAGAACACAGCAGCTGATCGCTTACGAATCAGGCGTCGCCGACACGGTCGATCCGGTCGCCGGCTCGTACGCGATCGAAGAGTTGACGACGGAAATAGAACGGCGCGTCGTTGATTACCTGGCCAAAATTGACGCGCTCGGCGGGACGCTACACGCGATCGAATCGGGCTACATTCAGCGCGAAATTCAGAATTCGGCTTACGAGTATCAGCGCGCGGTCGAGACGGGCGACGCAATCGTGGTCGGCGTGAATCGCTTTCAAAGCGAAGACGATAAACCAATCAAAACTATGCGCATCGATCCGTCGATCGAACGCGATCAGATCGAACGTCTTAAGGCTCTGCGGGCGCGGCGCGACGCACTCGCAACTGAAATTGCGTTGGCGAGACTTGAAGAAGCCGCCCGCGGAACTGAAAATGTCCTGCCGCGAATCCTCGAATGTGTCGAGTCA
>DATEPC010000014.1:0-8375 GCA_035273405.1 Pyrinomonadaceae bacterium | reverse complement strand
AACGAATTCCGATGGCCTCAGTTACGAGGATGGCAATCGAACCCTGATAGGTGCGCGTCTGGCGTGCTTCTCGGGCAAAACGGCACGCCGTAGGCATGCGTACCGTCCTTACTCGTTGATGTTGTCCAGGAAAGTCAGTTTCCAGCCACTGCGCGTGCGCAAGAATCCGTAAACGACAACCTCATTTCCCGCTTCGTCTTTGCAGCCAACAGTGAAGCGATTGGGCGCCGCGGGCTCGACTGTGGGTTTAGCATCTTCAAAACATTTCACAGCGTTCGCCTGCACGTTGAAGAGGTCGCGCCACCGCCGCACGAGCTGCGTGCGGTTTCTTATCTTCGGGACACCGTAAGGCATCTCGATCGGAAATCGCGTCATGGAAGCGACGGAGGCCTTGTCCGTCTTCAGAACCGCTGCCTTGAATTTCGCCCAGAACGGTTCGACAGATGGATCGCTCTGCTGAGCCGTGGCCGGCGAGCACACAGCGATCGTGAATAAGCAAAGGACAAAGACTCCGATGGATGCTCTAAGCAGGTTCATTTGCTTCACGTCTTTTCCTCCACTGATCACGACTGATGCCGTAAATCAGAACGTGGTGTCCCATCACCTCAGTCTCACCTTCCACTGTTTCGCCCAGGCGTTCCGCGACCTTGATTGATCCAACGTTCGCTGGAGCGATCAGACTAATCACATGATCGCGATTCATCTCAGTGAACGCGTATTCCATCACCCGCTGCGCGCCTTCAGTCGCGTAGCCTTTGCCCCAGCTTGAGCGCGCGAGCGTCCAGCCCAGCTCGAACCCCGGCCAGCCTTTCGGATACATCAAGCCAATCCTACCTACGACTTTCCCGGTAGCTTTCTCTTCGACCGCCCACACGCCATAGCCGCGAAAATACCAATGACCCATGATCGCGGCCATGTGACGCCACGCTTCGAGTTCCGACATCGGTTTCCCGTCGCCAAGAAACCGCATCACTTCCGGATCGGCACAGATCCGCTTGTATTGATCGAAATCGTCATCGCGAAACCAGCGCAGTACCAGCCGCTTGGTTTCAAGTCTGACTTCGTTCATTTCCATTGCGAGTTTTCTACTTCGAATAATATCGATTGACAAGTGCGATGGGCAGGCCGATGCCGAACATGTGGATAAGGAGGCCGCCAATAAGGACAGACTTTGGGAGCGACCACGGCCAGGTAGTGGCGCGAATTGCCGAGACCCGCAGCACAACGCAGTACATGACGGCATAGACGCACAGGCCGTATGCAATTCCTGAGATGACTGGCTGCGTAATTAGAAACGGAAGAGCGCGGCTAGCCAGAACGAAAACGGCGGCGGCGGCTAACGCGATTACGAAATGAAACCCGAGACCCAGCGCCGCAGTTTTTGCTCCACCTTCATACGCGCCGCGCCCCAATGCACCGCTGGCGACAGATTGCAGAACAAACGCAGGGTTTCGACCACTCCGGATATAACTGAAGACAAAGGCGTAGGTAATGTCGAGCACGCCGGCAATCAGACCGCCGATCAGAATTGGCTGGAGCAGTTTTCGCGCTGCCATCTGCTATTTCGATTGACCCGACTTCAACTCGTTGAGCTTGCTCTTGAAGTTCTGAAGATCCGGACTGTCAGGCGAGAGCTTCTCGAGATCTGCGATTGCTCGTTCGGCGGCTTTCACGTCGGCCCGCTGCAAACCGACGAAGGCCAGACTGGCAGCGACCGCGACGTCCTTCGGGTTCTTCGTTTGCGCGGCTTTGTACCACTTTTCCGCCGCGTCCCAGTGTTGGGCGTCCATATTGGCCTCTCCCAACATCACGAGCACATCGTAGTTGTCAGGCTTCAGTTGATTCGCCGTCAACAGAAACTTGATCGCTTCGTCGTACTGCTGAATCTGGTATTCAAGGCGGGCCGCATTAATCTGCGCTTCAAAGTCTTTCGGGTTATTGCGCGCGCGCGCGATGGTCTCTTGCACCTGCTCCATTGTTTGCTGCTGGTCGCCCGAGCCGGCGTTATCGATCGGGGGATGATCGGTAGGCAACTGCGGTCGTTGTTGGGTCGAAGCTGATGCGCGCTCAGCATCGCGTTGGCTCATGACGCCATGAAGCATAAAGCCGAGGATAAAGCCCAGCAGAACGCCGATTATTCCAAATAGGAAATTCTCTCTCGTCAAAATTTAATCTCCTAAGCTCCGGCATTCTTGAGCAGCTTGCGAATCTCGTCGCGCAGCTCTGGGGAATCAGTATGACCGTGCTTCGCAATCGCGTGACTGACGGCAGTGTCGAGCACTTCATCTTCTGTGCCTTCGATACGCACCGTACAGCCGCTCTCGCTTGGATAATCGCGACAGTCGATCGATTTTCTTTGAGTATCAGCCATTTCCATCCTCGTATTGTTGACTCATTTTGCGGGAGTCTAGCGCGAAGGACGCTGACGCGGCAACGCAAGGCCGCGTTCACATTACCGAGTGCGCATCACCGGCGGGTTAACGGCGTTGGGATTGAGAGCTTTCGGATTGCCAACGACCAAATAGAAGGCAAGGGCGGCGACCGGAATTGCGAGCGCCAGGGTATAAGCAAGCGCGCGACTGCGCAGTTGCTTTGAGGACGACTTTGCTTTTCCGTCACCGACGTCTTCGAGAAGACGCCGCTCTATCTCTTCCTTGTCTTGTTCGTATTGGGATTCCGAAAGCAAGCCGCTCTTGAGATCCGCTGCCAATTCGCGGAGCTGGTCCTGGTAGACGAGCAAGTTCGCGACGCGCGCATCGTCAGGTTTAGCATCCGGCCCGGTTTGCCAAAGGGCGGGCAAGACAAACCACAGCGCCAGCAAAAGCATCATCGCGCAGATAAACCAAAACATGACCATGTGACTCTTTCTCCCGCTCCCTTTGGGAGAGGGGTATTAAATCTACACTTCCTTTAAAAGTTTCTCCGCCCGCTGCCGTTCTTGTTCGGTCAGCGGCTTCGCTTCGATTAAGTCGCGCCGTCGTTTTACGTAGCGGTACAGGAACGCGGTGGCGCCGACGAGCAAGACGAACGGGCCGAACCAAAGTAAATAAGTCGTTGCTTTGACGGGCGGATTGTACAAAACGAAGTCGCCGTAACGTTGCGTCGCGTAAGCCAGGATCTCCTGATCGGTCTTGCCGGCTTTGATCTGTTCGCGAATCTCGCGGCGCAGGTCTTCAGCCAGCGGCGCTTGCGAGTCGGCGAGTGTCTCGTTCTGACAAACCAGGCAGCGCAGCTCCTTAGTCAAATGTTTCATCCGTTGCTCAACCGCCGGATCTTCGATCGGCCGCGCGACTTGTGCTTGAACCGCCGGCAGAAAACCTAGAATGAACAGGGTGACTGTAACCAGCACAATCTTTGTGTATCTCGGTGAGATCTCTGTGTCTTGCAGGTGAACGAGCTGCGGTACGCACTCCTCCCGAGTGCAAGGCACGCCAGAGGCGTGCGTACCGCCGGAACCACAGAGGCACAGAGACTTGCGATCGGTTCGAGCACTCATTGATTCAGTTGCTTCACCAACGGCATGACCGTGTTCTGCCAGACTTCCGGCGTCAAAGGCCCGATCTGTTTGAACCGAATGACGCCCTGCTTGTCGATCAGAAACGTTTCGGGCGCTCCATAAACGCCGAAATCGATCGAGGTGCGGCCGTCGACGTCGTAAACAGTCATGCTGTAGGGATTTCCAAGCTCGGCCAGCCAGCGCACAGCCGCGGCCCGTTCGTCACTTGTGTCGCTCGAGTACTTGTAATCCACGCCAACAATCGGCACGGCGTTGGATTTCGCGTACTCAACCAGCCAGGGATGTTCTTCGCGACACGCGATGCACCAGGTGCCCCAAAAATTCACCAGCCAAACTTTGCCGCGCATGTCCTGAGCGGAAAACGTTTTCGTCGGATCCTGAAGTTGCGGTAACTGAAACGCCGGCGCCGCTTTGTTGATGAGCGGTGACGGCACCTCGCGTGGGTCGCGTCGCAGGCCAATCAATAGAAAGACGACAAGAACGACAAAAAGCACCAGCGGAACGAAGACCAGCCTTTTCATCGCTACTCGCTCGCTCCGGCCGTGGCCACTGCAGGCGTTGAAGGCGTTGCCAATTCGCGTTCTTTCTTCGCCTGCAGCACGTAACGGCGATCCGTCACCGCGAACGCGCCCCCGATTGCCATCATCAGTGCGCCACCCCAAATCCAGTTGACCAGAGGCTTATGATAGACGCGCACGGTCCAACCGCCGCCTTCGGCTTGATCGCCCAGCGAGACGTAGATATCTCGAAAGATGCTCCGGTCGATAGCAGCCTCGGAAGTTACGCTCTGGGCCGTGCTAAAGGCCCGTTTCTCAGGATGCAGCATCGCGACGAACTCGCCGTTCTTCGAGACCTGCATGTCGGCACGCACAGCCTGATAGTTCGGCCCGCGCAGTTGTGTCACGTTCTCGAGCCGAACTTCGTAGCCGCCCGCGTTGACCACCTCGCCGACATTCATCCGCACATCTTTCTCGGTTTGATAGCCGGTTACGACGGTCACGCCGGCAACAAACGCCGCGACGCCGAGATGCGCGAGATGCATCCCGTAGAATCCGCGCGTCGGCGCCTTGATCCGATCGATGAGACTTAGTTCGCCCGAACCGGTGCGAATGCGGGTCCAGATATTCTGAATGACGGTCGCCACAATCCAAACAGCAAGCAGCATGCCGAGACTCGCGCGCCACTGCCAGCCACCCAGGAGGAAGGGAATGGCAACCGCTGAGATCAGACTGACGACGAATGCCCAACGCAGACGCACGGCCATCTCAGGCAGCTTCGTTTGTTTCCAGCGCGCAATCGGTCCGACGCCAATCAGAAACATTGCAGGCGCCATCAGGGGCACGAACACCGCGTTGAAATAGGGCGGGCCGACCGAAATCTTGCCGAGGTTGAGGGCGTCCATGAACAGCGGATACAAAGTGCCGAGCAGAACCGAGCCGCAGGCAACTATCAGCAAGACGTTGTTAGTCAGCAAAAGCGATTCACGGGAGAACAAATCGAACTTCGCGCCCAGTCCAACTTGCCGCGCGCGCCAGGCATAAAGCGCGAGTGAGCCGCCGATGACTAACGTAAGAAATCCGAGAATGAAAACGCCGCGTTTTGGATCGTTCGCGAAGGCATGGACGGAAGTAAGCACGCCGGAGCGAACCAGAAATGTGCCGAGCAGGCTCAGCGAAAAAGCCGCGATAGCCATCAACACTGTCCAGCTCTTAAAGCCACCACGCTTTTCAGTCACCGCCAGCGAGTGGATCAGGGCGGTGCCAACTAACCACGGCATGAACGAAGCGTTCTCAACCGGATCCCAAAACCACCAGCCGCCCCAACCGAGTTCGTAGTAGGCCCAAAAACTTCCCAGCGCGATCCCAATGGTAAGAAATGCCCACGCAACAGTTGTCCATGGTCGCGACCAGCGCGCCCAGGTTGCATCGAGCCGTCCGCCGATTAGAGCCGCGATGGCAAAGGCAAACACAACCGAGAAACCGACATAACCCATGTAGAGCATCGGCGGGTGCGCGACCATCGCCGGATCCTGAAGCAGCGGATTCAAGTCGCGGCCGTCAGCGGCGGCAGGAATCAAACGCTGGAACGGATTTGAAGTCAGCAGCATGAACAGCAGGAACCCGACGCTAATCGTTGCCATGATCGCCAGGACGCGGGCGACGACCTTGTCCGGCAAGTGCTTGCTGAACAGCGTCACTGCGGCCATCCACAACGTCAGCATAAATGCCCAAAGCAGCAGTGACCCTTCGTGCGAACCCCAGGTAGCGGCGAGTCGATAGTGAAGCGGCAGCCGTGAGTTTGAATTAGTCGCTACGTTGAGAACGGAGAAGTCATTATTGATGAATGAATATCCAAGACACGCGAAGGCTATTAGCACGAACAGGAACTGAACCTGCGCCGCGGGCTTGGCGACGGCGACAAGTTGCGGGATGTCGCGAGCGGCGCCAATCTGTGGCAGGACTGCCAGGACAATCCCAACCGCAAGCGCCAGGATTAATGCGAACTGACCTATTTCAGGAATCATTACGACTTACTTTGAGAGAGTCTTCGCGGCTTCCTTAGTGTGTTGCTGGATCTTTTCGTTCTGCTTTGCCTTGTCGAGTGCTTCGGCGGCTTCGGGCGGCATGTAGTTCTCGTCGTGCTTCGCCATGATTTGATCGGCGTAGAATACACCGTCCGTGTTCATCCGGCCCTGTGCCACGCAGCCGCGGCCTTCTTTGAACAGGTCGGGGAGAATACCTTTGTAGACGACGGGAATGCTATGCGCCGTATCCGTCACAGTGAAGCGAACCGTCAGCCCGTCGGGATCCTTCTTAAGAGTTCCTTCGCCCACCAGACCCCCGATGCGAAATGTCTTGTTTACGGGAACTTCTTTAGCGGCGACCTGCGTTGGGCTGAAAAAGAAAACCAGGTTCTCTTTGAACGCCCCCAGCACGAGCCACGTCGCCAAACCGATCGCCGCCAAGGCTGCACAAATGAAAATGATTCGTTTATGACGTCTCTTCATGAGCTTATAGAGCAGTTCCGGGTTCCGAGTTTCGTGTTTCGAGTTTACGACGCAGGGCAGTCTGTTCCGTGATTCGCTTTTTCCGTGCTCGCAGCATTGTGAGTTCAGCAGCCAGAAGAACAAAGGTTATGCCATACGCGCCCCAAATGTAGAACCCGTAACCACCCATCGAGATGAATTCAGAGAAGCTATTCCACTGCATAGTTATTTTGTAAGGCCGGGGCTTCAGCCAGCCAGGGCGCTTCGCTCTCTCGTTCCAAAATGATCGTGCGGAGACGCGCCAGCACGACGGCGATTGAGTACACCCAGCAGGCGGCGGTCATAATCAACATAGCCGCCAGCATGATCGGAGCCATCGATGGCCTGCTGCCGAGACGAATCGTTGCGCCCTGGTGCAGAGTGTTCCACCACTGCACCGAGAAATAAATGATCGGTACGTTGATAACGCCGACGATCGCCAGCACCGCGCCCGCGCGATCGGCTCGCCGCGTGTCGTCGATAGAAGACTGAAGCGAGATGAAACCAATGTACAGGAACATCAGAATCAGCGTTGAGGTCATGCGCGCGTCCCAAACCCAGTAGACGCCCCACGCGGGTCTGCCCCACAATGCGCCGGTTACCAACGCGAGGAAGGTGAAGATTGCTCCCGTCGGCGCGATCGCACTTGCCATCATCGACGCCAAGCGGGCATTGAACGCCCAACCTAGCCCCGAGTAAATCGCCAGCAAAACGTAAAGGAGCATGCCCATCCACGCGGCAGGCACGTGAATGTAGATTATTCGGTACGAATTGCCTTGCTGAAAATCCGGTGGTGCAACAAAGAAACCAATGTACAGGCCGGCCGCAAAGAGAATAATCGCCAGGCCCGTGAACCAGGGCAAAACCTTGCCGGCCAGTGGGTAAAAGTTCGCAGGCGCCGCGTACTTGTACCAATTGATCTTTGATTTGCTCATTAATATAAGAACTTCATTCGCTCAGTTCAGCCGAGCGTTCCTCAGTAACAACATCTATTCCACAGAGATTCGTAACGCCGCGGCGGTTGCCCAGGGTGCAAACATCAAAGCCAAAACCAGTGTTGCTCCTAATAATAAAAGGAACGGTTGCGCCTCGCCGCCGCTGACTGTCGCTTCTATCGCGCCGGCCCCGAATATGAGCACCGGAATGTAAAGCGGCAGCACCAGCAGCGCCACCAGAACGTTGGCTGAGCGCAAACCTAATGTCAGTGCGGCCCCGATCGATCCGATGAGACTCAACACCGGCGTTCCCAACAGCAGGGAAACAGTCATGACGGCGAGCGTATTTTGCGACAGACCGAACTGCAGTCCAAGCACCGGCGCGACTAAGACCAAAGGTACTTCGGAAACCAGCCACTGCGCCAGCACCTTCGCCAGCACAATCAGGTAAAGCGGTTGCGGCGTCAGCATGAGTTGCTCAAGCGTTCCGTCCTGATAGTCGTTCCCAAACGTTCGACCAAGCGCGAGCATTGATGCGAGCAGTGCGGCAACCCAAACGACGCCGGGCGCGATCGTTCGCAGTAACTCCTGTTCAGGTCCGATGCCGAGCGGGAAAAGGCTAACTATGATGATGAAAAAGAACAGTGTCGCCAGGACGTCGCTTCGTCGTCGCCAAGCCAGCAGCAGATCGCGCCAGACGACCCAACGAAACATTGAAAGGATGGAAGGCCCGTTCATCCCGTGAGCGCTGCTGGGAGCACCTCTGGGAGCGCGGCCATCCTGGCCGCATTGGTAGATGCCGGAGTCGTCAGATCGATTCTTTGTAAACCTGGCGATGAAAGGCCGAGCTCCTGATGCGTGGCAACAATCGCCAAACCGCCGCCGTCAATATGTTCTG
>DATEPC010000013.1:0-16407 GCA_035273405.1 Pyrinomonadaceae bacterium | reverse complement strand
AAGCACCGATCTTGCCTCAGCTTTGAGGATGATACCGTACCACCACCTGATTTTCCGTACTGGTTCAGTTTGAGAAGGAACTTTTCATTCACGCCGCCGCTTTAGCGCGGCGTAGTCGCCTTAGCCTAGGACTGGAAACCGTTTAAACGGTTTCCGGCTTATTTGCTGCGTCCGGCCACCGGGCTAAAGCCACGGTGTGAATAAGAACCTCGTCGCATCGCAAGTACGCGCCGGTCCACTTTGAAAAGTCGCAACGATTGAACTATAAACATTGCGCGCCTGACGGCGCTCAAGCAATCAACAATCCGCGTTAGTGGCACAGACTTCAGTCTGTGGCTCAGAGTTAGCTTTGATAACGATCACAGACTGAAGTCTGTGCCACCAGGGAGGATCGCATTAATGGGAACTCGAAAGAAAATTACAGTAGTTGGCGCCGGAAACGTCGGCGCGACGGCGGCGCATTGGCTGGCGGCGAAAGAACTGGGCGACGTAGTGCTGGTTGACATCGTTGAAGGCGTGCCGCAGGGCAAGGCTTTGGATTTGGCTGAGGCGGCGCCGATCGAAGGCTTCGATGTGCGGCTCACCGGCACCAACGGCTATGACGAAACAAATGATTCAGACGTGGTTATCATCACGGCCGGTTTGGCCCGTAAGCCCGGAATGAGCCGCGACGATCTTTTGAAGACGAATGCGGACATCGTCGGCAAGGTGGTCGATGAAATCGTAAAGCGTTCGCCCAACACCATTCTCATAATCGTCTCGAACCCCCTGGATGCCATGTGCCAGGTCGCTCTGCGTCGTTCCGGTTTTCCGAAACATCGAGTGATCGGAATGGCCGGTGTTCTGGACTCGGCGCGCATGCGTTGTTTCCTCGCCGAAGCGCTGGATGTTTCTGTTGAGAACGTCACCGCATTCGTGCTTGGCGGCCACGGCGATACGATGGTGCCGCTGCCGCGTTACTCCACCTGCGCCGGAATTCCCATCACGGAACTGTTGTCGAAGGATCAAATCGACGCAATTGTGAAGCGCACTGCGGGCGGTGGCGCGGAAATCGTCGCGCTGCTGAAAACCGGGTCGGCGTATTACGCGCCGTCGGCGGCCGCGGTTGAAATGACGGAATCAATTCTGAAAGACAAGAAAAAGATTCTACCGTGCGCGGCTTATCTTGAAGGCGAATACGGCGTCAACGGTCTGTATGTGGGCGTGCCGTGCAAGCTGGGCGCGAAGGGTCTGGAGCAAGTGATCGAGATTACGCTGACGGCAGAAGAACGCATCGCTCTGCAGAAGAGCGCCGCGTCCGTGCAGGAGCTGATTGACGTCCTCGGAATCTAACTGCAGAAGCCGAGTGTCAGAAGCCCGCGCGTTAGCAAGGGCGACAGTAGCAGCTAGGACCTTGGATGAATGAGTAAGAATCGTTACAACTCGCTCACCGTCATCGTTGCACTCCCGCTGTTACTCTTTCTGTGGCAAGGCTCATCCTGCCGATCGTCCGACGCCAATTCCAACGCTGGACCAAACATGAACGCGAACGTTAAGACGGTCAATCAGTCACGTGACCTGCGCGGAACGTGGGGCGGCCAAGGCATCGCAATGGAAGTTACCGATGCAGGCGCGACGATCGAATACGACTGCGCGCACGGCCGTATTACCGAAAGAATTGCTCCCGGCGGTGATGGAAAATTTGAAGCAAAGGGAGTTTTCGTGCGGGAACGCGGCGGTCCGCAGCGCCAGGGCGAGGACAACGAGGAACCCGCCGCCTACGCCGGTTCAATTAAAGACGAGATGATGACTCTCACCGCTAAGTTGGCGCAAACCAACGAATCAGTGGGAACGTTTACGCTCACGCAGGGAAAAACCGGACGCATTCGCAAGTGCCTGTGACGGATCAGTACCCGGAGCGGTAGCCCCTCTCCCCTTGGGAGAGGTTGGGTGAGGGTGCGCAGCATAGCAACGGGATCGTCCATTCAAGCTGAGCTGTGAATCCGGTCGCAACCACCACCCCACGCGGGCCTCGCGCGGGGACCGCGGTACTGACACGGTCTATTTCTTCAGCCAGCCAAACAATCCATGCACGACTGTCTCGCGGTTCTCTTCATAGATCGCGCGGGTTAGCGGGATATTCATCGGACAGGCTTTCACGCAGTTTTGCGCGTTGCCGCAATTGGTGATGCCGTCGTCGCCCATCAAGGCTTCCAGACGATCATCGCGATCCATCGCCCCGCTCGGGTGCATGTTGAAGAGACGCACCTGGGCGATTGCCTGCGGCCCGATGTAGTTGTCGCCGTCGTACTGCGGACAGGCTTCGAGGCAACAGCCACAGGTCATGCAGCGTGAGTAAGCGTAGCGCTCCATGACGTCTTCCTGGTCCATGCGCGGCCCGGGACCCAGGTCATGACTGCCGTCGAGTTCGACCCAGGCATGCACGCGTTTCAAGTGATCGAACATCTGTGAGCGATCGACGACCAGATCGCGTATGTTCGGAAACTTACTCATCGGCTCGAGCTTGATTGGCTGATCGAGTTTATCGACCAACGCTGAGCACGATTGGCGCACGCGGCCATTGATTACCATCGTGCAAATGCCGCAAACCTGTTCGAGACAATTCATGTCCCACGAAGGCGGCGTAGTTTGCTTCCCCTGCCTCGTTACCGGGTTTTTGCGAATCTCCATCAGGCACGAGATGACGTTGAGGTTCTTGCGGTAAGGAATCTCGAACTCTTCCCAACGCGCGGGCGCGTCCGGATTGTCGCGGCGTTTGATATGAATCTCGACGGTGTTCATTCTTAAATTAGCCGCGGATTAACGCGGATTCTCACAAATAAGAAGATAAAAAGAGTGCGCCAAATGTTTTTCAGATTTCTGATCCGCGTCAATCTACGTTTATCCGCGGCTAGTTCATGCTTGCATCGTGCTAACTAACCCTGACGTCGCCCCGTTGGCCCGCTCAGATTCTCAGGCTTCTGCTGCATGTCGCTGCTCGGAATCTGCGGGGCGCCGCCTTTTTGTGGCGAGCCCGAACCCGCCGCAGTCTCTTTCTTATCAGCCGAGTAATCTCGCTTACGCGGCTCAATCAAAGAGACGTCCACCGGCTCGTACGAGAAAACCGGACCTTCGCCCGAGTATTCAGCGATCGTCGTCTTCAGCCAGTTTGCGTCGTCGCGTTCCGGAAAGTCAGGTTTGTAATGCGCGCCGCGCGATTCGTTCCGATTCAGCGCGCCCAGCGTAATCACGCGCGCCAGCTCGATCATGTTGTCCAAATGTCGCGCATGCGGCAAAGCCATGGTCGCCCAAAGATTCGAATCGTTGATCGAAATGCGCTTGTAACGATCCATCAGTTCGAGCAACTTCTTGTCCGTCGCTTTCAGACGATCGTTGTAGCGAATGACCGTGACGTTGTCGGTCATCACTTTGCCCATCTCTTCGTGCAGCTTGTACTGATTCTCGTTGCCGCTCTGCTTGATCAGCCCGTCGTTAATCTCCTGCTGGCGTTTCGTTTCCTGTTCGTAAACGCGTGAGCCGTTCGCGCCGTTGCGCTCGACATTCTTCGCCCATTCGAGCGCCGCGGGCGCCGCGATGAAGCCGCCATACACGCAACTAACTAGAGAGTTAGCTCCGAGACGGTTCGCCCCGTGAATCGAGTAGTCGCACTCGCCGGCCGCAAGCACTCCGGGGATATTTGTGTGTTGATTGAAATCAACCCACAGCCCGCCCATAGAATAGTGCACGCCGGGGAAGATGCGCATGGGAACATGTTTCGGATCGTCGCCGACGAACATCTCGTAGATTTCGAGAATCGCGCCAAGCTTTCTGTCCAGGGTCTCAGCCGGAATGTGCGTTACATCGAGAAAAACCTGGTTCTCGCCGCTGACGCCGAAGCCTTCCAGACAGATCTTGAAGATTTCGCGCGTCGCGATGTCGCGCGGCACGAGGTTGCCGTAAGCCGGATACTTCTCTTCGAGAAAATACCAGCGCTCGTTTTCAGGAATCGAAGATGGCGCGCGACTGTCCCCTTTGCCCCGCGGCACCCAGACGCGGCCGCCCTCGCCGCGCGCGGATTCGCTCATCAGACGCAGTTTGTCTTCGCCGGGGATCGATGTCGGATGCACCTGAATGAATTCGCCGTTCGCGTATTTCGCGCCTTGCTGATAACAAGCGGCCACGGCGCTGCCGGTGCAAACCATTGAATTCGTTGACTTGCCGAAGATGAGTCCCGGTCCGCCGGTGGCGATGATGACGGCGTCCGCGGGAAATGCTTTGAGCTCGAGCGAGCGCAGGTTCATCGCGACCAGTCCGCGACAGACCTGATGATCGTCGAGCACCAGCGACATCATTTCCCAGCCTTCGTACTTCTTCACTTTGCCGGTGACTTCGTAGCGACGGACCTGCTCATCGAGCGCGTAGAGAAGCTGCTGTCCCGTCGAAGCTCCCGCGAAAGCTGTGCGGTGATGCTTCGTGCCGCCGAAGCGGCGAAAATCCAATAAGCCTTCGTTCGTGCGAGAGAACGGCACACCCATCCGATCGAACAAGTAAATGATCGACGGCGCCATTTCACACATCGCTTTTGCCGGCGGCTGGTTGGCGAGAAAGTCGCCTCCGTAAACCGTGTCGTCGAAGTGTTCCCAGGTTGAGTCGCCTTCGCCTTTGGTATTGACGGCGCCGTTGATGCCGCCCTGGGCACACACGGAATGTGAACGCTTCACCGGCACGACGGAAAACAACTCAACGTTGTGCCCGGCTTCGGCGATCTTCATCGCCGCAGCCAAACCTGCGAGGCCGCCTCCGACAACCGCTATGTTGATTTGAGTAGCCATCGTTACTAAGCCACGGGTAACACGATATCAGCCACAGATGAACACAGAAGACACTGATCGGTTGCTCTTATCTGCGTAGATCTGTGTCTATCTGTGGCGGCCATTCTTTGTCTCACAAAATTCCCGGTATCAGCCCCCCCGGTCGAATGAAAGCCACGGCGGCGTTGATACCGACGAGCAACAGGAAAACTCCAAATGCAATGCACGCGTAACCCGTCAGACGCTGCGCACGCTCGCCAATGGTAATTCCCCAATCGACCATGAACAACCAAATGCCATTCGCGAAATGCCAGACCGTCGCAGTGATTCCGACCATGTAGACGATGAAGATTGGAATCATGCGAAACTCGCGCGAAACGATATCGAATGACTGTTCGGGGTGATGCGCGACGGACACGGTATTCAAACCGGGTATCATCCCGAACCTGAAGTTCAAAACATGGAATAAGATAAAGAAGAATAGAACGACGCCCGTCACACGCTGGACCGTGTAGAACCAATTGCGCGGATACGGGTAAGCGAGATTGTTCGGCCGCGCTTCGGCTGTGATGACGAGGCCGTAGACCGCGTGATAAATCAGCGGAATGAAGATGCCGAAGATTTCGACAAACAGAATGTACGGGATTGTCTGGAGATCTTCGACCGCCTTGTTGAAACTGGACGCGCCGGCAAGCGCTTTGGAATTCGTGTAGAAGTGCTCCAGCAGAAAGAAGCCCAGCGGCATGATGCCGCTCAACTGATGGAGCTTTCGCAAGACGAAAGTCCGGCTCAGACGAATCGCCAAAGGAGATCTCCTTTTCGGATTTGCTCAATCAAGGTCAGCGAACTCAGCGGGAATTTGATAGCTTGCAATAGCAAGGAAAATTATAGAGCCGCGACGCGCAAATGCAAAACGCGCGCTGTACTTCGTACTTTGCGCTTTGTACTTTGATGTGGCAATTCAACTTGGGAAGACCGTCAAAGTACAAAGCTCGAAGTACAAAGCACAGGCTATGTCCGAAGAAGACTACAACCCATTTCCCGAACCCGTCGTGATCGAGATCACCGACGTCTTCGATTTGCACACGATTCCGCCACGGCAGGTGAAAGCAGTCGTTGAAGAATATCTGCGAGAAGCTCAAGCGAAAGGCTTTCGCGTCGTGCGCATCATCCACGGCAAAGGCATCGGGGTGCAGCGCGAGCTCGTCCGGAGTGTGTTGGAGCGAACTAATTTCGTGTTGGACTGGACCGACGCGCCACCGGACGCTGGAGGATTGGGCGCGACCATTGTGCGACTAAATCCATCCATAGATTACGCGGATTTCACGGATTAGAAGAAAACAGAAACCGGCTCAGACTGCATTTACAAATGACAGCCCAGTCGAATGTCTAATCTGTCTTCTTGTTAATCTGTGTAATCTGCGGACGAACCTTCGCGCCCACTATCGTTCGACTCGCGGAACGTATTTGACTGTCGCTCGCCAACGTCCGCCAATCAGGCGTTTAGTAGTAATCATCACACGCTTCCGGTCGGCTATTGTGGCGTCTTCGACGATTTCCAGAACCTTCTTCGGGCGGTTGTTAACGACAACAAATTCTTCGGTCATGTGCAGGCAACATCCGGATTTGCTGGAAGTGCGCAGGCGCTTTCGCCGCGCATCGCGTTCGAGCTCCCCGAGACGCCCTGTCTGTGACAACTCAGTGAACTCTTCACTCAGAATAAATCGGCCTGCGCGCGGCAGGAGCAAATAGATCTGATAAGAGGGTGCCCCGTAACCGCCATTCCGTCCGTCACACAACGCGAGGTCCTCAATGGAATCAAAGTTGTAATCAGAAAATTTCACGGCGCTTTGCTGGGTGAGGAGCGTGACGTTCGCGCTGGGCTGATCGTTTTCGCCAGGCATGAACGAGGTTTCGGAAAGCTTGAAGACTTGAAACGGACTCAGGTGGTTCTTTTTGAAAAGCGTAAACGTCACCGGGCCCTCGCAAATCTTGTCTTCGCACCTTTCGACCTCGATTCGGACATCGTAAAGCTTCGAAGCATTCTTCACTTCAAACTTCACCTGCGCGGCAGCGCACGTGCAGAACAGGAGCACCGAAAAGAGAATTTTGATCATTTGAAGTCAGAACCACCTGCGGTAGCGGGCGGTTAATCTTGGGAATTGTTGGAAGCGGAAGTTCAACCGCCCGCTACCGCAGGCGGTTTCTGACTTCACATCTTTCAAATCTCTGTAATCTGTGGATACCTCTGGCTCTCGAACTACGGCTTGTCCGTAACCACTAATTCTTTCACCGGGGTGCCGTCGCTCCACTTTCCCATGAATCTTTGCTGGGGCGTGTTTCCCAGCGCAAACTCACGATTCTTTCCGGAGAAGGCCGCGTCGCACAACGCGTCGAACAATTTCCAGAGTCCATAGTAGTCGATGGCGTCGGTCGTCGGGGTTCGCGAATCAACACGCGCTGCACCATCGGATGTGGAACCACCCGGCACACCAGGACGTCTTGCCGTCAAATCGCCTTCACCATTGTCGTAGTCTTCATTGGGCGCAGTTGGCGCTCGGTGACCTGCAATCAGGCCAGGTCGTCCTCGTTCGTCGCTGACTAACACTACGAAATCTTTGTTGCCGGCTGAAATCTGCTTCGAGTCGTAATAAATCCTCTTCGCGTCATGATCGGCAACCAGACTGTCGCGGTCGCCGGCGATCGAAAGCAGTAAAGTGCTACTCGGGATCTTGCTCAAGTCCGCGATTGGCACACTCACTGGAGGGCGTGTCAAACCAGGTTCGACCGCCATCACGGCGCGAACCTGCGGAAGCTTACTCTCGCCGGCCAACGCCGCCAGACTGGCGGCCAGGACCCCACCAAGTGAATGTCCGACGGTCGCGACTTTATTCAAGTCAGGCCGGACGTGGCCCGGCTCGCTTTGCAGACGCGCGAGCGCTGCCGCGACGGCATCAAGAGTATTTGGAATAAAGTCCTCGCGGCTAGTCAGGATGCTTGACTGATAACGTGGGAACACAACGATGTTGCCGCGCTTCACAAGATGATCGATCCATGCGCCGTAATAGAGTGGGTTTGTCCCGCCCCAGCCATGCAGAAAAATAACTACCGGCGCCGTCTTAGGCTTCGGTCGATCAGGTTCGTAAATCCAATATTCTTTACCGCCTTGACCAAACCGGTTCTTAATCACTGCCGCATGTGGCTTCTGCTTCCCACCGGGACCGGTCTCGGGTTGTGGCGGAGGCGCCGGCAGCTGTTGAGATCTTCCGGCTGGAACACTCAGCAGTAAAACGGCAATTAGGATGAGACTTCGAAACATAAAGAATCCCTCCCTTGGGCGAGAAGAGCGACGTTAACCCACGATGCTCTTGGACGCGAGCAGGGACTAAAGAGTTTGATTAGATAATGTGACACTCCGCGCAGCTTAATTCTGGATCTCCCACACCCTCGCTTATTTGTTCTGCTGAAGATGTAGCGGGTTTTGGGATGGGGTTCTTAGCAGGTCAGGTGAAAATGGTGCCCCCGGCGCGATTCCAACGCGCGACCTCTCGCTTAGGAGGCGAGCGCTCTATGCAACTGAGCTACGGGAGCACATTCGGGAATGGTACAACTGTCAGTGGTCAGTTGTCAGTTGTTACTCATCCGCCGTTAATTGGCGCCCTGAGGGTTTGAAATACAACTGCCCACGGACCACTGACGACTGACCGGCTTAGGACTGATACTTGATCAGCGACCTCACGTCGTAGCCCTCAAGCTTCTTTCGCCCAGGCAAGAACTCCAGCTCAACGACGAACACGAGCCCTTCAACTGTACCGCCAAGTCCCTCAACCAGGTCGCACACCGCTTTCGCTGTGCCGCCGGTCGCCAGCAGATCGTCGGCAATGATGACGCGATGACCGTTGCCGATCGCGTCCCGATGGATTTCCAAAGTGTCCTGGCCGTATTCGAGGTCGTAAGAGATCGACGCGCGTTCGGCCGGCAGCTTTTTCGGTTTCCGCACGGGCACAAAGCCCGAGCCGAGGTGATAGGCGAGCGCCGGCGCGAAGATGAAGCCGCGCGCCTCAATGCCAATCACGGCGTCGATTTTCGTCCCTTCGTATTCCGCCGCGAGCGCGTCGACTGTTTTGCGCAAGCCCCCAGGATGCTTCAGAAGGGTCGTGATGTCGTAAAAGTTTATGCCCGGCTTGGGAAAGTCAGGCACTTCGCGAATTAGTTTTTTCAGGTCGTCCATGAGCGTGTGCTGAGTGAACACAGACTTTAGTCTGTGAATCCACCATTAAATCACAGACTGAAGTCTGTGCCACGTAAAGGCGCGACATGATATCATCCCCGCGATCTTTTCCTGCTAACCCCAGCGCTGGAAACCTAACCCCGGCTCGTGGAGCATGCGAGTTCCAAACTTGATCAAACAGCTCGCAATCTTCTGCACCGCAATCTGCGCGTCGGCCATTTCCGCGAGCGCACAGCAACCGCAAAATCAAAATCCGGATGTAATCAGGGTCAACACTTCCCTCGTCCAGACGGACGTGATGGTTTTCGATAAGCAGGGAAAATTTGTTGACGATCTAAAGCGCGACCAGTTCGTGCTCAAGGTTGACGGCAAGCCCCGCGAGATCTCTTTCTTCGAACGCGTCCAGGCCGGCAGCTCAACTGAAGAAGCCCAGCTCGCCGCCGCGCGCGGCGCTGCCGCAAACGCCGGCGCGCCGGTGCCGCTTGATCGGGGGCGGACAGTGTTCTTTTTCATCGACGATTTCCACCTGTCCGTCGAAAGCGCGCATTACACACGAAAACTCTTGACGCAGTTTGTCGATCGCGAGATGGGACAAAACGACCAGGTGGCATTCATCTCGGCCAGCGGTAAGATCGGCTTCCTGCAGCAACTGACCGACAACAAGCAGGTGCTGTTAAAGGCCATTGAGCGGGTCACGACCCGGCAGTTCAAATCGCACGACATGCAACACCCCTCGATGTCGGAATACCAGGCTCTACTCATCCAGCAAAACGATCAAGACGTGCTGGGTGTGTATGCTGATCATCTGCTGAGAGAGAATCCGGCGCTTGGCCGCGCACGGGCCGAAGATGAAGTACGTGCCCGTGCTGCCGGCATTCTGCGATTGGCATCAGTCGGCACAACCAACACATTGGGTTCGCTTCAGAAAGTAGTAGAACACTTTCGCATGGTGCCTGGCCGCAAAATACTCTTCCTTTTGTCGGATGGGTTCTTTCTGGACTCAAGGAATTCTGATGCCGACCATCGGGTCCGGCGAGTAACCGCATCGGCCGCGGCCTCATCATTCGTAATCTACTCGATCGATGCGCGCGGACTGCCCACCGCCACGACCGGCCTAAGTACGGACGCGGTGTTCGACCCGTCAGGAAGAATGGCGCGCGCGACCGGCGGTGAGCTCGGCGCTTCGCAAGACGCATTGAATGCGTTGGCCAACGATACGGGAGGCAGGGCTTTCTTCAACAGCAACGCGCTGTCCCTCTCCGTCGAGCGAGGACTGAAGGAAGCATCGGTCTACTACCTCCTCGCTTGGCGGCCCGACGCCGACGAACAGCGCAATCCGAAGACCCAACGGCTCGAGGTCAGCGTTGTCGGCCGTTCTAATCTTTCGGTGCGCTCGCGGACAAGTGTGGGCGACGCGGCGGCGAAGGAGCTGAACCGTCAGGCTAAGGTTACTCCGAACCGGTCCGTCGAAATGCGCGATGCGTTACGGTCCGCAGTTCCGCAGACACGCTTTCCGATCGAAGTGACTCTGAACTTCGTGAACACGGTCCATGCCGGAAACGTTCTGGTAACCTCGACCAAAGTCGCGGCCCCGAAGCTTTCGTTCGAATATGAGGCGGGAATTCCAACTGCGAATCTTATGTTGACGGGTGTCATCCTCGACGCCGACGGCAAGGTAGTGAATTCTTTCGACAAGCGGCTGACCGTACGGGCCAAGGCCGGGCCGGACACGAGCCATGTGGCGAATATTTACTACGCGAACTCCGCGTCAGTGAAGCCAGGGCTGTATCAAGTGCGCGTCGCAGCCACGGACCGGAAGGGTGGCCCCGTCGGCAGCGTTTGGGATTGGATTGAAATACCAGATTTTGCAGCCAAAAAGCTCGCCTTGAGTTCCCTGTTCGTGGGCGAGCGTAGAGCTAACGCAGCACCGGCCGCCGATGACGCGAAAATCGATCCTGGACTGGCTCAGGTCGGCCTCAACGTCTCGCGCCGGTTCGCTTCGTCGTCGCACCTCAGACTTATTGCGATTGTTTATAACGCGACCCCTGCGTTAGCGGCGCCGCCGGGAAATGGCAACGTGCCGGTGGGCGATGCGACCGTTGGAAAACCAGATCTCGCGGTTCAAGTACAGGTGTTTCGCGATAATGAACCCGTCATCACCGACCCGCTGCACCGCATCAGCACCGATGGCGCCACCGATGCCGCGCGAGTTCCTTACGCGGCGGAACTGAATCTCGACGGGCTCTCGCCGGGAAAATACGTGCTGCAACTCACCGTGATCGATCGCATCGCAAAAGCGTCAGCCTCACAACGTTTCCGATTTCAAGTTGACTGAACGCTGAAGAAGCCTTAGCTTGTCCTCCGCGTGCCAGAAACGTGAACGTGAAGGCAGTCGAACTTCGCCGGGTTCCCTGACACAAAGTCTTTCCTAACAATCCGAGGTGATGCGATGAAACGTCGTGATTTCATGATCAGCAGCGCCGTGGCCGGCGTTGCGCTTGCTTCCGAACGCGTGGTGAATGCCAACGCGCCGACCATGCTGATTCCGGCAGCGTTCAAACCTTTGGTCGTTGCTTCATCGAACGGCAACCGATTCAAGAACGGCGGTGACGTGACCTGCGTGCAGAAAGCGTACTCAATGATCACCAAAGGTGAAGACGTGCTCGACGCCGTGGTCGCCGGCGTGAATATCGTTGAGTTGGATCCGCTGGACGACAGCGTCGGTTATGGCGGGTTGCCGAATGCTGATGGCGTGGTTCAGCTCGACTCGTCGGTGATGCACGGGCCGAGGAAACAGGCCGGTGCAGTTGCGTGTTTGGAGGGCGTACGGACACCTTCGCTCGTCGCTAAAGCTGTCAGCGAACAGACTGACCATCATTTAATTGTCGGCAAAGGCGCGCAGGATTTTGCGCGCAGCATGGGCTTTAAGATCGAAGATGATTTGAACACGGCTAACTCTCGCGCGCGATGGCTTGAGTGGAAGCGTCGCATCGACCCTTTGCATTATCTCGATCCGAAAAAGCGGGCAGAGGCCGGACGCCGCGCGACTGAACAGATGTTAGCCGAAGGACTTTTGCGTGCCGAGAACCTGCACGGAACGATCAACTGTGAGGGCATCAACGCGAAGGGCGAGATTTGCGGCGTCACCACCACCAGCGGTCTGGCGTGGAAGATACCCGGCCGCGTTGGTGACTCGCCGATTCTCGGCGCCGGCTTGTATGTTGACGGCGTTGTCGGCGCGGCCGGATCGACAGGTCGCGGCGAAGCTAATCTTTACAACTTGTGCTCGTACCTGATTGTGGAAGAAATGCGGCGCGGCGCGCACCCGAAAGATGCCGGCATGACGGCATTGAAGCGGATCCAGGCAAATACGATCGAGAAGCGTCTGCTGAACAATCGCGGGCTCCCGAACTTCGGGATCAACTTTTACATTCTGAATGCGAAAGGTGAGTACGCCGGCGTGACGATGTATCAGGATGTCGGGGCACGTTACGCAATCTGCAACGATAAAGGCCCGCAGACGCTGCCCTGTGATGGTTTGTTACCGGGTCGACCGGCGGACTAAAACAGTTTCAGGTTTCAAGTTCAAAGTTTCAGGTTAGCCCTCGGGACCTTTACTTAGACTTGAAACCTGAAACCTGAAACCTGAAACTTGAAACTGTTTACTCCACCGGTTCGATTACAAGCTGTTTCTTTTCTTTGTGTCGCACAACTGAGAGCACGTGCTTCTCTTTACTGTTGAAGCGATAAGTGAAGGGCCAGGTGCCGCGGCCTACCACACGTCCGTTGATCATCTCGATCACGTCACGCTCTTTTAACCCAGCGCGCGCTGCAGCGCTTTCCGGTTCAACGCCGACAACCAAAACGCCTGAGCCGCCCCACTCGGAAATATACTTGCCCGACAGCGTGACTGCCTCAATGCCCAGCGTCTTCAAGCCACCGGACCAAAGCGGAACTTTCGGCATCTCGAATTGCCATTCGAAAACCGGTTGAAACGCGCCACCAAGCCTTACGTCCACCGAAAGTGACTGCTTCAACTGCGGTCGTTCGACCGTGAACTTCACGTCCTCGCCGCTGCCGACCTTGGTCAGCATCTCGGAGAACTCTTCCGCGCCCTTCACGTTGCGGCCGTTAACGCGCACGATGACGTCACCCGGTTTGAGCTTCGCCATCGCGGCCGGCGTGCCGGGCAAAACAAAAGTCAGCAGGATGCCAACTTCGTTTTCTATTAGCTCTTCAAGCTCTTCCTCGTTCCAGCCGAAGGCCATCAGCGATTTCTTCGCCGACAAATCGATCTCTTCACCGCGAATACCCAACAAAGGACGCGGCACACTCGACTGGCGTTCGAGCACGCGTTTCGTCGCCGCGCGCACCGCGTCCGCCGTCAACAACCGCGCGTTGTTGCCTTCGACTGCGTCCACAATGCCCAGTGTGTTGCCCGCCTGATCGCAGGCGACACCTCCGATGACATTCGGCGACAGCTTTGTGGCGCGCACCATCACGCCCTCAAGGTCGGCTTTGGTCTTTGCAATCCTGGCGGCAATTTTCGCGTCGGTCTTTCCGATCCGCACCAGAATCGTGTAGGGCGTCTCAGTCGCTACGCGCTCAGGAGCAAACAACTGCACGTTCTGCCCGTCGTTAATTTTCTTATGTACGGCGCCCGAGATGTCTGCCGTCGTGGCCGGCTGAGTGAGTTGCAGCACCGACAAGCCGGTTGAGCCATCGACGCCTATGTAGCGCGCGCGAAAGGTCTTGCCGTCCTGCGTTATCACCGTTAAGTCGGGTTGCATTCGCGGGGCACGTGGCAAACGGCGGTGCGCGGCATCTCTGGATTCAGCCGGGTCATCCGGAGGCGCCAGCAGACTGGAACGCTGGACTTCCATTTCCGCCGCAACTTGCGGCAGGCGCGCGACGATAGTCATTCCGTCTTCGAGGGCGACACCGGCGATGATGCTGGCGTGCGCGTCGGCGTTGACAGCCTCGGGCGCGATCGTCGCGACTGAGCCGGGTTCATTTCGTGCGCGCAGCAGGTACCTCAGCAACTTCACACCATCCAGACGATGCACGATTGTCACGACCTGCGGCGCGACTCGTTCCTGATCCTTCACCATCGTCACGCGCGAAGGCCGCTGCGGTGGCTTGCGAACACTTTTCTGCGCCTTGGGCGATTGCGGCTGAGCCTGTTCAGTAGTCTGCGGCGGCTGGATTGGCGCGACCGGTGCGGGCGTCCGCACGGTCTGTGCCGCTGTGACCGTGCACAACAGCGAGGTCGCGACACACGTCAGAACGGACAACACACTTAATTTCAAAACACTTCTCATTTTAGTACTACCAAACCCGACTATTGCCTGCGTAACTGACTGGGACGCGGTTATCCACCAAACTTTGCGAACCAAAACTAACCGGAGGCAAAGATATCTTGCGTTTTGTGCCGCGCTCGTCTTCAAGCGCAAACACGACCGGCTTCGAAGGAGCATTCACATAAACCTGATCGCCCTGGCGGACTGAATCAGCCGGCAGCACGCTGTAATCCTGTGAATGCCCACGAGAGCCAACTCGGCTCTTCCGAGGGGTACCGCTCGAAACAGTATGAACGGCTTCATCACCCGCGGTGCTCGCTTCGGGTGCATCACTTGGGGCGGAGGTCGTCGTGGCCGAGTCACTCGCTTTGGCTACCGGCGAGGGTTGCTGCACCGTTGCAACTTGCGTGGACGGCTCAATGTCTTTCTGCGCGACCCAGACCAGAGTTCCACCTACCATGACAAAAAGCGCTGCTGCCGCCAGTGCCGGCGTCCGAATCAGGCGCGCGAAGAACGGTTCCCGGCTTGGCGGCTGCTCGCGGGCGATCCGTGCGCGCAGACGCATTTCAAAATCCGCGGGCGCAACCACCGGCTCGAGGCTGCCGACCAGCTGGCGCAGCTCATTTCGTTCCGCGCGAAAGTCGCGACAACCTGCACATAGTGACAAGTGCGCGGTCGCCCTTTCGCTCGGTCGCTCTCCCAATTCCAGTTCGTCAATTTGTTGCCGCGTAACGCGGCATTCAAGGCTTCTCATGTCTACACCACCTGAACATAATTCTGCATTTTGTCGCGCAGGAAATTCCGCGCGCGGTTGATCCGCGATTTCACAGTGCCCTCGCTGGTTTGCAAAATCGCGGCGATTTCGTCGTAGCTCTTCCCTTCCACATCGCGCAGTACCAATGGCGCGCGATACCTGTCCGGGAGAGTGCTGATGGCTCGCTTGATTACGGCTCGTTTCTCCGCGTCAATGAGAGCAATGTCCTGCAAAGGCTTTTCGTCGACGGGCTGAAAATCCATCAACTCTTCGCCGTCGGGTGAGGTCAGTAGGCCGGTGAGCGAAACCAACCTGCGTCGCTTGCGCTTTCGCAGCTCGCTAATAGCCACGTTCGTCGCGATGCGGTAAATGTAAGTCGAGAACGCATGCGTCGTCTGATAGCGGGCCGCCGCGCGATAGACCCTTATGAAAGTCTCCTGTGCCAGGTCCACCGCTGTGTCGTAATCGTTCACTATCCGATATATGTAGCTCGTAATCTGGTTGCGATAACGCCCGACCAGCTCGGCGAACGCGTCTTCGTCGCCGGCCAGCGTTCCCTCCAGCAAAGCGTGATCGGTAGCGGGCTGCACAACCAACGCCGGCGCGGAGGCCGCAGCGGCGAATTCAAAATGCTTAACTGAACTTAACGCTCTCATTGGCAGGCAGGCTCTTCGGGTGCTCAACCCGCCATCCCAATTCTTCAGGATTCCTGCGGGTTTTTGCGAGCAGACATTATACACCGCTGCCTGCGACGCTCACTGGTGACACGCTGTGGCCGGGCGGCAGTTCCAAAAAGTCGTCAGAAGCCCGCGCGTAAGCAAGGGCTCGCTTGGCAGTCTCTTACCAAGGTTCTGGGCGGTCGAGGAAAGGAAGCCAGGTGATCCGGGGGTGAATAGACCCTGAAATTGCCCTTCCTCACGGTCGGGCTTCTGACAGGCTTTGGAAACGGATCTACTCGCTTCCGCTGGCGGCGTCCGGATGCTGGAAGACTGAATCATCCGTCTTAACGCCGTAGGTGATAGTCATCACGCGCGTTTCCGTCACTTGCTTCCCGTCCACGTACACCACTGTTCGGTAAGGCACGAGGGTGCTCTGCGCGTAACGGTAATCATAGAAACGCTTCACGAATTTGACTGGTGTGGTTTGGTCGGGCGGCGCTTCTTCGTATTCCAGCCTCAGCACGCGCAGCGTTTTGACGCTAATGAAGTAACGCGTTTTGTTATTCGCTTTATCGGTGAGGTCAATGACGTAGAGATCGATGCCCTGCTGTTTGTCTTTACCGGCCGACGCCAACTTCGAATCGTTTTCTTTGTAACGCAGCAGCGCCTCGAT
>DATEPC010000012.1:0-19096 GCA_035273405.1 Pyrinomonadaceae bacterium | reverse complement strand
TTGCGTTTCGCCGTGAACCGTTCGCCCGTCTTCCAGTTCCGCCACAAGTCGCACATCCGTCGTAGTCGCCGGAAAAATATGGCCTTTGCTGGCCAGGACCTCTGAAGAAAGACGTACTGCTTCAACGAAGTCGCCGGTAACGTCTGCCAGTGCGGCGAGGAAGAGATTCCCGAAGCTGTGCCCTGCCAAATCGCCGGAACCGCCGAAGCGATGGCGAAAAAGACGCGAAATAAGGTTCGAGTCCTCTGACAGGGCGATCATGCAGTTTCGTATGTCGCCCGGCGGAAGCATCTGAAGTTCGTCTCGCAGGCGGCCCGAACTCCCACCGTCGTCTGAAACGGTGACAATGGCCGAAAGGGACTCCAGCCAGATCTCCTCGTTCTGCCGGCCGACAAACTTCTTCAATCCGGACAGGAGGGTCGAGAGACCGGTTCCTCCGCCGATCGCCACGAGCCTAATGCCCCGATTTGAGACTATCTCGTTCATTCTTGCGCGAGCTTAACACTCCCACAGGCAAAATATACCTGAAAGCAAACGGCACGGGTAGAGATCTGGATTGAACCGCGAATGTGGAGGATTTCACTCAGCCGGAGGGAAAACAATTTGATCGAACTCAGGATCAGTGCGAAGGGAAGTCAAATCCAAATCGCGTTGCGCGCGGATTCGCAGTTTTGGTTGCAGATCCAATGCGCTTCGCAGTGACCTTAACGCAGCATCGATCGCCCCGAGTCGCGCGCGGGTGGCAGCCAGCCCGTAATGAATATGTGCAGCCTCAGGTTCGCGTTTCAAGGCGCGCTCGAATAGTTCCTGCGCCGCTACATAATCACCACGGTTCAACTCAATTACACCACGATCATAAAGCGAGTCAGCATCGCGCGGCGGCGTGAGGTCGGTGCGCAATCGAGCTTCGGAAACCGCGAGATAAGTTCTTGCGCGGGCAGCGACTTCGGATACTGAAGGGTACTTTTCAATCAAGCTGCGAAATTGATTGCGGGCTTCCGCGAAACGGCCGCGGGTGAATTCCTTGTGCGCCGATTCGAAAGCAGTGAGCGCCGCAGCCTCTTCAAATGTTGGCTGAGGCGGTGGCGGCAAAGGCTGCTTTTTAACCGGGGGCAGAATCGGTTTCGCCGTTAGACGGCGAGTCGGCGCTTTCGTCACTTTAGCCGGTCGATTGGGCGTAGCCTTTGCGCGAGACTTGGCGGCCGGTTTCGCTGAAGCACGCTTTGTCGTCGCCTTCTTGCTCGATGTCACTTTTGTTGCTTTGTTCGCCCGAGCTTTGCCAGCAGGCGAACGTTTGGTAGCCGGCTTCAGCCGCGTTGATTTTGCGACACCCTTCCGGCCACCCGCGCCTTTGGCCGCCGAGCGAGCTGTTGAACGTGTCGAGAGTCTTTTTTCCGGGCTACTCATTGTGACCTGTGCTGAAACCCCTAAAGGTACCCAAACGCCGCCTGTTAAGGGGCGGAGCTTAACACAGGTCTGGCCCTAATTCAATGAAAGAATAGGGTTTGTGGGCAGCCTTGGGCAGCCGCGTTGAACAATGATGGCCGCTAGGCTGCGACCGAATAACAGTTGATGCCGCAATCTTCGCCGTGTTAAGGTGACTCGTGGTGCCCCGTGTCCGGTTTTGACCCGCTGGGACCAAGAAATCAAGGCGGAATTTAGCCAGAACCTGCCCCGCTCACTCCGTTGCAACATTGTTGGCCACTCAACTGAGCTTCGCTAGAAGTCACCTGACTGTATGCCTATTCTGATCCGAGAGCAGCGTTACCACCATATTAAGGCTCTGTTGGCCAGACTGCGTTTGGACTCGGCGGCCAGGGTGGTTGTGCTCGTGGAGAAGGACGGTCAACAGATCGCCGCCCACGGTGAGGTCGGAGACCTTGATACCACCAGTCTCGCATCGCTGGTTGCCGGGAATGTGGCGGCAACGGGAGGCATGGCGAAGTTGATCGGCGAAAAGGAATTTCCGACGCTCTCGCATGAAGGCGACAAAGAGAGCATTCATATCAGCGTCATCGGCCGCGTGCTGCTAGTTGTAGTGTTCGACCAGCGCTCCAGCCTCGGCCTGGTAAAGCTTCGTTCCAAGCAAGTGTCCCAGGAATTGGCGGCGGCTTTCGCGGAAATCGAACGCGAATCGCAAGCCCCCGGAGCTGCATCCATCTTGCCCTTCAGTGAAATCACCGACGAAGAGATCGACAGCCTCTTCGTGCAAAACTAAATCCATCAAGCTATGACTTTCATTAACTACGCATCGCGCGAGATAAACTGCAAAATCGTCTATTACGGCCCCGGTTTGTGCGGCAAGACTACAAATCTTCAGCACATCTACGACGCCACCGCGCCTCAGGCGAGAGGCAAGCTCATCAGCCTCGCAACGGAAACTGACCGCACGCTGTTCTTTGACTTTATGCCGCTTGAGCTCGGTACCGTGCGCGGATTCAAGACGCGCTTTCACCTCTACACAGTTCCCGGCCAGGTTTTCTACGAAGCCTCTCGCAAACTGATTTTGAAAGGTGTCGATGGCGTGGTGTTCGTCGCTGATTCGCAGGAAGAGCGGATGGACGCGAACATCGAATCGCTCTACAACCTCGAAGAGAATCTCAGAGTGCACGGTTTCGATCTGATGAAAGTTCCGTACGTGCTGCAGCTGAATAAACGTGACCTGCCGCATATTATTCCCGCGGAAGATCTCACGGCGGAACTGCAAAAGAAGGGCGAGCCGGTGGTCGAAGCCGTCGCTTCAACTGGCGTCGGTGTATTCGATACTCTGAAGGCTGTAGCGAAACAGGTTCTAACGGAATTGCGGAAGAGCTAGGTTTAACCGAGCGGCTTCACCATCAACAAGCCATCCCCGCCATTTGAATAGTATTTCGGCAGTCGTTGCGTGACGCTGTAACCGAGGCTGAGATAAAGCTTCTGTGCGGACACGTTGGTCGCCCTGACTTCGAGACGCGCGATTCTCGCATTACGGCGCCGAAATCCATCTTCGACACGATCCATTAAGCAACTGGCCAACCGCCGGCGGCGATGTTCGGGTGCGATTCCGATCGTCGTGATATGACCCGTGTGATCAGGCTCAAGCAGGCCGATGACGAAGCCCGCCATCGAACTGTTTTGCGTCACGACGCGGTAAGAAACGGATTCCGGTGAGCCCAGCAGGTATTCAAAGGTGTCGCGGCTGTAAGCTTCGCCATCAAGAAAACAGCGCTGATCCAGTTGCCAACATTCGTCGATTTGGCCCATCGTCAGCGGTCGCAAATCGTAATGGGCGTTCGTGGGCGGCACGAGCGCGAGCGTCGGAACGGTAACGGCCGTTCGCTCTCGATTGCTTGACCACCATCTGGGTCTGAATTTCTTTAAGACAGCCATAAACCCGAATGCTCTCCGCTGGGTGCTGAATCGGAGGCGGGGGATTATAACCTGCCCGCGTCAGTTCAGTCACGCGATGGGAAGCGGGAACGTGGCTCCATTCGTCCCATGTGACCCATGCGTCCTATAGGACAGATGGGACCTATCGCTTTTAAAGAATCAGCATACAGTCGCCGTAGCTGTAAAAACGATAGCGGTGGCTTACCGCGTGACCGTATGCCTCAAGCGTTCGCTCAGGCCCGGCGAAAGCGCTGACGAGCAGAAGCAAAGACGACTGCGGCAAGTGAAAGTTGGTAAAAAGGGCGTCAACGATTCTGAATTTGTAGCCCGGAATAATCGTCAGGTCAGCCGCGCTGGTGTTCGGCCCGATTCCTCCATCAGCGGAAGCGGCCGACTCAAGTGCGCGCGTGGTGGTTGTTCCCACCGCGATGATGCGTCCGCCGCATGCACGCGCTCGGTTGATGATTTCGGCGGCCTCAACCGGGATTGAAAACGTTTCGGGAAGCACGCGGTGCTGCGAGACGTCTTCGACACGGACCGGCTCGAAAGTGCCGTAGCCCACGTGAAGTGTGATTTCCGCAATGGAAATGCCGGCATTCTTAATCTCATCGAGCACTTTCGGGGTGAAGTGCAGACCGGCAGTTGGCGCCGCGATCGCGCCTGTTTCGCGGGCATAGACAGTCTGATATCGCTCGCGATCTTCCGCGTCAAGGGCACCTTCGCGTTTGATGTATGGCGGCAATGGCGGCTGACCGGCTTCAGCGATCAAGCTCGGAAAGTTATCGCGCGGCTCAAATTGAATGAGCCGTGTGCCGTCTTCGTTTGCGGCCGTGACAGTCGCCTGCAGCCGTCCGTCCCCAAAACTGATTCGCGCTCCAGAGCGCAGACGCCGCGCCGGTCGGGCAAGAACCTGCCAAAGGTTCGGTTCAATTTCACGCAGCAGGAGTACTTCGGTCTTGCCCCCGCCCGGAACCCGCTCGCCCAGCAGCCGCGCCGGAAATACTCTGGTGTTGTTCAGGACCAGACAATCGCCGGCGCGTAAATACTTCGGCAGGGAAACGAACTGTTCATCCGCCAGTGTTTGGAGCTCACGATCCAACACGAGCATTCGCGAGCCGTCCCGTTCCGGCAGAGGATGCTGCGCAATTAACTCTTCCGGTAATTCGTAATCGAAGTCGGATATCTGCACTGGACCGGCAGTGAGCTCAGGAATACGAGGCCGAGGGCACGGGCGCGTTCGGCACGATCGAATGGTCGATGTGCTCGCGATGAAAAACACCGGTGAGCTGCGCGCCGAACAGCAAGACTAAACTGGAAACGTAGCTCCAGGTGAGCACGGCGACGACCGCGCCGACTGAACCGTAAATCTGATCATAGTGAAAGTAATTCAGGCTCCAGGCGAAACCATACTTCGAAGCTTCCCACAACAGCGCGCCAATAACTGCACCGGGAATCGTGTCGCGCACGCTGACGTATGCGTTCGGCATGAACTTGTACACGATGGCGAACAGAGTAAAAGTGACCAGCAAGCTAACCACCGCGAACACTATCTGCCAAAAAACACTGCCCGCCGTTGAAAGCACTGGATAGTTTTCGAGTTGCCGGGGCGAAACGCGGTCCGCTACTTCCCGCAAATAGACGAGCACCGAAGTCGTGAGGACCGACAGCGATAACAGCAAACCGACAAATCCAATCATGCCCAGTGTCGTCGCCCGACCATGAAGAAATGTGCGATGGGTGGTGCCCCAGACACGATTCAGGGCGCGCTCGACCACTGCAAAAACCCATGATCCGGCCCACAGCACGACGATTGCACAGGTGATGACGGCGCCGGTGCTAATCCCCGAAAGAGAATTAATGGTCTCTTGTAAGAACTTACTCGAGCCGGGATAAACCTGCACGACTCGCGAAACCATTTGCGTTCCCGCAGCCACGCGATTACTGAGCGCCAGCAACAAAAGCAGCGCCGGGAACAACGTCATCAAGCCGAAGTAACTCATCGCGGCAGCCGAAGTAAACAGATCGTTTTCGTGGAATTGGTGAACGGCGTGCGAGAGTATGCGGCGCCAGGGCGAACGGTTACGCACGCCGAACGATTGCCGCGAGATTCTCTTCAAACGATCCGATGTTGAGTTAGAGACGGCCATGACGTTTAGAGCCGGGACTTGTCCCGGCCTGGAGCGCGGCACAAGTGCCACAGCTATACTTCGCATTTCAGGGGGAATCAAACAACGTGGGGCGCAATTGTCCCGCCGCCCGGGCGCCAAAATGTTGATAGGCGAGCTGGGTCGCCATCCGGCCGCGGGGGGTGCGATTCAGGAAGCCAATTTGAATCAAGTAGGGTTCGATAATTTCTTCAATCGTATCTTTCTCTTCATGAATGGCGGCTGACAAAGTGCCGACGCCGACCGGCCCGCCTTCAAACTTGTCGATAATTGTAGATAGAAGTTTGCGGTCCATCTCGTCGAGACCGTACGTATCGACTTCCATGCGATTAAGCGCGTCGTTCGCTACTTCGTGTGTGATGCGCCCGTCATAATCGACTTCCGCGTAGTCGCGCACGCGGCGCAACAAACGATTGACGATGCGGGGCGTCCCGCGCGCGCGCTTGGCGATCTCCTGGGCGCCGCTCTCGTCAATTTCGACGTTCAGGATGCTTGCCGAACGCTTGCAGATCGTTTCGAGGTTCTCGTGTGAATAGAAATCGAGGTGGAAATTGATACCAAACCTTGCGCGCATTGGGGCACTGATTAGCCCGGCGCGCGTGGTCGCGCCCACCAGGGTGAACTTTGGTATATCGAGCTTGATGGAGCGGGCGCCAACGCCCTGGCCGATGATGAAATCAAACTGAAAATCTTCCATGGCCGGGTAGAGTTTTTCTTCGATCACCGGCATCAGGCGATGAATCTCATCAATGAAGAGCACGTCGCCTTCCTGAAGCGTGGTGAGCAAAGCCGCGACGTCGCCGGCCTTTTCCATTGCGGGCCCTGATGAAGAACGAAGCTGTGCGCCCATCTCGTTCGCGATGATGTGCGCCAGCGTGGTCTTTCCCAGCCCCGGCGGACCAGTGAGCAAAACGTGATCGAGCGCCTCGCGACGCTTACGCGCGGCCGCAATATAGATACGCAGATTTTCCTTGGCTTTGGTTTGCCCGATGTACTCGGCGAGCTTCGACGGACGCAGAGACAGATCGTATTGGCGATCCTCTTCAGTCGGAATTGCGCTTAGCGCTTCCTCTGCTCTGGTTGCTTTGGGCATGGGCGATCTGAATTGTGAATGCCGTGCGCGTTACGGTCAACTCTCTGTGACTCTGTGATTCCTCCGTGTCGCTGTGGTAAATAGGCGATTCATCACCACAGAGCCACAGAGCTGCCACAGAGACACTGAGACTAGACCTTTGCGAGCGATCTCAAACTCCGCCGCAGAATCACTTCGACTGAAAGTTCGCCACCTTCATCAACGGCGTTCTTTACAGCTTTCTCAACCGCGGCTTTTTGATAGCCGAGGTTCGCCAGCGCCGACATTGCGTCATTTCGCATTGCTTCAGCCGTCGTCGGGGCGCCTTCCACGGCGGCTTTCGCGGCGAACTCTTCTTCCAAAGCCGGCGAAGACAGGGCGGCAATCTTGTCGCGCAGATCGACGACCAGCCGTTCCGCGGTCTTTCGCCCGACGCCCGGAATCGCGACCAACCGCACCAGGTTGTTGGTGCGAATCGACGCGATCATCTCGTCCGCGTTCATCCCTGACAGAAGCTTGATGGCCAGGGCGGGGCCGACACCGTTCACCGAAATCAGCTGCAGGAATAGTTCGCGCTCGCGGGCGGTTTTGAAACCATAGAGTTGAAGCGCATCTTCACGCACATGCGTGTACACACGCAGTTGGACCGGCTCGCCGATTTCGCCCAGGTCATAAAACGTTGAAAGCGGAATCGCGACGTCATAACCGACCCCGCCGACATCGACGATGGCGGATGTTGCGTGTTTCGAAAGCAGCGTTCCTGAAAGATAGGCGATCATTTTTGGAGTGCGGCGGCTTGACGCCGCTTTCGTTGCGCCCTCCCTCACGTTCGGGCTACTGCCCCGCAGTTAACGCGCGCGATTATCGCGAAGCGCGTCATCATTCGCAAATGGAAGTTTCGCACGTAGACGATGCGGCGTTATACTTTGACGGCACGTGTGATGAAGAAAGAAAAGATTTCAGAGCTCACCACGAACCGCTTGAGTGTTTACCTGCGTTGCCTGAATGAGCTGGCCGCTGCGGGCATCAAAACAGTCTCATCGCAGGACCTCGCCGAGCAGTTCAACCTGAATTCAGCGCAGATTCGCAAAGACCTTGGCTACTTTGGCGAGTTTGGCGTCCGTGGCACCGGCTATTTCATAGAAGACCTGAGGCTCCATCTGACGAAAATTCTCGGATTGGATCAGCCCCATCGCGTTGGCATCATCGGCGCCGGCCGGCTGGGAACGGCGCTGGCGAACTACAACGGACTTTCAAAATCGAACTTCTCAGTCGTTGCCTTGTTCGATAACGATCCAGAAAAGGTTGGCGAGAATGTTGGGTCAGATGGCATTCCAGTTCACGACGTGAAGCACCTCGCCAAAATGGTTCGCGAGGAGGGCATCGACGTCGCGGTGATTGCCGTACCCGCGCGCGCCGCTCAGAAAGTTCTAAATCAGATCACGGCTGCCGGCGTTAAAGCGATTCTGAATTTTGCTCCGGCACCTCTGACGTCGCGCCTGGGCGTGAAGGTCAAGACGGTTGATCTGACTACGTCGTTAGAGTCGCTTTCGTATTTTCTCGCGCAACCTGGCGCTGCCCGTGTGACAAACAGCGCGCGGACGAATGATGCCAACAGCGCTCATAAGCGACAGACCCACGAAATTTAAGAATGGACGAGCAAACCGCCAGACGCGATCTCATCAAAGTCTGTCATCTGATGTACGAGCGCAGCTACGTCGTCTCGTCTGACGGCAACGTGAGTGTGCGGCTCGATGATGGACGCGTCCTGGCGACGCCGACGATGACGTGCAAGGGTCGGATGTCGGAAGATCTAATTGCGGTTACGGATCTCGAGGGACGCGCGCTTAATAATCAAAAAGCCTCGAGCGAACTCGCGATGCACCTTTTGATTTATCGCGAGCGGCCGGACGTGAAAGCAGTCTGTCACGCGCATCCGCCAAATGGAACGGCGTTCGCCGTGGCTGGATTAGCGATCGATCAGCCGATTCTTTCCGAAGTGATCTTAACGCTGGGCTGTGTGCCGCTGGCGGAGTACGGCACGCCTTCGACCGATGAGCTGACAGATGCGATGCGGCCACTGGTGAAACATCATAACGCGCTTCTGATGGCCAATCATGGCGCAGTGGCGTACGGTTCCGACCTTTGGCAGGCTTGGGATCGTCTGGAAACGCTGGAACACACCGCGAAGATTGCGATCCTTTCCCGCGTGCTCGGCGGCTCAAGAAATCTTTCACCGGATGCTATCGAGAAATTAATCAACGTGCGTGAGGCTTCAGGTTATCTCGGCGAAAGCGCGCGTTGTCAGGCTTGCGGTTACTTGCACGAAACGAATCTGACGTGTCCGACAGGCGATCGGCCGGCGCCGCGGTCTGGTTACTCCTCGCAATCGAACGGATCGGGCCGGGTATCGCTTTCGCGTGAAGAGCTGGTGGAGCTTTTGAGCCAGGCAGCGCGTTTAAATGAATGAGTAGTAAGAATCAAGGCAGGTTGATTGAAACTGCTGTTGGTGCCTTGGTTGAATGATTGAGTAAGAGTCGGCAGGGGGGATGGATGCTAAGATTCCGGAAAAATGAAAAAGCAAGTCTTCATCTCCTACTCTGGTCGCGACGATTTTCAGGGGAGCCTTCTTCAATACGCAGTCGAGCGAATGCTGCAGGAAGAGCATGTGGTGGCTTGGACCTTTCAGAGAGATCAGAGTCGCTCGGAAAAGGAAATTGCCCAGAGCCTAAAGGAGCGCGTGAAGGAATCCGTGGCGTCGATTTTTCTTGTGTCACCGGATACACTAGACTCTGGCGCGACCCAATGGATGGAGTTAGCTTATGCCTACGCTTTTGATGTGAAGTCCTTTGTGTTGTTGCATCGTCTCACGTTCCCGGATCTGAAGCAGAGGACGACAGGCGTGCCGCCGTTACTTTTATCAAGTCAGTGTAATTCTGCAATGGACTGGAAGAATGTTATTGAGGACATCCGAAGCTTGATTAAGGAGCAATTAAGCAATGGCTGAAAGAGTATTCATATCTTATGCTCATGAGGATCGAGACCTCGTTCGAGTTGTTCAAGAGGCTATGAAGAAAATTGGCACGGATGTAGTATTTGTGGATCTAAATCCTCAAGATTTTAAGCCCGGAGAAGACATTCGTCGGATGATTCAGGAGGGAATCAGTTCAGCCAATAAGGTCATCATTATCGCGAGCGATCACAGCGCGAACTCTGCGTGGGTCAATTACGAAGCTGGCATGGCAGCTGCGCTTGATAAGCCAATTGTCGTTATGGGGCGGAAGGGAAGCGGTAAGACAGCTTCTCTCCTTCAGGGTTTGGCAAATGTGCAGCGAATTGAAATTGGTGAGAACCCTGAATTGCGAGTAAGTTGAAAGTTATAGATTTAGACTCGACGAGTCATTTTGCTCGTCACTTATTTTTTAATTTATCGAACCACAGGAGAAACTGAATGCAAGAAGCACTCGGAATGGTGGAAACCAAGGGCTTGGTGGCGATGATCGAAGCGGCCGACGCGATGGTCAAAGCAGCCAATGTCACTTTGGTTGGCTACGAAAAAATTGGCGCCGGTTTTGTGACGGCGATCGTGCGTGGCGACGTTGCGGCAGTCAAAGCCGCGACCGACGCAGGCGCAGCGGCGGCGCGGCGCGTTGGCGAACTGGTCAGCGTGCACGTTATCCCGCGGCCGCACGGCAGCGTTGACGAGGCAATGCCGATTACGAATCAAGCGCGCGCATGATCATCGCCCGGATTATTGGCACCGTCGTAGCGTCGCAAAAGGACGAACGGCTGGAAGGAAAGAAGCTGCTCATCGTCCGGCCCATCAATCTTGATGGATCGGACACGAGCGGCTACGTGGTGGCCGTTGATACTGTCGGCGCTGGATTTCATGAGCGAGTGCTGGTTGTCGCCGGTTCCAGCGCGCGGCTGGCGCAGAACATGAAAGATGCCCCAGTGGATGCGGCTGTCGTCGGGGTGATCGATACGGTTGATATCATGGCTCCCGAGAAATGAAATGCAACTGGCCCGTGTCATTGGAACCGTCGTTGCTACCGTCAAGAACGATTCGCTGCGTAATCGCAAGCTCATGGTCGTTCAATCCCTTAACAAAGACTTAAAGCCGCAGGGCAAACCGATGGTCGCGGTCGATGCGGCAGGCGCCGGCGTAGGCGAACTTGTTTTCTGGTGTCGCGGGAAGGAAGCGAGCTTTCCGTTCAAGCGCGAAGACACACCGACCGACTGCACGATAATCGCGATTGTGGATTCGGATAGTCATGTGTGTTGCGGCTAGTCAGTTGTCAGTAGTCCGTTGTCAGTTGCTTTCTCTTTTTCCAACTGACGACTGACTACGGACAACGGACGTTTTTGAAGAATGATCATCGCCAAAGTCTTAGGTAACGTCGTCGCGACGCAAAAGAACCACCGCTACGAAAACGCGCGGGTGATGATGTGCGAACAGATGACGCCCGAAGGCAATCTGACTGGTCACACGATTTTGGCGCTTGACTCAGTCGATGCAGGAGTTGGCGACACGGTCCTGGTGGTTCAGGAAGGCTGGGGCGCTTCAACGAGTGCGACTGGAAAAGCAGGCGCCGCGATTGACTCAGCTATCGTTGGCGTCGTCGATCATATCGATTTGTTGGAAGACAAGTGAGTTCAGGACTCAATTATTAATATTGGGCAAGCTGAAGCCTGAACTCTGTAGCATCAAACAGCAGGTCTTGCCCCTCTCCGCTGCGCGGAGAGGGGTTGGGGAGAGGTTACGACGGCGCCAACCCCACCCCTTGATCCCCTCCCCGCTTGCGGGGAGGGGAAGACACGAGCGAGTTGCCGGGTTAGAAGTAATGTCCACCGAAGACGATCGAGTAAGACTCATTGCCGAACGCGTGGCCCGGCGCGTCGCCGGCCCCGGCACGCTGCCCGGCAGCGAGCGCGAAAACGGATTTGACCGGCACGAAACAAGCGCGCCGAGTGAATCCGGTCAACCAGCGGAAACGCCTCGCGCGCGCGTGATTAACTTTATCTCCTCGGGGCCGCCAGCTTGGACAGCATCGTCAATCGCCACTCATTCAAAGTCGGCTGAACAGCTTCCCCAGAGTTCGTCGAAAGCATCCTCCGAGTTTTTCCAGTTCATTCCGGCGACTCAATCGCCCTGGCTCGGCAGATTGCCGGCAATGCTCGCTAACCAGAATCCGCACTCGGTCGATCATCCCAGCGAACAACGCTTCGGCGTCGAAGAAGCGACCGTTGCTGAATTGGTTGAATTTTTCGAAAAAGAGAAGAAGTGCTCGATGGATCCGAGTGGCAAGCCCTGCGACCACTGCGCGATGTGCAGCTCGCGCGGATTCTGATCGGAACGCAGGCATCCTGCGTGCGGGACTCCGGCATCCCTGCCGGGAAGGCAGGCAAGATGCTCGCGACCCGCAGTCCCGACGACTCGGGACTGCGCTCCAAACTGACCTCACCTCGGAATCATCAGGTGAAGCAGATAGAACAAAGCGACTCCCGCAAACACTGCGATTGAAACGATCGGGTTCTTTTCTTCAGAGCGGTTCACTTCCGGAATCAGGTCACTCGCCGCCACGTATAAAGTCACACCTGCAGAGAAGGGAAGCGCGTAAGCCACCGCTCCCTCGATGCGCTCGCTCAATAGCGCAACGCCTGCCACGCCGGCGAACGTCGCAGCACCGATTGCCAAAGCTGCGGCCGCGGCTTTCTTTGGAGACCGGCCGGACGCCAACATGATCGACGCGACGGTGAACCCTTCGGGCAACTTGTGCAGCATGATGGCGATGAAGACCAGAAACCCGACGCGGAAGTTCACCAGAAACGCCGACGCGATCGAGACGCCGTCAAAAAAGGTGTGAATCGTCAGCCCCCCGATTGCTGCATAAGCAGCGGACGGTTTCATGAGATGTTCGGGGTGCGTCTCTGCGCCGAAGTGAAAGTGCGGCGCGACGGTGTGTTCGAAAAACTGAATCAGAAGATATCCGCCGAGCAGAAGAGTCGTCGCTCCGACGATTCCTTCAGCACTGTTTGATCCAGATCCATCCGCCCAGAGCGCAAAAGTTTCGGGCAGGATCTCGATGAAGATCGCGGCGAGCATGAAGCCCGCCCCGAGCGCCACGAGATACTTAAGAAGTTTCGCCCCGGGGCGATAAACACCGGATGAAGCTACGAGCAGTCCGCCAGCCAGATTGGCCAGCGCGGCGACGGCCCCAACGGCCAGCAGTCCCAGGATTCCAGTCACTATGTTTTGAAGGAGCGCGCCGCCTTGATGTCAGTACCGCGAGCGGTAGCGACCGGATCCAGCGGTTACTCCAACCGCGACGTTGCGCGTATTACGCGCGTGCCCTGCAGTGTCGCGTCTTGATCCCGTCGCTACCGCTCGGGGTACTGACATGATCGGCTCGTCGCAGACTACCACAAAAAAATCCGTAAAAACTCTTGACAGCCTTTAGATACCGGCGTAGGATGCGCCGGTGGAGTGAAGTGGAGCGAGGTGGCCTCAACGACACGAACCAAAGTAAAACTGGCGCAATTCGTAGAGCCGTCTCTTTTAATCTCAGGTCTCGACTCGGATGCTCCGAGGCAATTACACAGCGCGAATCGATTCCAAGGGCCGGCTCAAAGTGCCGACCCTATTCCGTCGTTACGTCGAAGAGAAGTACGGCTCGGCGCTGTATGTTACCAGCTTAACGGGTGATTGCGCACGCATCTACCCGATGCCGGAGTGGGAAGCGATTGAGCAGCGTTTGTCTTTGCTACCTTCAATGGATCCGGCAAGACGCAAGTTCCTTGACAGAACGAATTACTACGGTCAGCAGTCGGCGATGGACACGCAGGGTCGCGTACTGATTCACCCGCTGCTGAGAAAGAGTGCGCAGGTCGTCGGCGAAGTCGCCGTGCTCGGTTATTTGTCGTACCTGGAAGTTTGGGAGCTGGACAAGTTTCAGCAGCGCATGCTTGCGGATCCCTATACCGCAGAAGACGAAGCGGCGATTGCGCGATTAGGAATCTGAAAGGCAGTGACAAGTGAACAGTGACATGTGATAAGGCCAGGCGAATAGGTTTTAACTCGTCACTTGTCACTCCTCACAGGTCACTTAGAAGTTCTTTGAACGAGATCACGGGGCGGTGGTGATGACAATGGCCTTTGGGGGGCAGGGGCTTAGTCAAAAAGACCATCGCCCCGTGCTACTTCGAGAGACGATCGAGTCGCTCGCAGTTAAGCGCGGCGGATTGTTTGTTGATTGCACGGTAGGCCTGGGCGGGCATAGCGAAGCAATTCTGCAAGCTTCACCCGACGCGCAAGTGCTGGGAATCGATCGTGACGAAGAAGCGCTTCAGTTGGCGAGAGAGCGACTGGCGGAATTCGGTGGCCGCTTTCGCGCAGTACGAGCTGACTTTCGCGAACTTACGCGGGTCCTCGCGACAGCGGAAGTCAAAGCAGTGCGCGGCATTCTTGCCGACCTCGGCGTTTCATCGTTGCAGTTGGATTCGCCCTCGCGCGGATTCAGTTTCCGGCACGAAGCGCCACTCGACATGCGTATGGATATGTCGAGCGGCGAAACGGCGGCAGAGTTGCTCGGTCGTCTTTCTGAAGTAGAAATTGCGCGCCTCATCTTTGAATACGGTGAAGAGCGTCACTCACGACGCATCGCGCGGCGCATCGTCGCAAGGCGAGAAGCCGGCGAGCCGGTAACCTCGACCACGGAACTTGCGAAGCTGGTCGAACGCGCAATCGGAGGTAAAAAGCGGAGGATCCACCCTGCCACGCGCACGTTTCAAGCGTTGCGCATCGCAGTCAATCGCGAGCTCGAAGGCCTCGACCAATTCGTAGCTGACGCGTTTGATGCTTTAGAGCCGCACGGCCGTCTCGCGGTAATCAGTTTTCACTCGCTTGAAGATCGCATTATCAAGCGAACGCTTTTAAAGCTGTCCGGTCGTTGCCAGTGTCCGCCGCGCCTGCCGCAATGCGCCTGCGGTGCGCGCCAGGTAATCGAGATTTTGACTCGGCGGCCGCTGACCCCGACCGAAGATGAAATTGCCGAGAACCCGCGCGCTCGCAGCGCGAAGTTAAGAATAGCGGCCAAGCTTTAGTTCCTCTTCCGTTTTTCTAGAGCAGGCCAGTTCAGGAGACCCCGGATATGGTTAGGCGATTACCCTCGAAACATCGAAATGCACCCGTCGGTCGCGAAAAAGACAAAAATGCGTTCTTTCGATTCGGCTTGCTGCTCGTCGTGGGTCTCGTCCTCGCGTGTGGTTTTGTTTACGCGGGACGACAACACTTCGCTGCGCTTAAGTTCGGTTACGAAACTGAGAAGCTTCGCAGCAAACGTGATCAACTGGCGGAAAACCAGCGGCGACTGAAACTGCAACGTGATCAAGCCGCGAATCCGGCGCGTCTGGAGCAATTAGCAAAGCAGCTTGGCATGCAGACGCTGCAACCGGCCCAAATCGATCCGTTGAGGCAGGGGCCGAACAACTCGCGGACGGTCCAGACGCTAACGGTTCGCCCGAACGAGAAGCCGGCGAAACGAGAAGCTGAAAAGAACTCGAAAGCCGTTGTAAAGCCGACGGCAAAATCGCAGCGCAAGCCAATCTGAGGAGTGGCACGGGCGTCTTGCCCGTGGAGTTCACGCGCAAGATGCGCGTGCCAGGCCACGTTACGACAGTGTTCAGGAGACTTGAATGCCCCTTCGTGCTACGGCCATCGACAGAGAAGCCTCTGACCCGCGACGCCGCGCAATGTTCGTGGCGCTTGGGCTCGTAGCATGGATGGCGATTGTGGGGCTGCGACTGGTACAGCTGCAAATCACCCGGCACACCGAACTCGCCACGCGCGCCAAGAACCAGCAACTAGGCACAGTTGAAACCAGTCCGACCCGCGGCCTGCTGCTCGATCGAAAAGGCCGCGAGTTGGCACGCAGCGTCGATACCGAATCCTTCTATGCGGATCCGCGCGAAATCCAAAACGTAAACGAGACCGCGCGAAAAATCTCTTCGGTCACCGAACTGAACAAAGATGAGCTGATCGCAAAGATCAGCACGGCCAAAGAATCCAACAAAAAATTTATCTGGCTTATCCGCCGGCTCGACCTCCAGAGGGCGAGCCAACTGGACGCGCTGGCTCTCGATGGCGTTTATTCGCGCAAGGAGCCAAAGCGTTACTACCCGAACTCGACCCTTGCTTCGCATGTCCTCGGTTTTGTCGGGACTGATGAAATTGGACTGAGCGGTGTCGAGCAGTTTTACAACGATAAAATTCGCGGCGAGGGCGGCAAGGTTTTTATGGAGCGCGACGGATCTAAAGAGCGCCGCGTTTTCGATAGCTACGAAGTTCAGCCGCTTCCCGGCCAGACCGTCGTTCTCACAATCGATCAAACAATTCAATTCAGAACTGAGCAGGCCCTGTTCGGCGCGGTTAAGCGCGCGCGTGCGAAATCCGGCACCGCGATCGTGATGGATCCGCGCACCGGCGAGATTCTCGCGCTGGCGAATGCGCCGGCGTTCGATCCGAATCAACCGGGCAAGGACTTGCCTGAGGTGCGCGCGAATTGGGCTCTGCAAAATATCTACGAACCGGGCTCGACGTTCAAAGTTGTTCCCTACTCGGCCGCGCTTGAGAAGGGTCTCGTGACTCCCGAAGACAAGATCGACTGTCAAATGGGAGAGATAACCCTGGCCGGCCGTTTGATTCACGATCATAAACCGTTCGGAGTGCTGACCGTGTCTGACGCCCTGGCGCAGTCCAGCAACGTCGGCGCGATCAAGCTGGCGCTGCTGGCCGGAAACGAGTCGATGTACGACTATGCGCGGCGTTTGGGATTTGGTTCGCGCACCGGCATCGACCTACCCGGTGAGTCTGCGGGAATTCTCCGGCCGTTGAACCGTTGGCAGCCGTCATCGATCGGCTCGATTGCGATGGGCCAGGAGATTGGTGTGACGCCGCTGCAAATGGCGGTCGCTTACTCGGTGATCGCGAATGGCGGCAATTGGGTCAAGCCGCACGTTCTGCGCGAAATGCGCTCGCCCGATGGGTCAATCCTGTTTCGCGCACAGCCTGAAGTGCGACCGGCGCTGAGGGCCGAAACGGTCGAAAAATTGCGCAGCATGATGGAAGGGGTCACGTTACGGGGTACCGCCAAACTGGCCCAGGTCGAAGGCTATAGCGCAGCCGGCAAGACCGGCACGGCGCAGAAGATCGATCCGCAGACACGCGCTTACTCGTCGACGAAGTTCATAGGATCGTTTGTCGGCTTTGCGCCGGTGAGCAATCCGGAGGTCGTGATCATCGTGGTAATCGACGAGCCGCAGGGCGCCTACCATGGCGGCGATGTGGCTGCCCCGGTGTTCCGTGAAATTGCGGAGCAGATACTTCCAGAGTTGAACGTGACCCCCGATGTGGAGACGAAAGGCGCCAGTGAATTGATCGCGGAAGCTCATAAGCCGTCGCCGCAGGAGATTCAGCAGGCAATTCAAAATGAGCAGCAACGCGAAGCGACCCTCCCGAAGGTGGCGACGAAGACGTTCAGTGGCCGCGCTAATGAGGTGGTACTCGCGGTCGCCACAGAACGCGCGCCGCTAATGCCGGACCTGCGCGGGCAGAGCGTTCGTGACGTCTGGCGCACCTGTTCGCAACTTGGATTGAAGTTGGAAGCAAAAGGTGAAGGCCGTGCGATCCGTCATTCGCCGGCGGCCGGCGCTGAAGTGAGTTCCGGGCAGACCGTGCGCGTTGAATTTGGTCGCGGGGGACCGTAGTCAGAACCGCCTGCGGTAGCGGGCGGTTGATCGGGAGGATGTCGGAGCCGATAGTAGAGATCAACCCCCCGCTACCGCAGGTGGTTCTGACATGAAACTAAGAACGGCAGCAGAGTTAATGGACGCGGACACACAACGGCTGCGTCCCGAGCTCTTTGACAAAGAAATAATTGATTTCTCAATTGATTCGCGCACGAGCGAATCGGGCGAGCTCTTTTTTGCTCTATCTCAACCCGATTACGAACGCGCCGGATTCAACGGCCAATTTGCCGACGCTCATGACTTTATTAAGTCGGCATTCGAACGCGGCGCCATCGCGGCGGTCGCGCGTCGTGATCGAGCGACCAGCGACGCAAAGCTGGAAGGCTTAGTCGATCGGCTGCTAATCGTTGATGACGCAATCGCCGCCCTGCAAAGGTTGGCGCGAAAAGTTTACGAGCAGTGGGCGCGACCTGTCATCGGCATCACGGGCAGTGCAGGGAAGACCACGACCAAGGAATTAACCGCGCATGTGCTCGAGTGTGCCGGCCACCGCGTCCTTAAGAGTGAACGCAATTATAACAACGGTCTCGGGCTGCCACTCTCAGTTTTGCAGATGGTCAGCCGCGGCCGCCGCCCGCAGGATTACGATCTCGCGGTGCTGGAAATGGGAATGTCCTCGCCCACGCACGAGATTCGGCGCCTGGTGCAAATGACGCCGCCAGACGTCGGAGTTGAATTGATGGTGGCGCCGGTGCATCTGGAACATCTCGGCACAATTGAAACGATTGCCGCGATGAAGGCGGAGCTGATCGAAGGGCTAAAACCCGGCGGCACCGCAGTCCTTAACGCGGATGACGAATTAGTGATGCAGATGAAGTCAAAAACAGAAGGGCCGGTGCTAACGTTCGGCATTCAGAACGAAGCCGACGTGATGGCGCGCGACATCGACATGTCACGTTTCGGATCGATCCAGTTTCGCTTGCGGACCCCGGAAGGCGAAGCTGCGGCGAAGTTGCCGATGACGGGCGGGCATAACTTAATGAATGCGTTGGCGGCTTCAGCGGTGGCTACAGTTTTGAAGATCAAGCCGGAGCTGATCGCGGATGCTTTAAGTTCCGCCAGGCCGCCGAAGATGCGGGGCGAGATCACCGAGTTCGCGAAGGGATTCAAGGTGGTTGACGATTCGTACAACTCGAACCCGCGTTCTTTGATTAGCATGGTTCGCACCGTTGCCGAAGCGCGCGAGCAGGTGAAGCGTCGCGTGATCATCGCCGGAGAGATGATGGAGCTCGGTCCCGATGCTCCGGAAATGCATCGCGAAGCAGGGCGCGAGATCGCCAAACTCGGTGTTGACGTCCTTTGGGGTGTGCGTGGTTTGGGCAGCGAAATCGTCGCGGGGGCGCAGGAAGGCGGATTGCACTCAGCGCGCTTTTTTTCATCGTCAGACGAAGCTTCAACGGCGATCGTCGATGAAGTTCGCGAAGGCGATCTGGTTTTGGTCAAAGGCTCGCGGAGCGTCGAAACGGATAAAGTTGTTAAGGCTTTGAAGGCGCGATTTCCTTTGGCTGATGAAAGGTGACCGTCAGTGGTCAGTTGTCCGTAGTCAGTTGCACGCAATACTCGCGGGCGACTGACAACTGACAACTGACAACTGACAACTGACAACTGACAACTGACAACTGACAACTGACAACTGACAACTGACAACTGACAACTGACAACTGACAACTGACAACTGACAACT
>DATEPC010000011.1:0-16282 GCA_035273405.1 Pyrinomonadaceae bacterium | reverse complement strand
CAAGCGGCTCAAGTTCTTGTTGACATGTGGGCGGCATCTCTCTATAGTGCCTCCCGAAAGTGACCCTTTGATGCCCGTCACCCCCCGCATCAAATGACGGACACCGATGTTCAAGCTTCAGCGCCTCGAAATCACGGGATTCAAGTCCTTTGCAGACCATACTGACCTTCGCTTCACCGGCGAGGGAATAACGGCGGTTGTCGGGCCGAACGGGTGCGGCAAGAGCAACGTTGCCGACGCGATTGCCTGGGTTTTGGGCGAGCAGCGCGTCAAGCACCTGCGCGGCGGCGAGATGAAAGATGTCATCTTTCAGGGCTCGCGCAATCGGCAGCCAAGCGGCATGGCGGAAGTCGTGCTGCACCTGCAGCGTGACGAGACCACCGAAGACGAGCCTGACATCCAGGACATCGATTCGACGCTCGAGCAGATTGATTCGCATGATGAGATTTTTGAAGCTCCCGAATTGTCCGCTTCAGTACCCGGAGCGATAGAGCCGGGGTCAGACGATCAAGCCGGGCCAACGAGCGATTCGTTGGTGACCGCCGTGTCAGTACCCCGAGCGGGAGCGACGGGATCAGAGAACGGGTCAGTACCCGGAGCGGTAGCGACGGGCTCAGAAGTTCAAGCGGAGAATGTCGAAGCTCCGACCGAATCAAAACCAAAAGCCAAGCCTCATCACCGCCACTGGCGCCAACGTAGAAACCTCGCTTTGGAGTTTGCTCCGGGTGAAGCGGTTTCGGTAACGCGGCGTCTCTACCGGTCGGGTGAAAGCGAATACCTGCTTAATGATCGGCCTTGCAGGCTGCGCGACATTCAGGATTTGTTCTCGGGCACGGGCCTGGCGGGCGGTCACTACGCCATCATCGAACAGGGCCGCATCGGTCAGATCCTCTCAGCCAAACCGATGGATCGCCGCACGATCATTGAAGAGGCGGCCGGCATCACCAAATTTCGCGTGCGGCAACGGGCCGCCGAAGCGCGTCTGGAAAGTGCGCGCTCAAATCTGAGCCGCGTTGCGGACATCATTTCGGAAATCGAGCGGCAGGTGAACAGCCTGCGCCGGCAAGCGGCGAAGGCCCGTCGCTATCGAATTCTGCGCGAAGAACTGCGCGAGCTGCTGCGGCGCGTTTACGTCGGTGAAGAAGAAAGCCTCGTGGCGCTTCTGGATCAAACCCAGACCGAACTGGATCGGGCAGGGCAGGAAGAACAGCAACTGGCGGCGGCCCTAACCGAGCGCGAGGAAGCGAGCCGCACGGCGACGCAAAGCGCGCGCACCTTCGAAGACGAACTCGCGCAAGTCCGGGCGGCGGTGGCCGAAGGCGCGCTGCAGCGTGATCGACGCATCCGCGAGCGTGTCTATCAGGAAGAACAGATCGAAACGCTTTCGAAGCGCCGGACGGAAATCGAAGCCGAAGTAGCCGCGTTGACGGAACGCCTAACGCTGGTCGAATCCGAACTCGAGCGCTTGGGAGCGCTGGACGCAACGCTGACGGCCGAGACCGAGCAGACCTCGTCGTTGCTGCGCACGGCTGAGGAAACTTACGCCGCGAGACTTGCCGAAGTAGCTCGTGCCGAAGAGGAAATCGAAAAAGCCCGGCCGGAACTATTGAAGCACACAGTCGCCGGCGAACGGCTGCTCGAACTCGGACGACAGATCGCATCGTCAATTGAAAAGCTGGCGCAGCAGGCGGAAGGCCTGGCGCGCGAAGGCGAGCGGGCGACTGCCTCTCACCACACGGCGACAATCGAAGCAGAGAAGCTCAACGGTCAAATCCTTGAAGCGCGCGCGAAATTGGCGCGGCTCGTGGCTGAACGCCAGGGCGCCCTCAAAGCCGTCGTCGAAGGCCATGAGCGCGTCTCCGACACTGACGCCGAGCTGACGCGCGTGCGGGACGATTATTCGCGAACCCAGGCGCGTCTTGAAAGCTTCAAGGATCTCGACGAGCGTCGTGCTCATTTTTCATTAGCGGTGCAGGAAGCGTTCTCGGCAAACGAAGCTGAGCAGTTTCATTTGATCGGCACCTTGGCCGACTCGATCAAAGTCGAGGCCCAGTGGGAGCGCGCCGTCGAAGGCGCCCTTGGCTCGTCCCTGCAGTCAGTTCTGGTGCCAACGCCCGATGACGCAATCCGCGCCGCGGCATGGCTGAAGACAAATCACATCGGTCGCGCGCAATTTCTGGTGACGGGTTTGCACGGGGGTAGTGATGAGCTCACCGTCGCAACCTTTACGGACACTCCGACCACCAGCTCGACCGGCACGTCGCCCCAACGTGACTACGTGCCGATGGGAATTGACGGGCCGCGCATTGGCGACATTCTAAATGCGCCTCGCGAACTCGTTAATCTGCTCGAACGCACGCTGCCGGAACGAATGAACGCGCGCGTAGTGCCGACGTTGGATGACGCGACCGCGCTGTCGCTGGCGACGGGTGACATGTACGTGACAGTCGACGGTGACTGGGTGACGGGCGGGCAGTTTGTCAACGCCGGTAACGGCCGGGCCCTGGAAGAAGGCGCTGGTCTCTTGACCTTCAAACGCGAGCTGCGCGAATTGCAGGGCCGCGTGGTTGAGCTTGAAGCGGAGCGCGCGGTAACTGAGATGTCGGTCAAAGAAGCGCGTTCGCGCATGACCGGTCTGGAAGAGACAGTTGTTCTGCTGAACGCTTCGATTGCCCGCGAAGAGCGCGGGGCGATGGCGCTTGAGCTAGCCTCCGGGACTCTGCATCAGGACGTCGAGCGCGCCGCGAGGCATTTACGTGTGGTCGTCGACGATCAGGCGCGGCTTGAGCAGGAGCGACAGGATTTGGAAGCGAGTCGCGCCAAGGCGCTCGACGATGCCGAGGCTGCTGAGGCGGCGCGGGTCGCGGTGAGCCAAAAAATCACCGAAGCTACGAACCGCCTGGCTGAGATTCGCGCGGTAGTTGAAACAGACAGCACAACACTGAACCATCAGCGGGCCGAAGCCGCGGCCGCCGCCGAACGCCGCCGCTCGACATCGTCTGATCTGCGCCGGCTACAAGCTGAGCGTGAAGAAGTGAGTGCACGAATCGCGCGGCACAACCTGGAATTGGCGGAAGGTGGGGCGCGGATCGAACAGCTACGCGGCTCAATCGCCGAAATCGATCGGCTGGCGTTGACGATTGACGAAGAGAAGGCGCGCGAGGAAGGGCTGATTGTCGAAGCCACAGCGCGCTTGACCGAGGCCCGCGAACGCGCCGATGCGATGGCGGCTGAGTTGGCGGAACTGAATCGTAGCGCCGCGGCCTCGCGCGACGCGCGCGCGGCGATCGAAGTGCAGCGCGCCGAAGCATTGGCGCGGGTCAACTTCGTCCGCGAGTCATGCGCGAATGAGCTGAACCAAACTCTCGAAGAAATCGCGCGCGAGCTAGTTCCGGATCCTGAATTTGTTTTAGAGACATCGCGCGCGCGGGTCGACGAGCTGCGCGAGAAGCTCGAAAGCTTCGGCGCCGTCAACATGATGGCGCTCGAGGAGCTTTCCGAAAACGAAGAGCGGCTCGCGTTCCTGACGACGCAGCGTGATGACATTACAAAAGGAATTGCTTCGACTGAAGAGGCCTTACGCGAAATCAAGCGGCGCTCGCGCGAACGGTTCCGCGGCGCGTTCGAACAGATCAATCAGAATTTCAGCGAGTTGTTTAAGGAATTGTTTGGCGGTGGTCGCGGCGAGATGAGCCTGATCGATGAGAACGACGAGCTCGAATCAGGCATAGATATCATCGCGCAGCCGCCGGGCAAGCGGCTCCAGAACGTTCTGCTGCTCTCGGGCGGCGAGAAAGCGATGGCGGCGCTCGCCCTCGTGCTCGGCATCTTCCACTACCGGCCGTCGCCGTTTTGCCTGCTGGACGAAGTTGATGCGCCGCTCGACGAAGCGAACATCGGCCGCTTCACCGGCAAAGTCGTTTCCATGTCCGCGAATACGCAGTTCATCGTCATTACTCATAACAAACGCACCATGGAAACCGCGCGCGCGCTTTATGGAGTGACGATGCAGGAAGTCGGCGTTTCCAAGCTTGTTTCCGTCCGCTTCGAGTAATTCTAGTCGCAAGTTGTAAAGACCTGTTCTCTCCCAGCATAATCAGACATTCATGATGGTCAATTCTCAGTCTCTTTGTGGTTGTCTGTGTGTCTGTGGTGAAAGATCGCCGGAGGGCATTCACCACAAAGACTCAAAGATTTCACAGAGATACACAGAGACAAGTCTGTTGCAGAAACTCCTAATCTTGTCATTACTGCTGGCGTTCGCGGTAATCAGTTACCCGCAGACCGAAAGCAAGCGGAACGATCGTCCGCAGTCCAATTCGAGTTCGACCGTCGTCCCGGGAAGCAAAGAAGCCACTTCAGTTCGTTACACCTGGGAGTTCTCGCACCGTGAATTCATCATCAACCACATCGTCGTTGAGCATGACGCGACCGGGCGCGGCAAAGTTACGTTTACGCGCAAAGGGGAAGAAGATCCGATCGTCGAGGACGTCGAGATGACCCGGTCGGTAGTGGAGCGAATAGAAAAGCTTTGGCGTGAGCTGCGCTTTCTCGACTCAAACGAGAATTACCAGGCCTCGAAAGACTTCGCACATCTCGGCACGTATAAACTCGGCATGACCGCGCTCGACCGTAGACGCACGGCGGAATTCAATTGGAGCAGCAACGCGACCGCCTGGGCTCTGGCGCAGGAATATCGGCACGTAGCCGATCAAATCATCTTCGTTTTTGAAATCACTGTCGCCCGCGAGAACCAGCCGCTGAATACGCCCGGCCTGCTGAAGCAACTCGAATCCATGTTGAACCGCAACGCATTGTCAGATCCGAAGCAGCTCGTGCCGCTTTTGAAAGAGCTTCGCACGGACGCGCACATTCCACTGATTGCCCGCAATCACGCCGACAGGCTGCTGAAGAAGATCGAGAAGAAGTGACCTCGGGAGATTTCATCGCCCAGCCACAATTTCTGAAAAATCAACCAGGCGATTCTCGGCCCAGAAGCGATCCTCATCCAGCGAGTCCGCGCCCACGAACGCAACATGGCCGCCGCGAGGAGGCGCAACGAGAAGGATACTCGGGTTTGTGGTGAGCAACAGGTCGTTGCCCCTCTCCGCCTGCGGAGAGGGGTTAGGGGAGAGGTTGGGCGCGTCGCAACCCCACCCCTCTGTCCCCTCCCCGCGAGCGGGGAGTGGAAGTAAGGCCTTCTCCAGCGGGGTGAATGGAATGAACGGATCGTCCTGCGCATGGATGATCAAGGTTGGGACACGAATGCGGCTGAGGAAAGGAAGGGCGCTGGCCTTTGCGTAGTAGTCGCGCGCGTCAGCAAAGTCGAACGCGGGCGCAACATAGTGATCGTCGAATTGCACCAGCGAACTGATGCCACCCAAAGCCGATGAATCGTAGAGCTCCGGATACTTCTGCTGTTTCAGGGTGATGCGACGCTTCAAGTAGTAAAGAAAATTCCTGTGATAAACGAAGTTTCGCGGCTGTTTCAGAAGGTCAGAGCTCGCTTGCAGATCGACGGACGGTGAAATCGCGACAACGCCCTTGAGCTGTTCCGGCACCTCGCCGCCCCATTCGCCCGCCAGTTTTAAAGTCAGGTTACCGCCGAGCGAAAATCCGGCGATTACAATGCGCGGCAGAAGATCCTGATTAATCAATTCAACGACGACCGCACGCAAGTCATGCGTTAATCCGCCGTGGTAAAGCGTCGGCGTCAGATGCTCGGTCCCGCCGCAGTTGCGAATGTTCATGCGCACGACGTTGAAGCCGCGTTGGAAAATCTTCGCTGCTGTTGTCAGCATGTAAGCGGACGCGGCTGAACCTTCAAGCCCGTGCCACAAGACCAGGGTTGGATGCTGCGTGCGATCGGGTTGCCACCGGCAACGAGCCAGCACCTGGCTGCCCGGTTCGACTTCAAACAGGCGCTCTTCGTCCTCAGTGACATCGCGCGGGCGAAATCTTCCAGGCCAGAAAAACGCCGCCAGAGTTTGCATGTCGCCCTGGGTAAAAAAGCGTGCGGGGACGAACGGCTTTTCCTGGAATTTAGCAGTTACCTGGGCGAGGAGCGACGGCGCGTGTTTTTCATCGCGGGCGTCGGTGAAGTCGGCAATCATTTGAACGTGATGATGACATCCACCGTTTGTTTCTGAGAGTTAGGCGTGGTGTTGGCTTCAAATTTCGAACGAATACCGGTGCGTTGCGTGCGGCTGGCTACGAATTGGCGAAGAACGGTCGTTCTAAACTGTTCCAGATACGAGTCGTCAAAAATTGCGTTAGGCGCAAGTGTCCACTTGTTCGTCAACTGCCGCGTGTCCGCCGGAGCTAGTCCGGTGATCGACAACAGACCCATCCGGTATTGCCGGCCTTCGCGAATCGTGAATTGATAGCTCGTACGACGGCCCTCCAGATTTCGCGTTACATCAATGACCTGCGCGTTAATGTAGCCGCGGCGCGCGTAGGCGCTTCGAACCCGGCTGAGGCCTTCATCGATCTTTGCTTGCGGGGCAGGGTCGCCGGCCCTCAAACCGAAAGCGGTAGATAGTTCCTCACTTGATAAGGCCGCGTTACCCTGCCACACGACTTGCCCAACGGTTTCGGTAGCGGCAACGTTGACTGGCGCGATCTTCTCCATCACCTCGAATACGACCGTCGTATCACTGTCGGCGGTGCGAACGCGGTAATCTACGCTCTGAAACCAACCGGAGCGCATTAACCTCGCCGCCGCCGCGTCAATCATTGAGGCATCAATCGGCTCGCCGACTTTCAGGCCGCTGGTCGCCAATACTTGATCCGGCGACCGTCGTTGAAGTCCGTGAATCTCAACCTTGCGCAGAGTCGTCCGCTCTTGAGCGTTAATTGCCGCAGACGCGAAAAGCATGGCGATGCCCGCGGCCGATAGAACCAGAAGGCGTCCGCGGTTGCGAATCGAACGATGCATAGGGTTGTTCACGTGATTGACTCTGGCGGCGGTGCTAGAGCAAGCTTCGAATACATCGAATTCTAGCCTTTCCGGCTCAGGCATGGAAGTCACGCATCTAAAACGCTCAGGCAAGTCCCTCGCTGCGCAAGCCGCGCGCGAATCTATTGTGAAGCTCTGGCTTGAACTGGGCCGGCCGCCGGTTGACGCGCAGTTGCTCGAAAACCTTCAGCGCCGGTTGGCCAGGAGCTCTGAAGATCCAGCGATCAGTCCCGCTGCGGTTGCGAGACTTTTGGCGGATGAAGGGGCTGAATTGCGGCATCCGGAGATTATTGAATCTGACGTGCGCTGGCGCGAACCGCTTGAAAACAGTCGAATGGATAAGTTCGCGGCAGTCGAGCCGCTTTCGTCTGGCGCCCGGCTGAATATCCAGGATGCCGCCGGGCTCATCAGCAAGATGGAGAAGCTAAGGCAGGAGTTTGAGCGTGATGATGACGAGGCAGGACTTGATGAGTTGAGAGCACTGGCCGTCGGCGCGCGCCAACGCGCCGAGGCGATAGGAAAAAATCGCAAACTGAACCAGACGGTCCGCGGAGCGCAATCCGAAATTGCCGAATGGCTGAAGGTTTGGTTGCAGACGCCGATGTTATTCGAGCATTGGTTGGAATTGCGACGGCGTTCGGACGAGTTTCGGAGCAAGTTCGACGAGAACGCTCCGTAGGAGAGACATGTCTATAGTTCCCCGAACTGTTTTGTAGAGGTTAGCTCCGATAGGAGCGAAATATCGCATTGCGCTCCTATCGGAGCTCGCTCACTTTCAAGTGGGCCGGGTTCTATAAACATCTCGTCCCTACGGGACGAAGAACAGCGCGCGGGTTCTCCCGACTCAAGCGTGAATCTTGGGTTGCGTGTTTAATGGGTGTGCTTTCTGATACGCGTGCGCCAGACGGAACAGCGTTCCTTCACCCCAGTACGGACCGAGTAGTTGCAGCCCGATTGGGAGTCCTTCAGAAGACAAACCGCACGGGACGCTGATGCCGGGAATGCCCGCAAGGTTAGCGGTCACCGTGTAAATATCGTTCAGGTACATCGCCAGAGGATCATCGACCTTCTCACCGAAACGAAAGGCGGGGCTCGGCGCCGTGGGCGTCAGGACTGCATCGCATTTCTCGAAAGCTGTGGCGAAGTCCTGCTTAATCATCGTCCGCACCTTCTGTGCTTTTAAATAGTAAGCGTCGTAATAACCGGCAGACAGCACGTAGGTTCCGAGCATGATCCGCCGCTTCACTTCTTCGCCGAACCCCTGGTCGCGAGTCTTGCGATACATGTCGCGCAACGCTGGGGCTTCTTCGGCGCGAAAGCCGTAGCGCACGCCATCGTAGCGTGCCAGGTTCGACGAAGCTTCAGCCGTAGCGATGATGTAGTAAACCGCAATCGCGTATTTCGCGTGTGGCAATTCGACGTCAACGATCTCTGCGCCGAGATCGCGATACGCGCCGATCGCTGTTTCGATAGCCGCGCGCACTTCTTCGTCCAAACCTTCGCCCAACAACGTGCGCGAAACTCCCAGGCGCATCCCTTCTATATTCTTTTCGGTTTCGCCGATGTAGTCCGGCACCGGCACGTCCGCGGTCGTCGCGTCGTGCGGATCGCGGCCGGCGATAATCCGCAAAACCGCGGCGGCGTCAGACGCGCTGCGCGCGAAGACTCCGATTTGATCCAACGAAGAGCCAAACGCCACCAGACCGTAACGTGACACTCGACCGTAAGTGGGCTTGACGCCGATGACTCCGCAAAGCGAAGCGGGTTGGCGAACTGAACCGCCGGTGTCTGAGCCAAGCGCGACCGGAACGATGCCCGCCGCTACGGCCGCAGCCGATCCGCCCGATGATCCGCCCGGCACACGCGAAGTGTCCCAGGGGTTCCTCACCGGGCCGAAGGCGGAGTTCTCGTTCGAAGATCCCATAGCGAACTCGTCACAGTTCGTCTTGCCGATAATTACCGAGCCCGCATCGACCAGGCGCTCGATCGCGGTGGCGTTGTAAGGCGGCTTGTACGGCCCGAGGATGCGCGAGCCGCAAGACGTTTGCAGGCCACGGACACAGATGTTGTCTTTAATGGCGACTGGGATTCCCGCAAGCGGCGGGGCGTTTGTCTCGCCCGCTTTGATTTTCTCGTCAATCGCCTCAGCTCGTTTCAGCGCACCGGCGCGATCGATTTCGAGAAAGGCGTTGAGATCGTCGTTGAGCCTTTCGGCGGACAAGACGGCAGACTCCACGGCGGCGCGGGCGGTCACGCTGCCGCTGCTGATCTCACCTCGAAGTGTCGCAATGGTTTTGTTCACAACAATAAGCCCTCCCCTCGGGGGTCGGGCTGGGCCCCGGATTAGCCGAGTACTTTCGGAACGCGAAAGTGTCCCGACGCCGCATCTGGCGCCTGATCGAGTGCTAGTTTCTGGCCAAGGGATGGTTGCACTTCGTCGGGGCGCGATGCTTCGGTGCGTTCACCCTCCGGCGTCAGACCGCCGAGCGCGGGCTCGAATCCACTGGTGTCGATTTCGTTGAGTTGCTCAACGTACGCGACTATCTCTGCGATTTGCGGCGCGAACGTGCGGCACTCGTCGTCAGTGATCTCCAGGTGCGCGAGCTGTGCGATCTTTTCGATGTCAGATTCGGAAATAGGCATAGTCAGATTTCGGATTGCGGACTTGCACCCCAGCCGGCCTGCCCGGCTGGGGACGCCGCGATTCGGATCGCGGAATTGGTGCTGTTACGTCGCGAGATGCATTTCTCCGCGGCGCGCATAAATCTTCCGCGAAGTTCCGAATCCTGGATTTCTGCCGCCGACGAGACAACAGTGGGCGGCAGCGGCTCGGAAACTCGCGGCGTGGAAAGTGGCACGGTAAGACTGTTAAGCGCGCGCGGATCGATGCGAAACTCAATTCGCTCAACAACCTTCTGTCGCAGTAGCTTGTTGATGCGGAAAATCAACTCAGCGGACATCGGCTGGAGTTGCTTTTGCCAGGCCGCATCCGCGACGGCCACGATCAGAGTTTTCTCCCGAAGCTGGGAAGGAACGGCATGATCGCGCAGGCCTTCACCGGATACTCTCCGCCAGGCGATCTTCACGGATACTTCACTCAGCTCCGCGTTCTCGCCGGCGCTCGCGAGTATCTTGGGCAATAAAAGCGCTGCATCAACCATGATGAAATTTGAACTTCAGACCAAAAACTTTCAGAATGACGAGTTTAAACCCGGGTCTCGGAGTGTAATGGAAGATTCGCGAAACAACCAAACGAAAGCACGCGAAGGTTCTGATTTAATTCCGGCCGCCCGGGATTCCACAGCGACCGCGCCTGCCCTGGTTCAATTGCCGAAGCTGCTGCTGGCTTCATCGAGTCCACGACGCTCGCAGATCCTTGAAATGATTGGCTGGCCTTTCGAAGTCGGCGCGGTCGAAGTTGACGAATCACTGCGTGACAACGAGAGCCCGCGTGACTACGTGGCGCGTCTGGCGGCCGCGAAAGCGGGGGCCGCGGGTGAGGTTCATTCGCATCGACCCCTGGTCGCCGCTGACACGACGGTCGTAGTTGATGAACACATACTCGCAAAGCCCGCTGATTCAGACGACGCCAGGCGGATGTTGCGCCTGCTTCAGGGCCGCTGGCATCAAGTGCTTACCGGCGTGGCGTTAATCTCCGAATCAGCACGGGAAGTTGACGTCGAAATGACTGAAGTACAATTCGCGCCGATGAGCAACGCCGAGATCGTCTGGTACGTGGAAACCGGCGAGCCGATCGACAAAGCCGGCGCTTACGCGATTCAAGGCAAAGGCGCGCGATTCATCGAAGGGATTAAAGGGGACTACTTCAACGTGATGGGGTTGCCGGTGCGTTTGTTGTACGACTGGGTCCGACGCTGACTGGAGCGCAAGCGTCCCGCTTGCCGTTGTCGTCTGGTTTGGAAGATGCAAGCGGGACGCTTGCGCTCCAGTCAGTTGCTACTGTTTCATCGCCGGCGCTTTCTCGCCAGCTGCGATCGGACCCGTGGGCACGGGCTCTTTGGCCGGCGCAGGCGGCACTTGTGGTGGCGGCGCCGCGGGTTGTTTCGGCTCGCCGGACGGTTGCGGCTCGGCGGGCGCCGCCTCAATAGCAGCAGGCACGATCTCGAGCAACACGCGGTTGTCGGTATCCAGGTTACTTGCCACGGCGTCTCGGATCTGGTCCGCGGTCACGTCGAGATAAGTTTGCAACTCAGTATTGAAAAGGTCGGGGTCACCATCATAGAGGGTGTATTCGGCGATTTGTTGTGAACGGAACTGTGAAGACTGCCGGCTGCGCACATCTCCGTTGAAAAGATTATTGCGCAGCTTCTCCATCTCTTCTTCGCTCGGTCCGCGGCTTGCCAGATCTTTGATCTCTTTGAAGATGCTGTCGCGAATTTGGGCGCCTTCACTATCCGGTTTGGGAATCACCACGATGAACAGGCCCGACGGCCCGCGACGTTCGTCGATACCGCCCTGGATTTGCACGACTGACTCTTCGCCCTTCACCAGCTTCTGATAAAGCCGCGCGCTCTCTCCTTCGAATAGTAGATGACTGCCCAGCGACAGCGCGTAAAAAGCGGGCGTGCGGCGCGGCGGAATCTTCCAGCCGAGTGCGAACGCGGGCACCGGGGCGAGTTTATCAACGAATGTATCGAGGTGTTCCGCGACTTCAACTGGTTCGCTGACGTCAACGGGCGGCGGCGCCGGTTGGCGCGGAATCGTCGCGAAGTATTTGTGAATCAGTTCCGCCGCTTCGTCACGATCGAAGTCGCCGGCGATTGAAAGCACGGCATTGTTGGGCGCGTAGTAAACCCGAAAGAACTCGCGCACATCATCAACGGTCGCCGCATCGAGGTCTTCCATCGAGCCGATCGTCGAGTGCGCGTTCGCCGGGTTCTTAAAACTCATCTCAAACAGGCGCAGAAAACCGTTCACATAAGGCTGATTGTCGTAGCGCAAACGCTTTTCTTCTTTTACGGCTTCGCGCTGGTTGTCGAGATTCTCCTGCGTCACATTGAGCGAACGCATGCGATCGCTTTCCAGCCACAGTGCCAGCGGCAACTCACTGGCCGGCAGAGTCTCAAAATAATTCGTGCGTTCGCTGGACGTCGTTCCGTTCATCGTGCCACCGGCGTTGGAGATGTATTGAAAGTGAGCAGCCTTCGGCACATTCTCAGAGCCCTGAAACATCATATGCTCAAACAAATGAGCAAAGCCGGTGCGACCCTCAGGCTCGTTGCGCGAGCCAACGTCGTAGTAAACGCTGACAGAAACTACCGGAACGGATTTGTCCTGGTTAAGGACGACCCGCAATCCGTTGTCCAGCGTGAATTGTTCGATGGATGTGTGTGGAACGAGAAAAGAATTTTGCACGCGAAGCCGCTCAACAAAAATGAAAGTGGAATGACGGGGGAAGTGTACCGCGTCGCGCGGGGGATTAACAAAGACGAGGCAGTGGCACAGACTTTAGTCTGTGATTCCCATTCTTGAATTCACAGACTGAAGTCGGTGCCACTTGCGCTCCAGTCGTAAAGGGGACTCTACGTTGCTGGTTCGTCCGTTTTCTTTTCGGCGACCATTCCGCGTAGCTCAGCGCGCAGACGTTCAATCTCGGCGAGCTTCTGTTCGACGCGCTCGAACAGATCGGTCTGTGTCTTGATGCCCTGGTCGATCAAAAACGAAGCGGCCTCAGCCCGCGTACCGAAGACCCCTGCTTGCACCAGTTGACCCAACTTGTGCGAAGCGTCCGCGGAGACCTTCACCGCCAACATGTAATCATCCTTCGCCGAGATCGCTTTCTCAATCGTCCGGCTGATGTCCCTGCCAATTGCCGAAAGCTGTTCGGGAATTCGCGCCGCCATGTCGCGCATCGAGTTGCCGGCGTTCGATTTGTCGTCAATTGGTTCTGGTTCTGGTTCATGCATGATTAATTCATTCCTTTGCTCTGACCCATCTGTCGGTCCTTGATAAGAGGTGCTCATTCAAATTCACTCCTTCTGCTAATAAATCCTGTACGCGGGTTTTCGGGGGAAAGTTCATTCTAAAAAGCGCACAGAAATGGGTCAAGGAACGCGGGGAACCGTGTTCGCTTTGTGGCTCGTCCGCCCGCGGACTTTGAGTAGTTCGGGACCACCGAAGCTCGACAGCCACCCGGGGTCTTTATTGCACGAATGTTCCGGTTCGAACGGCACCGGCACGTTCGTAATTCACGAGAATGACGCCGGTTGAGCCGACAATGCTTTCCGTCACCTTGAACGCGGCCGGGATCGTGCCCCCGGCAAACAAACGTTTCCCCTCGCCCAAAGTTATCGGATAGATCATCAACCAGAAATTATCCACCAGATCATGCTTCATCAGCGTCTGAAGCAGATTACCGCTTCCCCAAATGTGCAGATCGGGTCCTTTGCCTTGCTTGAGTTCGGCGACTTTTTTCGCAACATCCCCGTTTAAAAATACCGAGGGTTGCCATTCGGAGGAAGTCCGGGTGTTCGAGGCGACGTATTTAGTGGCCGTGTTGACGTTGGGCCAAATGTCGCCATGTTGCGGCCAAAACGCCGCCCAAATATCGAAAGTTTTACGTCCCAGTAGCAGGTCGATCGGCTTATCCAACATCTTCTTAACGGCCGCTCCGATCGCGGCGTCGTCGAAGGGCGCTGCCCATCCGCCATAGGCAAAGCCGTCGCTCGTATCCTCATCCGGCCCGCCCCCTGCTTGTATGACACCATCAAGGGTAATGTGTTCAAGTACGGTAATTTTTCTCATGTCCGGTTCCTTCAAGTAAGAATCATCCACAGATTACGCATTACACAGAGTGGGAAATTTGTTATTTCAGCTTGCGAATTCGCTCTTCGAAAAATTACCGCTTCGGTTCCTGCTGGGTCAGCTCCAGAGCTTTCTTATAAGAGGAGCGGGGTTCGGCTGTTCGGCCGAGCCTCCGGTACATATCTGCACGGGCTGAATTGGCGAGGTAGTAATTTTTGGGACTATGCAGCTTTCAGTTCGGTACTGCAGGCGGCGCAACGCCGGGCGGCCAACGGAATTGACGTCAGGCACTCAGGGCAATCCTTCATCGACACGTCTTTGCGGCGAATCTTATTCACGAACTTAATCAGCAGGAACACTACAAACGCGACGATCAAAAAGTTGATGATATCGTTGATGAACGCGCCGTAAGCAATCACCGGAACGCCTTTCGTCTTTGCGTCCGCCAGCGAAACGGGGATGCCTTTAGAGCTGTCGAGCACGACGAACAAGCTGGCGAAATCAATCTTACCGAGCAGCAAACCAATCGGGGGCATGATGATGCCTTCGACGAGTGAGGTGACGATCTTACCGAACGCGACGCCGATTATGACGGCCACAGCGAGATCGATCACGTTGCCACGCGCGATGAATTCTTTGAACTCTTTCAGCATAGGGCCTCCTAAGGTTTTGCGTAGGCACGCCTCTGGCGTGCTTTTCCTGCGAAGTCTGCCAACGTAACGAGCACGCCAGAGGCGTGCCTACCTACTTACAATCTTTCGCGAGTTTGTAGCCGGCCTTTTCGGCTTCTTCCTTGTTCCTTACGACTATTCGATCCGGCGGCGAGATTTTTTCAGCCGCTTCGCAGTTCGCAGGGTAGTACAGTTTGGTGATTTTGTCCGCAATCACTTGCGCCTCGGCGGCGGCCGTGACTTCCTCGCGCCGCACCGCGATCATTTCGTCGGCCGCGTCGTCTGACAGACGAATGCTGGGACTACCGGCAATTAACGCGACATAAACTGTGAAGCCGTCGCAACTCAATTGCTGCCCGCCACGTTTTGGTGACCACGAGCCAGGCAGGTTCAACGACTTGCTGATTCCCTTAACGAACTCATCGACCGACTGCCATTTGAAAGAACTTTCATAGCCGACCCAAAGCGTCGTGAGCTTGCCGTCCAGAAAATCAAACGAGATGGTGCGAATGTCTGCGAAGGCTGCTTTGTCGAACCGCGGATCGTACAGCGGATTGATGCTGGTCTTAGTGAGACCGATTTCGTTGGGCCGGCCGAATTGGACTTGCGGTACGCGCGCTTTGACTTGATCGAGCGTCATTCCGAGCCGAAATCCCCGGAGCTCGAAGGCATCCGAAAGCTGATCGCTTCGCGCGGAGCATCGTTGTGCCGAGATACTCAGACCGCTGACGAGACAGAGAAGAATTGAACAAAAGATGTGAAGAGCGAATCGTGAACGGTGGGTCATGGAGCGAGCAATCTCTCGATTAATTGGCTCAGCGCTTCGGGCTCGAACGGCGTCGGGACGTATTCGGTGCAACCGGCGTCCAGCGCCCTGGCTCGATACTCATCGGCGCCGTAAGCCGACACGGCGACAATTGGCGTCTGGCGGAGAGACTGATACTCGCGAATTTGCCGGGTCGCGTCAAGGCCGCCTAGTCCCGGCATCATCATGTCCATAATGATCAAATCAGGGTGTTCGCGTTGAGCCAATTCGACCGCTTCCTCGCCATCTTCGGCTTCAATCACACGGTAATCTTTCTTCTGCAGCCAGAGCTTCATCATCAGGCGCGTATCGTCAAAGTCTTCGACCAGCAGAATGGTCTGCTGCGGGCGCGCACGGTTAATGGCAGCTGAAGCTTGCATGGCAACAGTGCGAGGATTGGGCAAGAGTTTGGTACCCGCGGCAGGGGTCGAACCTGCGACCTCTCGCTCCGGAGGCGAGCGCTCTAATCCACTGAGCTACGCGGGCACGGGGCAGAATAAAATTTAGCATAGCGGAGAGAAGTAGTTCCAGCGTTAGTTAGGGTGAAGGGTTTAAGGGTGTGGGGTGTAGGGGTAAGAGATCCAATTTCCGAAAAGTCCCGTGGTTAACGGATCGAGTCTTACGGCTCTCATTCACGCCTCGCTTCAGCGAGGCGGCAGCGCAGAGCAACTATCCTGCGAACCGTTTTAACGGTTTCTGATTTAAGCCGTTGAAACGGATAAGAAAATTTTGTGGACCGGAAAACACCTCGCTAAAGCGAGGTGTGACTGAGATGGGCTTTTAGGGCAGCCCCAAACACCTGCGCCCTGCTTGCAAAACCCTTCATACCTCGTATATCAACATCCCGCATGTCCGAGACGCATTTACAGGTTATTGAGCTGCTGCGCGCGGAATCCGACGCGATTGCCAAAGCCGCCGCGCGCCTGCAGGCGAGCGACATCGATCCGGCGATAGACTTGCTGGCGAAATGTCGCGGCAAAGTGATCGTGCTCGGCGTCGGCAAATCCGGAATCATTGGGCAGAAGATCGCGGCAACCATGACCAGCAGCGGCACTGCCGCGCTCTTTCTACATCCATCCGACG
>DATEPC010000010.1:0-3611 GCA_035273405.1 Pyrinomonadaceae bacterium | reverse complement strand
CCGGTTGACGGCTCAGGTGCGTGATATCGCTCTGGTGACCACCGCGGTCGCCAAGGGTGACCTGTCGCGCAAGGTGACCGTCCATGTCGCCGGCGAGATGCTCGAACTGAAGAACACCGTCAACACGATGGTGGACCAGCTGTCGTCGTTCGCATCGGAAGTCACACGCGTCGCCAAGGAAGTCGGTACTGAAGGTCAGCTGGGCGGCCAGGCCGATGTGCGCGGCGTCGCGGGAACCTGGAAAGACCTGACCGACAGCGTGAACTCGATGGCGGGTAACCTGACCGCGCAGGTACGAAATATTGCCGACGTGACCACGGCGGTGGCGAAGGGCGATCTGTCGAAGAAGATCACGGTCGATGTAAAAGGCGAAATTCTCGAGCTCAAAGACACCATCAACACGATGGTGGATCAGCTGAGCTCGTTCGCTTCGGAAGTAACTCGTGTCGCCCGCGAAGTCGGTACGGAGGGAAGACTTGGCGGTCAGGCGCAAGTGATGGGAGTCGCGGGAACCTGGAAAGACCTGACCGACAACGTGAATTTCATGGCCGGCAACCTTACTGGTCAGGTTCGTAACATTGCTGAAGTCACGACCGCGGTGGCTAACGGCGACTTGTCCAAGAAGATAACGGTAGACGTGAAGGGCGAGATCCTGGAACTCAAGGACACCATCAATACGATGGTGGACCAGCTCAATGCCTTTGCGTCGGAAGTGACGCGCGTGGCGCGCGAAGTCGGTACCGAAGGAAAGCTGGGCGGTCAGGCATCCGTGCCCGGCGTCGCCGGTACGTGGAAAGATTTGACCGACAACGTGAACTCGATGGCCAGCAACCTCACCGGCCAGGTCCGCAACATCGCGGATGTAACGACTGCAGTCGCCAACGGTGACCTCTCGAAGAAGATTACCATAGACGTCAAAGGTGAAATCCTCGAGTTGAAGAACACCATCAACACCATGGTGGATCAACTTAATTCATTCGCTTCAGAAGTAACGCGTGTGGCGCGCGAAGTGGGTACGGAAGGCAAGCTCGGCGGCCAGGCTGATGTGCGCGGTGTCGCCGGCACGTGGGAGGACCTGACCGACAACGTGAACTCGATGGCCAGCAACCTGACCGATCAGGTCCGCGGCATCGCGCGCGTGGTAACGGCGGTCGCAAATGGCGACCTGAAACGAAAACTGACGGTGGAAGCGAAAGGCGAAATCGCCGAACTCGCGGACACCATTAACAACATGACCGACACGCTCGCGACCTTTGCCGATCAGGTAAGTTCGGTGGCGCGTGAAGTGGGTGTGGAAGGAAAACTGGGCGGCCAGGCAAACGTGCCGGGCGCGGCCGGTACGTGGCGCGACTTGACCGACAACGTCAACGGATTGGCAGCGAACCTGACGAACCAGGTGCGCGCGATCGCCGAAGTATCAACGGCCGTTACCAAGGGCGACTTGACGCGCTCGATTACGGTCGAGGCGCAGGGCGAAGTCGCGGCGTTGAAAGACAACATCAACGAGATGATTCTCAATCTCAAAGAGACAACGCAGAAGAACACGGAAACCGACTGGTTGAAGACAAACTTAGCCAGGTTCACGCGCATGCTGCAGGGCCAACGCGACATGAAAACTGTGGCTCAGATGGTGCTTTCAGAGTTGGCGCCGCTGGTCGATGCGCAGCAGGGCGTCTTCTACGTCAATCAAAGCGATAACGGTGACGCGACGATGAAGCTGTTGGGCGGATACGCTTTTAACAAGCGAAAGAATCTGGCCAATGAATTTCACGCGGGTGAAGGGCTGGTCGGCCAGTGCATGTTAGAGAAAGCACGCATTCTGGTGACGAACGTTCCCGCCAGTTACGTGCAAGTTAAGTCGGGCCTTGGCCAGGCGCCGCCTAACAACATCGTCGTTTTGCCGGTGCTGTTTGAAGGCGAAGTGAAGGCCGTGATCGAGCTGTCGACGTTCCACTCGTTCAACGACACTCACCTCACCTTCCTCGATCAGCTAACTGAGAGTATTGGTATCGTGCTGAACACGATCGAAGCCAACACCAGAACTGAAGATTTGCTGTTGCAGTCACAGTCGCTGGCAGGCGAACTACAAAGCCAGCAGGACGAACTGAAGAAAACCAACGAGCAGCTCGAGCTGCAGGCGCAATCGCTCCGCGAGTCTGAAGACTTGCTTAAGAGTCAACAGGAAGAGCTGCGACAAACGAACGAAGAGTTGCAGGATAAGGCGGCCCTGCTGGCCCGGCAGAAGGCCGAAGTCGAAGCGAAGAACCGGGAAGTCGAAGAGGCGCGCTGGGAGATGGAAGAGAAAGCCGAGCAGCTCGCGCTTACCTCGAAATACAAATCAGAATTTCTGGCGAACATGTCGCACGAGCTGCGCACGCCGCTCAACAGCATGCTGATTCTTTCGCGTCAGTTGGCGGAGAACGGCGAAGAGAACCTCTCGGCGAAGCAGGTGCAGTTCGCTGAAACGATTCACTCTTCGGGCTCGGATTTGCTGTCGCTGATCAATGACATTCTCGATCTGTCGAAGATCGAGTCAGGCATGATGGGCATTGAGGTCTCAGACGTCTCGGTCAACGACGTCACGGATCAACTTGAACGCAGCTTCCATCAACTGGCACAGGACAAGAACATCGGCTTCTTCATTGAGCGCAGCGATGAGCTTGAGCCGACGATAGCTACCGATGAACAGCGTCTGCAGCAGATTTTGATGAACTTGTTGTCCAACGCTTTCAAGTTCACTGAACAGGGGAACGTGGTGCTGAAAGTCAGTCCGGCGCCGAGCGACGAGAAGTATTACCTGGAAGCTTTGAACCGCGCGACGGACATCATTGCGTTCTCGGTCAGCGACACGGGCATCGGCATTCCCGCTGAGAAGCAAAGAATTATTTTTGAAGCCTTCCAGCAGGCCGACGGCACGACCAGCCGCAAATACGGCGGTACCGGTTTGGGCCTTTCAATCAGTCGTGAGATTGCGCGCTTGCTGGGCGGAGAGATTCGCGTCAGCAGCATGCCCGGCGAAGGCAGCACCTTCACGCTGTTTCTACCACGCGATTATGTTCCGTCGCGCGCTGTGGCGCCCACCGCCGCGAAAAAAAGTGGGCCACGGAAATTAGAGGCCGCCTGGACTCCCGCGGAAACTTTCAACACACAAGCCCTTTTGCTCGACGATGAATCGCCAATCCCGGACGATCGCATCGAGATCGAGGAAGGTGATCGCGTGGTTCTAATTGTTGAGGACGACGCGAACTTCGCAGCGATCCTTCGCGATTTGGCTCACCAGAAAGGTTTCAAGTGCCTGGTGGCGCAGTCGGGGAACGTGGCCCTCGCGCTCGCGCACAAGTACCGTCCGGCCGCAATCACGCTTGATATTCGGCTGCCGGATCGGGACGGCTGGACGATCCTTGATCGACTGAAGCACGATCCACGGACGCGACACATTCCGGTCCACATCATCAGTGTCGAAGAGCAACGGCGCCGCGCGCTCAGGCAAGGCGCGTCGACACTCCTGAAGAAGCCGGTGACGAGTGGCGACCTCGCGCAGACCTTCGATCACATCAATGACTTTCTGGCACGCGATGCCCGCGAATTGTTGCTGGTCGAGGACGATGATG
>DATEPC010000009.1:0-46212 GCA_035273405.1 Pyrinomonadaceae bacterium | reverse complement strand
TTCTCAATTCGATGCTCCTGCAAAACCGCCTTGGCTTGATCCAAAGTTGTCCCGACCGGCACCGTCACGAGCGGCTGTGGCGTCATCACTTCTGAAACCGGCAAATCGAATCGGGTCTCGAACCGCAAATCACGATTGGTGATGATGCCGACCAGGTGTCCGTCTTCATCGACGACCGGCACGCCACTGATGTGATAACGCTCCATCACATTGAGCGCTTCGCGCACCGGCCGATCCTGCGGAATCGTTACCGGATCGACGATCATGCCTGATTCCGAACGCTTCACTTTGTCGACTTCTTCGGCCTGGCGCTCAATGCTGAGGTTCTTGTGTATCACACCGATGCCGCCCTGCTGTGCGATAGCGATCGCGAGCGACGCCTCAGTCACCGTGTCCATTGCGGCCGAGCAAAGCGGAATATTCAGTCGAATGCCGCGCGTGAATTGGGTTGACGTGTCGGTCTCGGTCGGCAGCACGTCGGAACGCGCCGGCACCAGCAACACATCATCGAAAGTCAGTCCCTCAGCAACATTTTCCGTAATCATATTTCGTCAAAATTACTCCCTCGAATTCATTTCTCAAAGTTAGGGGCAGTAGCCCGACCGTCAGGGAGGGCTTAGGCGAAAACAAAAATGCCCGCGACTTCGCGGGCAACTGCCATTCTGGTTTGAACCACACACGCGCGGCACACTGCGCACCGGCGCAGAGCTTTTCCCCCTCGCGTCTAAACATTGACGCCGTGCTGTTTCTCCTTCTTCTGCATCTCCGTGGGGGGCGTCGCACCGCGATTCTGGCCGGCCACACTCTTTTGATAAAAATACAATCCACCCCAAACCGCCAGCGACAGCAGCGCCAGGATCACGATTGCCAGCAACAACGTCTTCATCGGTGAACGACCATGGTGCCCGCCGTCGTCGGTATAGACCGTTGACCGCTGATGCTTAGGGGGCTCGTCGTCCGAATGGCCCTGCTCGCGCATCGTGTTCCCGTACTCTTCGATCGCCTTGTCTTCGTCATAGCCCACGAACTTCGCGTACGCACGGATAAAGCTGCGATTGAAGATGCCGCCGGGCAGCCGACGATAGTCATCGGTTTCGATGGCCTCGAGATAGCGCATGGAGATTCGGGTATGTTCTGAGATGTCACGTAGAGCAACGCCCCGCGCCTCGCGTTCGAGTCGCAGCTTTTCTCCGATGCCAGTTGCCATCTTAATCGACCAGAACGGAAGCCGAATTCACTGCGTGGGCGATTCTGAACCGTTGAATCAATCGCGCCCTTTGCGCGTTCTCACGCCCGTCCACAAGCGGGCACACTTCTTGGCGCGCACTATAACCCCCGACTAAAAAGGTGTCAAATCTTTGCTGATTTCATGGGAATGCCTCTCTTGATTCTTAACGCGCGGGGTGGTAGCTTGAGGTGCAATCGGGTTTCTTTTTAACTTCTAAAATTTCAAAGTGAGGATGCAGAAATGCCTCTTGAAGCACTCGGAATGGTCGAGACCAAAGGCTTCGTCGGCGCGGTTGAAGCGGCCGATGCGATGGTCAAAGCGGCGAACGTGACCTTATTGGGAAAAGAATACATCGGCGCCGGATATGTGACTGTGTTCGTGCGCGGCGATGTTGGCGCGGTCAAAGCAGCAACAGATGCCGGCGCAGCAGCCGCACGGCGAGTTGGTGAATTGATTAGTGTGCACGTAATTCCGCGCCCGCACGGAGAAGTCGAACGCGTCCTGCCGGTGGGTGGCCGCGCAGGTTACAGCCCGGACGAACAGGCGCAAATCAGCGGCGGCGGCGCCCGCGGACAGTTGAGCCAGGGCGACGCCGGCCGCTCGTTGACGTCACGCGAGGGCTCGAGAGAACGAACGAAGTAATCGTCATTGCCGATTTGCGATTGCCGGTTGGCGATTTGATCTGAGATTGCCGATCGTAAATCGGCAATTGGCAATGGAGATTTATCATGTCGGCCGACAAAGATCTTATTTCCGTCCAGCAGGCGCGTGACCTGGTCGAAGCTGCTCACCAGGCGCAAAAGGAAATCGCGCGCTTCGATCAGGCGAAAATCGATCGCATCTGTGAAGCAATGTCCAAGGCCGCTTTGCGCGAGTCGGCACGCGTCGCGGCGATGGCGGTCGAAGAGACCGGTTACGGCGTTCCCGAAGACAAACAGGAAAAGAATCGATTTGCCGCGGAAGACGTCTGGAACTATTTCAAGAACCTGCGTACGGTCGGGGTCGTCAGCGAGACCAAAGACGTTGTCGAGATAGCCAGTCCGCGCGGTGTGGTCGCCGGCATCATTCCCTCGACCAACCCCACTTCAACAGCCATCTTCAAAATCCTGATTTCGATTAAGTCGCGGAATGCGATCGTCATGTCGCCGCACCCGTCGGCCGCGCGCTGTATCAACGAGACCGCGAAAGCTATGCGCGAGGCAGGCGTTAAGGAAGGTCTGCCGGCCGACGCGATCGGCTGCATGACCACGGCTACCATCGAAGGAACCGAAACGTTGATGAAGCACAAGCGGACGGCGGTGATTCTCGCGACCGGCGGAATCGGCCTGGTGCGCGCCGCCTATTCGTCAGGGAAACCCGCATTCGGTGTCGGCCCCGGCAACGTGCCCGTGTTCATCGAACGGTCGGCGGACGTTCCAAAAGCGGTGCAGGACATCTTCACCGGCAAGTGTTTTGATAATGGAACGATTTGCGCGTCCGAGCAGGCGATCGTCGTAGACGCGCCCATCGAAATGGCGGTGCGTGAGCAATTCAAGCTTCAAGGCGGATTCTTCGTAAATCAGTCCGAAGCGGATCAGCTCGGGAAGATTGTGGCCACGCCGCAACGCGGTCTGAACCCGCAGATCGTGGGCAAGTCAGTTGAGTTCATCGCGAAGATGGCCGGCATTAACGTGCCGCCGGGAACGCGCTGCCTGCTCGCCGATGTTGGCGGCGTCGGCCGCGATTTCCCGCTATCGATGGAAAAGCTTTCGCCGATTCTCGCGTTCTACGTTGAAGATGGCCTTGAGCGTGGCGCCGCGCGCTGCAATGAAATTCTGCATTACGGCGGCATGGGCCACACGGCGGGCATACACACGCGTTCGCGCGAAGCGGCGGTGCGCTACGGTTCCGAGATGCCGGCGTCGCGCATCACGGTCAACACGCCGACGACGCATGGCGCAATAGGATTTTCGACGGCGCTGCCGCCGTCAATGACGCTGGGCTGCGGATCGTGGGGCGGCAACGTGACTTCTGACAACGTTTCGCCTTTGCACTTGATGGACATCAAACGCGTAGCATTTGAAGTGCGTCCGGTTAAGAGCAAGCGGCCCGCAGTCTCGAGTCAATCAACCGCGGCGATGCCGGCGCAACCGGCCGCGCCACGTCCTGCGGTTACGGCTTCGATGTCTGGTCAAGCGAGCGTGCCGAAAGTCAGTCGCGAAGAAATTTCCGCCATCGTCGATCGCTTCCTCGCAAATCGCCAGCCCGAACCATCCGCATCGCCTTTGCCGCCCCCACCCGCGCAGCCTGCCGCTTCGCCGGCGCGTCCGGTTCAGGCAAGCAGCCCCTCAGCGGGTGCGAGCAATGGACGCAAGGCGGCTGACTTTGTAAGCGAAGACGACGTCAAGCGCGCGATTCAGAAAGGCGAAAAGATTTACGTCGGACCGAAAACGATCATTACGCCTTCCGCGCGTGACATCGGCGAGCCGGCAGAGGTGTTTGCCAAAGCTTAACTTGTCAGTAGTCAGTTGTCCGTTGTCAGTTGCAACGGAAATCCACTGACAACTGACGACTGACCACTGACATGTTCCTCGGAAAAGTCATCGGCACAGTTTGGTCAACGAAGAAGGCGCCTGACCTCGAGGGCGTCCGTTTTTTGATTGTTCATCCCTACGATTTGGACCGCGAGCCGACGAAGAATGTAGTGGTCGTGGCGGATAGTCTCGGAGCGGGAACTGGCGAAGTCGTCATATGTGCATACGGCAAGGCCGCCCGTTCGGCGATTGGCAATCAGGACATGTCGATCGAAGCCGCGGTGGTCGGCATTGTCGATCGAGTCGACCTGACGGATGCTAAATCCGAAGAACTGCGAGAAGCGGCGCGGGAGCTCGCCCGCGACAACGGAAGACCTTAACGAGAGGCTAAGGGTTAGAGACTGGAGACTAGAGGAGAGACCATAAAGGTCGGCGAGAGGTAACTTCTGGTCTCGATCCTCTAGTCTCCAGCCTCTATTTTTTGCGATGCCTAACGAAGAGCTGATCTATCGCATCACTCGAGCAATCTACGCCCGCCTCGGCGCGGGCACGGACGAGAACACGGTCGAGCAACTCGTCACTGATATTTATCGCGAAGTTGAGCCACAGTTACGCAGCGGCATGCCTGCGCCGGGATTCAGTTCTACCGGCGTCTCGGGGCAACCTTCCCAAGCGGGGGGATCCTCTGAACGGATAATCATTTCGGTATTCGGCGTCGATCATCCGGGCATCGTGGCCGGTGTTTCACAGATTTTGGCTGAGGCCGGCTGCAGCATCGTCGATATTAATCAAACCGTCGTACAGGGAAAATTCGCGATGGTGATCATCGCGAACACCCGCGCGTCGAAATTGTCTGTCAGCGAATTGAAAGAGCGCTTTCGCGCTCAGGGTGAAAGGTTGGGCGTACGCATCTATGCGCAACGCGAAGACTTGTTCAATGCGATGCATCGGATTTAGTGCTTAGTACTTTGTGCTTTGTTCTTTGTACGCCGCGGCAACTTGAGCCAAACAAATCAAAGTACGAAGTACAAAGCACAAAGCACCAAGTACATTTTTTTATGCTTCCTGAGATCTCACATCGTTGTCCATCATGCGGCGTGTCGGTTCGCGACGGCGATGCATTGTTCTGTCCTGAGTGTGGAAAGGCTTTGTCAGCCAAGCCAAAAGCCCAGGAGGCCAGCGACTCACTCGATACTTCAATCAAGGCGGAGGCAGGCGAGATTGTTGAAGTTGCTCGTGCTTCATCCGCGGATGAGGCATCGGTGGCGACGATTAGCGAACCAACCGAGCCGGATACTGCCGAACCGTTAGAGGCGGCGACAGAAACGCCGGCAGTAGCCAGCACGAAAGATGACCTCAGTTCTCAACCCGTACACCGTCGCGGCGAAAAGACTCGCGAGCGTTTGCATCGTGCCTCTGAAGTCTCTCGGCGTGTGACGCGCGGGGTAATCGAAGAGCCGGCGAAACGAGTGGAAAAAATTCGGCACGCTTCGAACGTGGTCATCGAAGAAGCTTCGTATGATCCAAGCCTGCGCTTTGTGCTGGTCGCTTTGGGATTGTTCGTCGTGTCTGTCGTCCTGCTGGTGTTGAGTAAGGTGATGGGCTGATCCGAAGGTTTCAAGTTCCAAGTTTCAGGTTTCAAGTTCGGAACCCAAACTTGAGACTTGAAACCTGAAACTTGAAACTAACCCGTGGAATACACCCAAACCGAAATTCTGCAAACGATCGCGATGACCGAGATGGAGCATCTCGATATTCGCACCGTCACGCTCAGCCTCAGCTTGCGGGACTGCGCGACGGATTCGATCGAAACCACCGCGGCGCGCGCCCGCGAAAAGATCGAACGGACCGCCGGCCGGCTCGTGAGCACGGTCGATGAAATCGGCGACGAAATCGGCATTCGTATCGCGAACAAACGCATTGCCGTAACGCCCATATCAATTTTGACTGAAGCCGCGCGCGGCAACCCTATCGATTTGGCCCGGGCAATTGACGAATCGGCGCGGGTGGTCGGGGTTGATTTCATCGGCGGCTACTCGGCGCTGGTGCACAAAGGCTTCACCCGCAACGAAAGTGATTTTCTGGATTCGATTCCGGAAGCTCTGGCGGTAACCGAACGGCTGTGCGGGTCGGTGAATGCAGCCACGACTCGCGCCGGAATCAACATGGACGCAGTCGCGCGTGTCGGTCGCTTGATCAAGGAAGCCGCCGAGCGCACCCGCGATCAGTTCGGACTTGCCTGCGCAAAGTTCGTCTGCTTCGCGAATGCGGTGGAAGACAATCCCTTTATGGCGGGAGCGTTTCACGGCGTTGGCGAGCCGGAAGCGGCGCTGAATGTTGGCGTGTCGGGTCCCGGAGTCGTCAACTATGCGGTCAGCCGTGCTGACCCGGGTCTGCCTTTGCATGAACTCGCTGACGTCATCAAGAAGCTCTCATTCAAACTTGCGCGCGCCGGCGAATTGGTCGGACGTGAAGCAGCGCGCCGGCTGGGAATCCCGTTCGGCATTATCGATTTGTCGCTGGCGCCGACACCGGTGCCCGGCGATTCGGTCGCGAATATCATCGAAGCGATGGGATTTGAGCGCGCGGGCACGCACGGCACCACGGCGGCGCTTGCTTTGTTGACCGACGCTGTAAAAAAAGGCGGCGCGATGGCCAGCAGTTCAGTCGGCGGGATGAGCGGTGCCTTCATTCCTGTGTCCGAAGATGCCGGGATGATCGAAGCGGCGCGCCTTGGTGCCTTGAGTTTGGACAAGCTTGAAGCCTGGACCAGCGTCTGTTCCGTCGGCATCGACATGGTTGCCGTGCCCGGTTCGACTTCAGCCGAAACGATCGCCGCAATCATCGCGGACGAAATGGCCGTCGGGGTGATGAACAACAAGACGACCGCCGTGCGAATTATCCCCGTGCCCGGCAAAGACGTCGGCGACATGGTTGAATTTGGCGGCCTGCTCGGCACCGCGCCCATCATGCCGGTCAATCGCTTCTCGTCCGAGCCATTCATTCGGCGTGGCGGTAGGATTCCGGCGCCGATCCAATCGTTGCGGAACTGATTTAACGATGCTGGCGCCGGACAAGGAGCGGGTTTACAATCGCGTCTGATTTCACGAGGACAATTATGGAACGAGATGCCCTGGGATTGATTGAATGCCGCGGCCTGGTCGCGATGATTGAAGCCGCTGATGCGGCCGTCAAGTCCGCCAACGTAACTTTAGTCGGTTGGGAAAAGATCGATGCGGGTCTGGTAACGGCGATCGTGCGCGGCGAAGTCGGCGCGGTGAAAGCTGCGGTAGATGCCGGCGCGGCCGCGGGCCGCAAAGTCGGGGAAGTGTTAAGCACGCACGTCATTCCCCGGCCGCATTCGAACATTGATGAGGCCATCCCGGTGCTCCACACCGGCGAGACGACACGAAAAAAAATCAGCGGCTCAGTGCCACCGAGAAAATAAGTCCCGGGGTGTTGTTGCCTCTCCCTTTGGGAGCGGGTTAGGGTGAGGCCCAGGCGCACGAAAGGAAAAACCAATTCTTTTCTTTTCTTTAGGCGCTAGGCTGCGCTCCCTCACCCCAGCCCTCTCCCAAAGGGAGAGGGAGGTCGGCGCACTCCTAATTATTCTGTTCTGCGTAGCACTCCTGGTTCCGGCATCCATCCAAGCCCAACAACCTTTCACTGTCGACGACGCTGACGTCACTGAACACAAGAAGTTTCAGCTTCAGATCAGTCACGAATTTGACGTCCTCTCTCGCTCAGCGCATCCCAGCCTTCGGCAGAACACAACTGTCTTCGTCTTGAATTATGGCCTGCTCCGCGACGTCGAGATTGGCGTGGACTATCCGTTCATCGTCATCTCGAATGCAGCCGGAACGACGCCGAAGACGCTCGAGGGCTTTGGCGATCTTAACTTTCACGTCAAATATAACTTCTTGAAAGAATGCGAGGGGAAGCGCCGGCCGGCGCTAACCGTTTCATTCGCCATGGAGATGCCCACCGGCGACACGGCGAAAGGTCTCGGTTCTGGATTATTCGATTACTCAGTGAACGGCGTCCTGCAAAAGTCGCTCACCACAAAAACGACACTCCGGGCCAACGGGGGCATTGTGTTCGCCGGCAATACCAGTACCGGGTTTGACGGAATCCGGACGCGCGGACGCGTATTCACGGCGGGTGCTTCTGTCGTGCGGCAATTCACACCGAAGCTCAACCTCGGCATTGAACTAACCGGGGCCCTCACCGGCAACCTGAATTTGGGCGGCGGGCAAATCCAAGCACAGTTCGGCGGAAACTATCAGGTGACCGAGAAGATGTCGCTCGATTTTGGTGTGCTGGCCGGCAAGTTCAACAATCCGCGGGCCGGCGTGCAGCTTGGGATGTCTCTGGACTTCTGATCAGAATTCGCATTACTCGCGGCTAACCCTCTTCAAACAACCTTCCGCCAAACACTCGCTGGTCCGCAAGCGAAACGTAAAAGGCGTAGCCCACCATGGCTAACACCAGAAGCAGATCGATTACGAGTCCGGTGGCATACCAGGCGGTCAGGTGGGGCGTGACGGGAAACTGAACGTAGATGTGGATGACGAGAATGGCGGAAACCGCAGCTACAAACCCGAACCGGTAAAGCGCAAAAACCAACATTGCGGCTGAAACAGATGCGCTGATCCAATTTGGCAATGCCGCGCCCCACAGAAACGAGAGCGCAGATGCAAGGACGATCCAACCAACCAGGAACCCGATCCAGTCGCGACGCAGCAAGAGCGATAGCAGCAGGACGAGAAACAGCAGCTGAAACGCGCTGAGTAGCGAGGAAGAAAGTTGGCCCGACAGGGCCGGCAGAAAATACCCCATGCCGAGCTGAACGGAGGACGGCTCTGCGATTGGCGCCAAACCAGGATCGCCGATCGATGAACGGAGGAAGTAGAAGCCGATTTGCCACACGCTGCCGCAGATGCCCAAGAGCGCGCCCACCAGAACATCTCGACCGACCAGTGGATCGCGATAGTCGCCATTGAGCAAACGCGTCCACGAAACAATCCGGTGTGGCCAGCGACGACGGACAAATGGCTCGAGCGCGATGTAAACCAGCCACAAGAAGGCTGCTGCAAATAAGCTGTCCTGTAACGCGTTCAGGATTGTTCCAAATTCATCGAACGTGGGAACGTGATGCGCGGAAAAAATCCGCATCAGTAGCGTCACAATGAACATGAACACTCCGAGCCGCCATGCGCCCTTCCGATCACCACGACCCTGACGCAGATTCCTGATCGCCAGCAGCGAACTGCCCACCAGCATCAGGACAAAGACGCTGAGTAGGATCGTAAATAGCGCTTTGATCCGAGTTGGTAGTCCGGACGGCTGTTGCCGCTCCGGGCCATCCCATGGCGCAACGACTTCGAAGTGCACAGGCTTGCCACGATACGCGGCGGCTTCGACGCGGATCGGAAGCTCTGGCTGTTCCGGAAAAACTCCCTCCCAAGCTGCTCGTTCATCATGTGTGTAGAGTGGCGCCCATTGTGAAGTTGTAGGTTTGAAACTAGCCAGGTTGAAGCCGGCCGCCCGAAACAGCGGCGACCAATCAACTTGAGTTTCAGGTTTCGAACTTCGATTTTCGACGTTCGAGTTCGAAGGTTCGGCTTGTGCGCCCTCCCTGACAGTCGGGCTACTGCCCCGCTGTTCCGAAAACTTTGAACTCGAAACTGGATCAACCTGTGGCGGAACCGCGTAGAACTCGAGCAAGCGACCCTGAGTATCGAGCCGAACTCCAGCCATTCCCGAAATTATTGGCGGCGGATTCTTCCAGGTATCTCCAAAATAATCGAAGGCGCCGAGGTATGAAGGGCTTTGCCGATAAAGATAATGGATGACTGCCGGTTGCCCGTCTTTCAACTGCTGCAGACGCTCGCGGCGAGTACCATCGCGCGGCAGGTATTGCAAAGGACGCGTCGATTCCGCGAACCAATAAGTATGATCGGTGGCCGGCGCGGTGACTCCGGCCGCGCGGATGACCTCGCGCGCGTGTTCCCGCAGTACATCCGGTGATTTGTTGAGGGGAGCGTAACCGAACAGCACTGCTTTGTTGGCGAAGGTAATCACGAAGGCCAGTCCAACCAGAAACGATGCCATTATGGCGACCGCAACCGCCGGACGCAGCGCGCCTTCCTTCGGCGCGGCGGCGACCATCTCGGGTGAAGGCGTCTCGCCGGCAGCCAGGGCCGCGGCAATCGGATCGCCGCCGGGCAGCGCAGCGGCAACTTGCAGCGCCGAGACCGGTCGTTGCGCCGGATTTTTCTGCAGGCAACGATCAATCACACGTTCGATTGCGGGATCGAGATCCTTAACAATCTCTGAAGGCGTCGTCGGCGAGGTGTCGCTGCGGCGCAGCTTTACTAAATCACCCAGAGTCGGTGCTTCAAACGCGCGCTTGCCCGTGAACAACTCGTAGAGCACGAGACCGAGGGAATAAATGTCGCTGCGAACTGTCTGTTCCTTTGCCTCAATTTGTTCCGGTGACATGTAGGCCGGCGTCCCGGCGCGCATCTCATCAGCACCGAACTCTTCTGTCAGGCCACCCAGACCAAAATCCAGAATGCGCGCATTCCCGTGTTCATCGATCATCACGTTCGCCGGTTTAAGATCTCGATGAAGGAACCCCACGTCATGCGCAGCGGCCAGTCCGGCGCAAATCTGACGAGCAATCTGCACGGCTTTGTCCTGGGGCAACCTGCCGATGCGCCGCAGTAGCGACGAGAGCTCTTCGCCCTTGATGAACTCCATCGAAAGGAAGTGACGGCCATCGACCTCGCCGATGTCGTAAACCCGGCAAACATTCTTGTGAGAAACCTGACGGGCGACGCGCACTTCACGATGAAAACGCGCGAGGGCCGCGCCGTCACTGAGGAGGTGCTCGGGTAGAAATTTCAGCGCAACCGGTTGGCCAAGCTTAAGATCGTCGGCGCGGAACACTTCGCCCATGCCGCCTTTGCCGAGCAGCCCGACGATTCGGTAACGATCGGCGAGGATGGTGCCGGGTACGAACCGTGAGTCATCGATGGAATCGAAAGACACCGCGGGCGTTGATAGTTTGCCGGAAAGTTTCTCGGCAGATTGTTTGCCCGTTGAAGGTCGGTCGATTGGTTGGGTCGCGTCATCAAACGAAAACCCACACGCGGCGCAGGAAGTTGCAGCGGTGGGTATTTCTTTGCGACAGCGAGGGCAGTTCACGGCGGCGGATTGTACCGCACAAAGAGTCCTGGGACGGCAATGAATTTCGATTCAGGCTAGGGAGCGCTATTCAGTGGGCCACAGGACGTGGCTTGGAGGTCGGATTCACGGATGCAAGCGTCGATTTGATCTTGCCGAGAAGTAACTCCAGATCGAGCGGCTTGGCTAAGACTTCATTGCATCCTGCGTCCATCGCGTCTTGCTTCACATCATGAGTTCCGTAGGCGGTGATCGCGAAAATCGGCGTGCGTGAAAACGCTTGCCGTTCGCGAAGCTGTCGCGTGGCCTCGACGCCATCGAGTTCAGGCATCGCCAGATCCATCAAGATCAAATCCGGATGCGAGCGGTTGGCTTGCAGGACGCCCTCTTTGCCGTCTTCGGCTTCGACGACTTTATAGCCCTTCGCCCGCAACCAGGCGGAAAGCAGCGTGCGATTGTCGGGATAATCATCAACGACCAAAATTGTGGAAGCAGTTTGTGGAATCATTTTGCGTGCTCTCCAGAAATCGAGAACCTCCAGCCGAGCGATCCAATCACGTTAAATCACCATAGCTCGGTCGCAGGTTCGGGACATGGCGGGGAGTTGGCGATTACTTTGCGGTTCGCTTGCGTCCGGACTGACCCCTCCTGTCTCCGGGTGACGAAAAGATCTTAATGCTTAGGAAACCACGGCCGCGTCGCGGCGCATCAGAAAGTTGGATCGCATTCCGAGCTCTTGCATTACTAACCGTCTCCCGGCCTAAGCGGTCTCCCCGTTTATCAACCAGCTGTTCTTACTCAGGAGGCCAAGCCCATGAAACGCTCTCTCCTTTTGGTCGTGGTGTGCGTGTTTTCAGTCACCTCATCCGCGCAAACTCGCCGTGTCGCTCGCACCGACGTTTCGTCTGCCGCAAACACAAACTTAAACATCCAAACGCTGCCGATCCGCCGCGTGATCGTTTACAGCAACGGTGTCGCGTACATCGAGCGACGTGGGACCATTAGCGGCCACGCCGAGATCAATCTGTCGTTCAAGCAATCACAGATTGATGACGTGCTGAAGTCGATGGTCGTACTCGATCTGGGGCAGGGACGCATCGGCGCCGTGAGTTACAACTCGTCAGCGCCGCCTGCCGCGCGACTGGCGGACATTCCTTTCTCGATCGAGCCAGGCACGAACGGCAATGAGCAAGGCGGCCTCGCGGGCATATTGCGTCAGCTGCAAGGCGCCCAAGTGATGGTCACCACGGCCACGCGCAGCGCATCAGGATCGATTCTGACTGTCGAAGAGCGGAAGGCGCAGCCGGATCCGAATCATCCAGCCGTAAACCGGCCGGCCCTGGTTATCACTTCCGCCAATGGCGAGCTGATTAGCTTTGATTTAGCTGAGGTTCGCTCGATCAAAATAATCGACGAGGGCGCGAAACGGGACATCAGCGAATTCGCGCATGCGAGCGCCTCGGCGCGTCGCCGCGATGCCAAAACCATCGTCGTCACTTCGGAGGGCACTGGGGCGCGCGAGATGTTGGTGAGTTACACAATTGCGGCGCCCATTTGGAAGACGACATATCGCGTCGTGTTGGATGCTCAAAACAAGCCGTTCTTTCAGGGTTGGGCAATCGTTGACAACGTGAGCGACGAGGATTGGAAGAACGTGTCATTGTCGCTAATTTCCGGATCACCAGTTTCTTTTATCCAACCGATCCAAAAACCGCTCTATCGATACCGGCCAGTTGTGCCGATGCCCAATGATTTGAATCTTAATCCGCAGGTGTACGAGGATGGCGAAGGCGAAAGCAGCGGTGGTGGCCTGGGCAGGACAATCAGCGGACGCGTGACGGATCCCAATGGGGCAGTGGTCGCCGGTGCTACAGTTACGATTACCAATAGCAGTAACAACCAATCCACTACTGTGACTACCTCCGATCAAGGCACTTATCGTTCGTCGATCCTGTCGCCGGGCACTTATTCGGTCAGGATCGAATCGCCAGGCTTCAAAATCTATCTGATTCAGAATTTGGCGGTGGGCAGCTATCTGCCGAGCTTTGCGAACGCGGCGCTGGAAGTTGGAAGCATTTCGGAAACGGTTACCGTGACGGCAAGTAACAGTTATCTCAACACGAGCCAACAGCAGATTTCGCAGCTGCCGCTGAATAGTCGTGCCAACAACTACAGCAACCTGACGGTTGGCGGTCTCACAAACAATACCTCGCTGGAAGGCGTGTCGCTGAGCGATGCGATTACCAGTTCAGATTCAGGCGTCGAGGCAGCGGCGACGGGCGCCGAGGTGGGTGACTTGTTCGAGTACCGAATCGATCAGCCGGTTACTGTGCTCCGCGATCGTTCGGCGCTGATTCCCATTTTGCAAACGCGCGTGGACGGGGAGCGCGTCTCGATTTTCAACGAAGGCAGCCGGCCGGATCGCCCGATGAGCGGGATGCTCCTGAAGAACACGTCGCCACTGACGTTGGAATCCGGCGCGCTCACCGTGATCGACGGCGATGCTTACGCGGGCGAGGCGCTGATGGAGCGGCTGAAGCCATCAGAAAAGCGCCTGATTTCGTTCGCGCTCGACCTCGGCACGCTGGTTCACGTCCGCACGAAAGAAGACCGCGCGCCGACTTTTCTGGTGCGGGTGGTCAATGGTGTCTTCCAGGCCCATTACCATCAAACCAACAAGAAGATTTATGTGCTCACGAATCAGACGGACAAGCCGCGGGTGGTTTACGTCGAACATCCGTTGCGTGACGGCTGGGTCCTGAGCGATGACACGCAGAAGCCTGAGGGCAAAAGCGCCCGGTACTATCGCTTTCGCATCGCGTTGGCTCCACACGAAAAGGTTGAGCTGCCGGTTACTGAGCGGCGCGCGTTGATGGACACCTACGCGCTACACAATTTCAGTCGTCCGGATCTTGAGCTGTTCATTTCGCGCCGCTACATCGACGCCGAGACGCGAACGATTTTGGAAAAGATTATCGATCTGAAGACTCAGATGGCGATGACGAGTTCGCGGATCGAAGCGATCGACAGCGAGGTAGAGGAGATTGGCGAAGACCAGCAACGACTGCGCGACAACATCAAAGCTCTGACGGCAACCGCGGAAGCCAGACAATTGATTTCGCGATATGTCGCCAAAGCTGATTCACAGGAGACCCGGCTGGAACAACTCAACAAAGAGAAGCAGGAGTTGAATGGAAACCTGAATCGGCTCCAGCAAGAGCTGCAAGGCGTCGTGCGAACCCTGGCGCTCGATCGGAAGCTGACGAATTAGGATCGCTCAAAGAGAAACGCCGCCCGCTTTCGCGAACGGCGTCTCGTGTGATTGAACTAACGACTACTCTAGCCGGTCGTTCCAAATTTCTCGCGTTACCCTGAGGCGAACGACGAAACTGCCGCTATTGTCGTTGAAGTTGTCGTCGTTAATCCCTAAATACAAACGACCGTCACTCGGTGCCGTCCAGGTCAGTTGGCTGCCGATGAAAAAGGGCTGGCCTGTCTGACCGTTAGCGAAACGGATAAAGCCTATCAACGCGCCGACGCCCGCACTAGGCACCGGACGCGTCCCGATGATTGAGCCAAATCCGGTGCTGCGTCCGCCTTCCGGATTAACAGAACCGGCACGCTGCCCGGCAACGACGGTTCCGGTTGCGCTGAAAGTGATCTGATCGCCAGCCCGAACGTCGATTGCCGTATCGCTGGAGCGTGCGTTCCCCATGACTTCAACGGTGAACTCCCGTGTGCGATTTCGATCGATGTTGCCCCGCGTGCGCGATCTAATGCCGCCGCTGCGATCAAGATCGTCTGCTTCGCGGAAGTTGACCCCTCGTTCGCGTCGGACTTCGACGCTCCAGGAACCACGCGCGTCGGCGAACGACCCGCGGTTAGCAGTCAAAAACAACCGCCCATTTCGATCGGCAGTGAACTCGCGAGTGCTGCCCAGCTCGAAAACTGGCGAGCTCGCGTCATTGCCAATGGCGCCGATCAGCTTGCCATCGGCAGCGTTCGGCAGCGGCGCGCTCGGATCGGTTGAACGCAAACCGTCAGGCGTGATGCGCATCCGTCCCACCGTGATTACGCCCGTCGCACGGACTTGAACAAGTTGGCCGCTACGCACAAAGACGCCACTGTCGACCCAGTTCGAGTCCAGTGCGACCTGTACATTGCGCGTCACATAGCGCGAGTCCTCCATCGGGCGCCCATCGATCTCGACGCGATCCACTTCTTCAGGACGAAAGTACTGAATGTCATCTCGTCGACGCGTACTGGTTGATGGCGAAGTTGAAAGTTGCGTCTCAACGCGCATCACGAATTGGCCGTTAATAAAACCCAACAGTGTGCCGCGAACCTGTCTTCCGTCGCGCAGATAAATCGTGTCGGCGGCGACAAACGTCGCGGTCGCAAAGACGATCAGTAAAACAAGTAGGAACTTTTTCATGACGACTCCTCTTTTTTCCACAAGATTTTCCGATTCGGATCGCGATAAGCGCCGAACAGAGCGGGAGAGCAACTATCAGGGGTTTGCTAATTCAGCTTATACCCGCGAGGAAAGGCGGGCAAGGCGAGGCTCTCTAATGTCGAAAGCCTCACGTCGTGCCGTGGCACTTCTTGTACTTCTTGCCAGAGCCGCAGGGACAGGGATCGTTGCGGCCTACTTTCGGCTGATCGCGCACGATGGTTTTCGTTTTGCCTGCTTCTTCACCGGCGGCGGTGGCGCCCTGGTTCGGTCCGGTGAACTGCATCCCGCCGCGACGGCGCGCAGCCAAACGGCGGCGCTGAATTTCTTCGGGAGATTCTTCGGCGACGACTTGCAGGTTGAAGAGCGAACGGATGGTGGTCGTGTCGATGCGGTCGAGCATCGCCTGAAACATGACGAAGCTTTCCTTCTTGTACTCGACCAGTGGGTCCTTCTGCCCGTAACCGACCAGGCCGATGCCCTGCTTCAGGTGATCCAGCGCCAGCAAGTGGTCCTTCCACTGCGCATCGATGATGTTCAGCATGATGATGCGCTCGTAAGTGCGCATCGCCTCGTCGCCAATCTGCTTTTCCTTCTCGGCGTACTTGCCCTTGAGCTTCTCCCAAAGGAAGTCTTCGATTTCCTGCGGCGCCAAGTTGTCGAAATCGATCTCCTCAAGCTCGCGGTCGAGCGCGTAGACCGTCTTGATCTGAACTTTGTAATTCTCGATGTCCCAGCTTTCCGGCGACGCGTCAGCATCGAGGTAATGCCGCGTAAGATCCGAAAGCAGATCGTGCGCGACGCCGGTTTCGCCGACCAGGTACTCGCGCTGATCGGGTTCTTCCATCAACTGGCGGCGCAAGCCGTAAATCGTCTCGCGCTGCTTGTTCATGACGTCGTCGTATTCCAGCAGGTGCTTGCGCGTTTCGAAGTTGCGCCCTTCGACCGACTTTTGCGCCGCCGCGATGCGTTTCGAAACCATCTTCGATTCGATCGCGGTGCCCTCTTCCATGCCGAGTCGCTGCATCAAGGCCTTCACCTTGTCACCGGCAAAGATGCGCATCAGATCGTCTTCGAGTGAAAGGAAGAAACGCGACGATCCCGGATCGCCCTGGCGACCGGCGCGACCGCGAAGCTGATTGTCGATGCGACGCGACTCGTGACGTTCAGTGCCGAGGATGTGCAGACCGCCGAGCGAAACGACTTCCTTGTGCTCGGCCTCAACGATGCGTTTGGCCTTCAAAAATTCCTGCTGCCATTGCGATTCGTTCGCCTCGTCAGGATCGACTTCCTGTTCCTTCAGGAACTCGCGCGCCATAAAGTCCGGATTGCCGCCGAGCAGAATGTCCGTGCCGCGGCCGGCCATGTTCGTCGCGATCGTCACCATGCCTTTCCGGCCGGCTTGCGCGACGATTTCGGCTTCGCGCTCGTGATACTTCGCGTTCAAGACGTTGTGGGACACGCCGGCGCGCTGCAAACGGCGCGCAATCAATTCTGAGTTTTCCACCGACACCGTGCCGACCAGCACCGGCTGGCCCTTTTGGTTCAGTTCTTTGATCTCTTCGACGACCGCGTCCCATTTCTCGGGCAGCGTGCGGTAGATCACATCCGGATTGTCCTTGCGCACCATCGGCATATGCGTCGGAACTACCATCACATCGAGTTTATACGTTGAGTGAAACTCGGCCGCTTCGGTTTCCGCGGTACCGGTCATGCCCGAAAGTTTCTCGTAAAGACGGAAATAATTCTGCAGCGTGATCGTTGCGAGCGTCTGGTTCTCGCGCTCGATCTTCACACCTTCCTTGGCTTCGACAGCCTGGTGCAATCCATCCGACCAGCGACGGCCTTTCATCAAGCGACCGGTAAAGTCATCGACGATGACTACTTCGCCGTCCTGCACCACATACTGATGGTCGAGCCGGTAAAGCGTGTGCGCCTTCAAAGCCTGCTCGACGCAGTGCAGCAGTTCCATGTTGTCGGGATCGTAAAGATTACCGACGCCCAGCAGCCGCTCGGCCTTATCAACGCCCTCTTCAGTCAAAACTGCCGAGTGGTTCTTTTCATCGACCACGTAGTCGCCGGTCTTTTTCTTTTCTTCCAGCTCTTCGCCGCGAATAAGTTGAGGAATGATCGCGTTCGCCTGGTAGTACTTGTCGGTGGATTCTTCTGAAGGACCTGAGATGATCAGTGGCGTACGCGATTCATCGATCAGAATCGAATCAACCTCATCCACTACGGCGAAGTAATGACCGCGCTGTACGCACGTCGCCAGATCGAACTTCATGTTGTCGCGCAGGTAATCGAAACCGAATTCGTTATTCGTGCCGTAAGTGATGTCGGCCGCGTATGCGGTCTGCCGCTCGAAATCATCCATGTCGTTTTGGATAACGCCGACTTCCAGACCCAGGAAGCGATAGATTTGTCCCATCCACTCTGCGTCGCGCGCAGCCAAATAATCGTTCACCGTCACGACGTGGACCCCGCGCCCCGTCAACGCATTCAGGTAAACCGGCAGTGTGGCCACCAGCGTCTTACCTTCACCGGTGCGCATCTCAGCAATCTTGCCCTGGTGCAGCACGAGACCGCCGATCAGCTGCACATCGAAGTGCCGCATGCCCGTGGTGCGTTTGCTGGCTTCACGCACGATCGCAAACGCCTCTGGCAGGATTTCATTCAGAATCTCCTGTTCGGTGGATTTACGATGGTCCTTGTCTCGCGTGTCTTTGACCGCGTCCGCGATTTGCGCTTTGAAAAGGGCGGTCTTCTCGCGGAGTTGCTCGTCGGAAAGCTTCTGGATTTCGGGCTCGAGCGCGCTGATCTCGTCAACAATCGGCCGGATAGTCTTCAGGAACCGCTCATTACTACTGCCGAATACTTTGGTTAGGACTTTATCGAAATTCATAAAAGGTTCTGCTTATACTCACTTTTTGCGGGTGTAATTTGAGATTGTAAGGGAGCGCAGAGTTGCCAAGCAAGCCGGTTGCCCGTCTGGGTGCGCTGTGGTTTACTCGCGAGCGAACATGCGGCCAATAGTTATGAAGTTTGGCGGAACGTCGGTCGCCGACGCCGGCGCCTTCCAAAACGTCGCGGCAATCGTCAAAGCCGCGGAAACCGGGCGGCCGATTGTAGTCACGTCGGCAATCGCCGGGTTTACCAATGCTTTGTTGGGCAGCGTTGGAAACGCTGTCGCCGGCGACGCGCGCGCTGCGCGGGCGTTGGACGAGTGGTTCGCCCGGCATGAAGCGATCGCCACCGAGTTGTTGGCTGATGACAGCCGCGCGACGTTTGAAACGGCGATCACAGATGCGCGCAAAGAGGTTCGCCAGTTATTTAAAATCATTGCTTCGTATCCAGTTACCAGTCCGCCACTTCAGGATCAAATTGTTGCCTACGGCGAGTTACTTTCTTCGCAGTTACTCGCGGCCGTGTTGCACACACACGGTCTGCGCGCTCAGTTCGTCGATGCGCGTGAATGCATTAAGACGGATGAAAGCTATGGGAGTGCAGCTCCACTCACTGGCGCCTCAGGAGTGATACAGGAGCGGTTAAAGAGTCTGGCTGACGATGAGATTCCCGTGCTGGGCGGATTCATCGGCAGCACCGAGCGCGGAGTGACGACAACTTTGGGGCGAGGCGGATCGGATTACACCGCAGCGATTGTCGGCGCAGCGCTCGACGCGCGCGAGATTCAAATTTGGACTGATGTCAGCGGCGTGCTAACGGCCGACCCGCGCGTGGTCTCTGAAGCACAGACAATTCCAATCCTCTCGTACCAGGAAGCGGCGGAACTCGCGTACTTCGGTGCCAAGGTCCTGCATCCAAAAACGATTCAGCCGGCCATCGATAAGAGCATCCCCGTTCGCGTGTGTAACTCACACGCGCCTGCGGACGCAGGAACTCTGATCGTTGCCGAATCAGAGGCGGCGCCGCTGACGATCAAAGCCATCGCGCACAAGAATGGCGTCACGACTGTGCAAGTCACTTCGGCGCGAATGCTCGGCGCGTACGGCTTTCTGCGCGCGCTTTTCGAGATCTTCGACCGGCATCGAACGGCGGTGGACGTGGTAACTACTTCCGAAGTAAGCGTGTCGCTTTCAATTGATGACGCCGGCGCTCTGCCGGAACTGATTCCCGACCTGGAACGGCTGGGAACAGTTGAAGTTGAAAAGGATCGGACAATCATCTCGGTCGTCGGCGAAGGCTTGCGCAATACACCGGGCATTGCGGCGCGTGTGTTTTCGGTCATCCAGGATATCAACGTGTCAATGATTTCCGTGGGCGCTTCCAGCGTTAACCTAACGTTCATGGTGGATGAGGCGCAGGCTACCGAAGCGATCAATCGCCTGCATAAAGTGTGTTTCGAAGGTCACGGGGCAGTAGCCCGACCGTAAGGGAGGGCGTCTAACGCCCCATGATCACGCCCTCCCTTACGGTCGGGCTACTGCCCCGCCTGCAGAGAATCAAAGATGATCGATGTTCTTAAACTCACGCGCGAACTGATCGACATTCCATCGGTTACCGGTGAGGAGTTTCAGATCGGAACTTCACTAGCTGAGCTGCTCAACCGGCTCGGTTATCACATTGAGTTGCAGAACATCGCGCCTGAACGTTCGAACATCATTGCGCGGACTGAAGCTCGTCCGCGCGTGGTGCTTTCGACGCACATGGACACGGTGCCGCCGTTCATCGCTTCCCGCGAAGACGATGAATACATCTACGGCCGCGGCGCGTGCGATGCGAAAGGAATACTTGCAGCGCAGATTGCCGCGGCAGAAAAGTTGCGCGCCGAAGGCTTCAACGAAATCGGATTGCTCTTTACGGTAGATGAGGAAGTAACCAGCGCGGGCGCAAAGGTAGCGAATGAATATCCCGAAGCTTCGGCGTGTGAGTACCTGATCAACGGCGAACCAACGGAGAATAAGTTGGCGGTTGGCACCAAGGGCTCTTTGCAGGCAACCATCAAAACAAGAGGTCGCGCGGCTCATTCGGCTTATCCAGAGCAAGGCGATTCAGCTATCGAACATTTGTTGGATGTGCTTAACGACGTCCGCTCAATCGACTGGCCGTCCGACGAAGTGTTCGGCGAAACGACGTGCAACATTGGCCTGCTCTCAGGCGGCACGCGCGCGAACGTAATCGCGAACGCAGCTGAGGCCACCGTCCACATTCGGCTGCCGATTGATTCCGCATCAGCCAGGACGTTTCTGGAAAAGGCAATTGACGGCCGTGCTGAGTTGGATTACAAGTCCGTCCACGATCCGATTCGCTTGCTTGCGCTTGATGGGTTTGAGCAAATGATTGCACGCTTTACCACGGACATTCCTTATCTTTCGAATTGGGGAAAGCCTCTGCTGATTGGACCGGGTTCAATTCTTGATGCGCACACCGATGGGGAAAAAGTACGGAAGAGCGACCTCTTGACCGCCGTGGAAACTTATGTGGACATCGTACGGAAATTACAGAACCGCGAGCAGTAGCGAGCGGGATCAACGGTCAACTCGCAAGAGGGGGCGTTATCACTGTGCCATCACAGTTGCGCTTTTATCCCGCTCCCTATCGCTCGCGGTTCTGTATCGGCAACACGGACGTCAGCACTTATGAAAATCGCACTCATCGGCCACGGCGCAATGGGACAACTCGTGGCGAAGCTCGCCAAAGAGCACGGCCATGAGATTGCCGTGACCCTGGATTCCGGAGATGCCAACCGCTTAAAGGAAGACGTGGGCACCGAGATTAGCGGGTGCGACGTGGCCATCGACTTCTCTGTGGCGGCGGCAGTGCCAAAGAACATTTCGCTCTGCATGCTTTACGGCGTGCCCCTCGTCGAAGGCACAACGGGCTGGCAGGCAAATCGCGCTGAGCTCGGACCGCTGGTTGAAGAAGCTGATGGGGCGCTGGTTTACGGCGCAAACTTTTCTGTCGGCGCGCAGGTGTTTTTCCGTATCGCCGCCGCGGCGGCTGAATTTTTTCAGAACCTTGAATCGTACGACGTGTACATCGAAGAAGCGCATCACAAGCGGAAGCTGGATGCACCCTCAGGCACCGCGATCAAGCTGGGCGAAATCGTCGCGAACCATCTGGGGCGCGAGGTGCCGATTTCATCGACGCGCGCCGGTCACATTCCCGGCACCCACCGGGTGGGTTTCGACTCGCGCGCCGATCACATCACCTTGGAACATGTTGCACGTTCGCGTGAAGGATTTGCTGAAGGCGCCTTGATGGCCGCCAGGTGGATCGTCGGTCGCAAAGGCGTTTACGAATTCACGGAAGTGTTTGATGAGATACTTGGCAAGGCAGATGATGAATCATGACTATGAAAATTGATTGGATGCGGGGTTGCGCGACCGCGCTGGTGACGCCGTTCAAGTCTGATGGCGCGATCGATGAAGAGCGCCTGCGCGCGCTTGTCGATCGACAGATCATGGGCGGTGTTAAATTATTAGTGCCGTGCGGCACCACCGGCGAAAGCGCGACGATGACCGAAGACGAAGATGCGCGCGTGATTGCCTTAACCATCGAAGTTGCGCGCGGAGGCGCGAAGGTAATTGCCGGCGCCGGCAGCAACTCGACCGCATCGGCAATCGAGTATTCAAAGCGCGCGCAGGAACTAGGAGCGGACGCGGTGCTGCAAGTCGCGCCCTGGTACAACAAGCCGACACAGGAAGGTCTGTACGCGCACTTCCATGCGATTGCTCAGGCTGTGCCCGACCTGCCCATCATGCTTTACAACGTGCCGGGCCGCACTTCGTCGAACATAGCCGCGGAAACGACCCTGCGATTGGCGCGTGATTGCGAAAACATCGTGGCGGTCAAAGAAGCGTCCGGGAACCTTTCGCAGATGATGCAAATTCTGCGCGAACGTCCGGATGGGTTCGCCGTGTTGTCGGGCGATGACGCCGTGACTCTGCCTTTGATCGCTTTGGGTGCTGAAGGAATCGTCTCGGTCGCTTCGAATGAAATTCCCGATCTCATGTCGCGGCTGGCGAATCTCGCCCTGGAAGGAAAATGGAATGAAGCACGCGAGTTGCATTATCGCCTGCTGCCTTTGATGGACGTGAACTTTATTGAATCGAGCCCAAGTCCGGTGAAAGCTGCCATGGCGATGATGGGATTGCTGGAAGAGAATTTTCGCCTGCCGCTCGTGCCGATCACTGAAACGAGCCGCGCGCGTGTGAGAGAAGTGATTAGTGAGCTTGGCTTGCTGGAGAGTGCTCATGTCACTGCGTGAACGGATCGAGGCACTCGCCACGAGCGAAGGGACCAACTATTCCGAAGCCGATCTCACCGTCTTTAACGAATTCAAATCAGCTCTCAATCGCGGCGAGATTCGTGCCGCCGAACGCGATCCAGCGGGCAAATGGCTGACGAACGCGTGGGTGAAGCGCGGCATTTTGCTCGGCTTCCGCATGGGAGTGATCATCGATATGTCTCCCGGGGATCACAGCCTGCAGTTCCTCGACAAGAACACCTATCCGATCCAAAGATTCACACCTGAACAACGCGTGCGGATTGTGCCGGGCGGTTCAAGCATTCGCGACGGAGCGTACATTGCGCCGGGTGTTGTCTGCATGCCTCCGATGTTCGTTAACGCCGGCGCCTATGTCGACGAAGGCACAATGATAGACAGCCACGCGTTGGTCGGCTCGTGTGCGCAAGTCGGGAAGCGCGTGCATATCTCAGCGGCGGCGCAGATTGGCGGCGTGCTGGAACCCGCCGGCGCGATGCCTGTGATCATCGAAGACGATGTGATCGTCGGTGGTAACTGCGGTGTCTACGAAGGCGCCATCGTTCGTGAACGTGCGGTGCTGGCTTCCGGAACGATCATCACCGGCTCAACGCCCGTGTTTGATCTTGTGCGCGGTGAAATCTATCGACGCAGTGGCGATGACCCGGTGGAAATTCCGGCCGGCGCGGTCGTCGTTCCCGGCTCGCGCGCAATTCAAAATGACAAAGCACGCGAATGGGGCTTGTCACTCTATGCGCCGGTCATCGTGAAGTATCGCGACGAGAAAACAGACGCAGCGACGCAATTAGAGGAAGCGCTGCGATAAATTGCAAATCTGTTTACTTGACACACAACAGTGATCTTCCTATTTTGAGGTTAATGTTTCCGATCACTTACATTCAGATCTCTGAGAAGTACGATGCCAGGGGCTTTCTGGCGTTGGCAAAGAGCGGCGTGCCTGTATCTTGCCTGCCTCAAAACACATATGGGGTTCATCCTGAGCATCTCAGGATCTTGAAAAGCAAAGGAATTCCTTTTTAGAAACTGCAAGCCCGCAACGTTAGCCTGCCTCGGCCCACTCTGGCTGTATGAGACGATACGAAATCTACTTGCCTTTGAAGTACAACGACGGCAAGGAGATAGAATCAGAGAAAATCAAGCAAATCAGAGAAGAGCTCATTGGCAAGTTTGGCGCAATCACCGTTAGCTCGCGGTCTTCGCCTTATCAAGGAACCTGGAAATACGGGGGCGTCGAATACATCGATGACATTATTAAGATCGAAGTCGTGACTTCTGGCGACAACATACAAAGAAATTCCTCAAAGACTTCAACGAACGGGTTAAACAATCTCTCAGACAGAAAGATATTCTAATTACTACTCACGGCATTCAGGTTATCTGAGCCGGATTGGTGTTTCGCTTGAAAGAATTCCAGCCACCACCATTTCTCCGCAGCATCGAGAAAAGCATGATCCGGAAAATTTCGGATCGCGCGAAGCCGGGCAGTATCAGTCTCGGCCTGGGCGAGCCTGATCTGCCGACGCCGGAAGTGATCGGGCGTGAGGCCGTTCGGGTAATTCAGGAAGAGCGAAACGGTTACACGCTGCAGGCGGGATTGCCGGCCCTGCGTGAAAGAATTGCCGGCGACTATCCGCACATGAATCTGAACATTGACCAGGTAATGGTCACGGCAGGTTCGCAGGAATCGCTTTATTTGATCTTGCGAACGCTGGTCGAACAAGGCGATGAAGTGCTGATGCCTGATCCGGGGTTCATCGCCTACCCGATGATTACGAAAATGGTTGGCGGCCGAGAGATTCGTTATCGTTTGCCCGCCGCCAAAGACTTTGGTTTCGATATCGATGATTTCAAAGCCCGGCTCACGCCGCGCACTAAAGTCGTTATTTGCATCAGTCCGTCAAATCCTACGGGCCGGGCGCTGACCAGGGATGAATTACAAGCGATGGCTGACGCGGTTGAAGCGAGCGGCTCAAATGCGTTTATCGTGAGTGACGAAATTTATCGCGAGCTTTATTACACGACGGAACGGCCCGCATCGATTTCGGAGTTCTATCCGCGCACAATTATCGCGAGCGGCTTGTCCAAGTCGATGCGGATGACAGGCTGGCGCATTGGCTGGTTGGCGGGTGACGCGGACGTGATGAAAGCGACACTCGTCCTGCACGGTTACGTCGTGACCTGCGCGTCGAGTATTTCGCAGAAGGCGGCGATTGCAGCCTGGACTGATGAAGCGGCAGCTTCGCGGGCTGAGATGCGTTCGATCTTTCTCGGTCGCCGCGACTTTCTTTTGCAGAAGCTGCGCGACGAACTCGGATTGCGGTGCGTGACTCCCGATGGAGCTTTCTACACAATGGTTGATGTAAGTGAATATGGCGATGAATTAAAAGTTGCCGAAGCAGGTTTGGAGAAGGGTGTCGTGACGATTCCCGCCGCGGCGTTCGGGGAAGAAAGCCGCGGGTTCCTGCGGATTTCGTTCTGTGCTGATGAGGAACGGTTGAGTGAGGGTGTCCGGCGACTGGGAGACGCGCTGAGCTCGCTAAAGAATTAACCACAGAGGACACAGAGAGAAAAGGGGTAAGTGCAAAGGCCGCCGTGACGCAAACATGCCGCAAACACTATTCTGTATTTCTCCGCGCTTAGCTCTTAGCCCTTCGCATTTACTTTTCCTCTGTGCCCTCTGTGGTAAATTTTTCTGACATGACTGACAAACTTCGCATAGGAATCCTCGGAGCCACCGGCGTCGTCGGTCAGCGATTCGTGCAGCTGCTGGAGAATCATCCGCAGTTTGAAATCACCGCGCTGGCCGCGTCGGATCGTTCCCAGGGAAAGACTTACGCTGAAGCGTGCACCTGGCGTTTGCCGGGCGAAATGCCTGAGGGCGTGCGGCAGATTGTCGTGCAGGCTCCGGCGCCGCCCCTGGACTGTGACGTCGTCTTTTCCAGCTTGCCCGGTGAGATCGCCACTGATGCCGAACCTCAATTTGCGCGTGCCGGCTTTCCCGTGATTAGCAATTCTTCGTCGCATCGCATGGCAGAGGACGTGCCCCTTTTGATTCCCGAAGTTAATCCTCACCACCTCGAACTCATCGAGGCGCAGCGCACCAACCGCGAGTACAACCGCGGATTCATTGTTACTAATCCCAACTGCTCGGCGATCGCGATTGTGATGGCCCTCGCGCCGCTGCATGAAAAGTTTGGAGTGACCGCGTGCGTGGTGACGACGATGCAGGCGCTGTCCGGCGCCGGTTATCCGGGCGTTGCTTCGCTGGACGCGACCGACAACGTGATTCCGTTCATCGGCGGCGAAGATGAGAAAGTTGAGATCGAAACGCTGAAGATTTTGGGCGGCGTCAGCCAGGGCACGATCATCGATGCCGACATGAAAGTGAGCGCCCAATGCAATCGCGTGAACGTCACGGACGGGCACATGGCCTCGATTCGCGTGAAGCTGGCTCGTTCAGCTTCGATTGATGAAGTCCACGAGGCGCTCGCCTCATTCACGGCCGAACCACAAAGGCTGAAGCTTTACTCAGCACCTGCCAGACCGTTAATCGTTCGCGACGAGAGTGATCGGCCCCAGCCGCGGGTCGATCGTGATGCGGGAAACGGAATGAGCGTCACGGTGGGGAGAATTGCTCAAGATAACGTGCTCGATTATCGCTTCGTCGCGCTCGGTCATAACACAATTCGCGGCGCGGCGGGAGCCGCGATTCTGAATGCGGAATTGTTGTTGGCGAAGGGGATACTCTAGGCCAGCATTCCAGCGTAAGTCTGAACGTAGTATAGTTTGCGGTGAATGAAGGTACTAGAACTCACTCTACCTGACGCCACCGCCGCGAAGCTTGAAGAACTCGCTTCTCGATTGAGCCTGACACCACAACAGTTGGCTGTTCTAAGCCTTGCCGAACGGTTTAAGCAAATTGAAGCTGAACTTCAACTCGATCCGCAATTCAAAGCCGCAGCGAATTACGTTATTGAAAAGAACGAAGAGTTACATAAACGGTTAGCGTGATGCGGTATCTCACCGTTCGCGAAATTATCGTTCTGCACGCGAGAATCGTCTCCCTAAGTGGGGGTGCGTTAGGCATCAGAAACCATGAGGGCTTGGAATCCGCCGGTCGCTCAACCACAAATGACCTTTGATGCTGCGGAGCTTTACCCAACGATTCACACAAAGGCTGCCGCATTAGGACACGCGTTGATTCAGAATCACGCATTTCTCGATGGCAATAAAAGGATCGGACATGCAGCAATGGAAGTCTTCCTTGTACTTAACGGCCTTTGAAATTAGTGCGTCAGTCGACGAACAGGAACAGACAATTCTTCGGATTGCCAGCGGACACATGTCCAGGTCGGAACTTGGCGATTGGTTATCCCAAAAAACTGTAAGTAGTACATTGAGCTGAGCCCTCAGCCGCTGATGACCCACTCCGTGATCACTCGTTTCAACTCATCCAACTGATCATCAAAGAAATGTCCCGCGCCCGCGATCACGCGTAGCTCCGCCGGCGTATGCGCGGCAATCCGCTCAACTATCTCGCGCAAACGATTCACGTCGCCGAATTCATCATGTTCCCCGTGCACAAACAAAATCGGTTTACGGCACTGCTCGAGAAAGCGGAAGTCGTACTTATCGACCGGCGTGCCAATGCTGACTAATCGCACGACGCGATTGTCTGCAATGCCTGCTTCCAATCCCACTCGCGAGCCGAACGAAAAGCCGCACAAAGTAATTTCCTGTCCGGGATACTTCCCGGCCAAATAATCGAGCCCCGCGCGCACATCATCCTGTTCGCCAAAGCCATCATCGTGTGTTCCCGTACTTTGCCCGACGCCGCGAAAATTGACGCGCAGAGTAATCAGTCCCGCTTCATTCAACGCCGCCGCCGCGCGAAAAACTACTTTGTTATGCATCGTGCCGCCGCCCAGCGGGTGCGGATGCAGCACCAAAGCCACGCCGCGAACTTCGGCGCGGGGCTCTTTCAGAATCGCCTCAAGCCTTCCGTGTGGCGCGGGAAGGAAAAGATTGCCGGCCGGATACATCGTCTCGGATTGTAATCATTACAGAACATTCGCGATAGCGCGTGTCTCTTACAATCGTACCGATCCGGCCGCCGGTTCCGGCATCCGGCCGGCAACCTACCGAATTGACGCGCACCGAAAAAAAGGATTAGTTTCGCCCAGTAGAACTTCTCGATAATGAGTACCGATGATGCACTCAATAGTCTGACTCAGATCTCGCGGGTCATTGCTGAGACTGCGTCTGATGGCATCATCACCATCGACCAGAACAGCACGATCCTCTTCGTCAACCGCGCCACCGAAAAAATCTTTGGCTACTCGCGCGACGAACTGATGGGTCATCCGCTGACAATTCTGATGCCCGAGTATCTGAGGCATGTCCACCGCGCGGGTCTCACGCGATACGTATCCACCGGCGAGCGCCACATCAGTTGGGAAGCGGTGGAACTTCCCGGTCTTCACAAAAACGGATCCGAGCTTCCCCTTGAATTGTCGTTCGGCGAATTCGTGGAAGGGGGCAAACACTTCTTCACCGGCATCGTGCGCGACATCACCGAACGCAAACGCGCCGAAGAAGCGTTGCGCCAAAGTGAAGAGCACCTGCGGGCGTTAATTGAAAACGCCGCAGACATCATCACCGTGCTCAATCGCGACGGCACGCGGCAGTACGTGAGTCCGTCAGTCGAACGCTCGACCGGTTACACGCCGCAGGAGCTTATCGGAAAAAACCCTTTCGAAATCGTGCATCCGGATGACGTCGCTGATTTGCGGCAACTGTTTACTACCGGGACTCAACAACCTGGTTTCATCGTGACCAAGGAGTTTCGCCTGCGTCACAAGAACGGCTCATGGAGAATTCACGAAGCCACCGCGCACAATCTGCTCCACGACCCGGCGGTCCGCGGCATCGTCGTGAATTCGCGCGACATCACGGATCGCAAGCGGCTCGAACGCAGATTGATGATGCAGTATCAGACGGCGCGGATATTGGCGGAATCGCCTTCGTTGGATAGCGCCGGGCCAAAGTTGCTGCGGGCAATTTGTGAAAGCCTGGGGTGGGACTTGGGCCAGATTTGGATTGTCGATCCGGAAGCAGACGTCTTGCGCTGGCTGGCAGGTTGGCACATCCCGGCGGTTCCTGTCGCTGAATTCATGGAAGCTAGTAACGGCTGGCGTTTCGCCCGCGGCATCGGTTTGCCCGGGCGTATCTGGGCCGACGGCGCGGCGGATTGGGTCAGCGATCTCGCCAGTGACCAAGCCTTCACCCGCACCGATTTAGCAGCGGCTGCCGGCCTGAAGTCCGCGTTCGGATTTCCCATCAAGTTGAGCGAGGAAGTTTTCGGCGTGATGGAATTCTTCACGCGCGATCCGCAAGCCGAAGATTCCACGCTGCTCGAAGTCATGACCTCGATCGGAAATCACGTCGGCCAGTTTCTCGAACGCCGGCACGCCGAAGAGCAGCGCGAGCAAATTGTTGCGCGCGAGCAGCGGGCACGCCTCGAACTTGAAACAGCCATGGCGCGCATGCGGCAGGTGCAGATCGTGACGGAAGTAGCCCTGTCGTATCTCTCGCTGGACAAGTTACTTGCGGAATTGCTCGAGCGCGTCTGCCAGTCGATGGACGTGGACACGGTCGTGATTCTGCTGCGCGAGGAAGACGACCACCTGGTCGCATGGGCCGCCAAGGGTTTGGAGATCGATCTGGGGATTCGCGTTCCGGTCGGCGCCGGATTCGCCGGACGTGTCGCCGCGCAAAAAGGGCCGCTGGCGATCGACGATACTGAAACCGCGGAGTTGTTCACGCCGTTTCTGCGCGAACACGGTGTGAAATCTCTGCTCGGCGTTCCTTTGCTGATAGAAGGGCGCGTGCTCGGCGTGATTCACGTGGGCAGGTTTACCCAGCGCCAGTTTTCAGAGGATGACACACGGCTGTTGCAGTTGGTGGCGTTCCGGGTCGCGCTGGCGATCGACAATGCCCGCTTGTTTGAAGAAGAGCGCGCCGCGCGACGCGAAGCCGAAGCCGCCAACCGCGCGAAAGACGAGTTTCTGACTACCCTCTCTCACGAGCTACGTACGCCACTGACGCCTGTTATCGGCTGGATTCACATGGTGCGCACCGGCATGCTCCCCAAGCAACAACTGGAACACGGACTGAGCGTAATCGAAAAGAACGCGCACGCGCTGAAGCGGCTGATCAACGATTTGCTCGACATGACCGCGATTCTCAGCGGCAAGATGCGCATGGAAGCGCTGCCGGTTCGTCTCGGCGAGGTCGTGCACGAAGCGATCGATACCGTGCGGCCATTTGCCGCAACGCGTCAAATCAACGTTGAAGGAACGTTTCGTAATTGGAGCGACGAGATCGTGATAGGCGACACAACGCGCCTCGGCCAGGTGTTCGCGAACCTGCTGCACAACGCCGTGAAGTTTTCACCGGCGGGCGGAACCGTGCGGTTGACGTGCGAAGCTGACGGCCACGATGCGGTCATTAGCGTTACCGACGAAGGTGAAGGCATCGCGCCGGAATTCCTGCCGCGCGTGTTCGAGAAATTTGTGCAAGCCGATGGCTCAAAGACACGCAGCCACGGAGGCCTCGGGCTGGGTCTCTCACTGGTCAAAAGTTTTGTTGAGTCGCACGGCGGCACGGTCACGGCAGAAAGCGCAGGCCGCGGCCATGGCAGTCGTTTCACAGTTCGACTAACGCGCCAAGAAGCAGGCGAAGTTTCGCCAGTCCTCGCCAAACAAACTACCGGTCCATTAGTAAAACCGGCCGGCGCTCACATTCTGATCGTCGAAGACGACGAAGACACGCTCGAGCTGCTGCAGTCGACTTTTAAAGCGAAGGGGTTTCGCGTGACGACTTGCCAGTCGGCGCCCGAGGCGTTGGAAATCGCGCCGCAGAATTCCATCGATCTGATTTTGTCGGATATCGGCATGCCAAACATGGACGGCTTTGAGATGATGAAAAAGCTGCGCGAGCTGCCGAACATGCACGAGGTTCCGGCAATCGCTCTGAGCGGATATGCGACGTCGAAGGACACCAAGATGGCACTCGCCGCAGGCTTCAACGCGCACGTCTCGAAGCCGATCGAGCCGGCCGAGTTGTTGAGGACAACCAGTCGACTTCTGAAAAAGAAGAGCGAAACCGGTCAGCTTAAGAAGTAGTTGCTCCAGGGCGCTCCACGCCAATCCAGCCTCGGTTCACGAGCTTTCTGGCCTTTAGATTCAAACATCGTTCCGAGCCGAACCAGCGTGGGCCCGCTGCGGGGGGCGTACTTTGCGGCGCGTTCTTCACCAGTTAGCCGCAAACGGCCTCGGGCAGGATCGCAGGTCTGAGCCGTATCCTGGTCGCCGACGACGACACGCTGACGCTTGGCATGCTGTCCGCAATTGCCGAGACCGAAGGGTACGAGGTTGTGGCGGTTCGGGATGGACGCGAGGCGTTGCGCGCCCTTCAGTAGGATCCTGACATCCACTCGGCAATCTTTGATACGGCGATGCCGCACGTCCAGGGTCTGAACTTGCTTCTTTTTATGAAGGCTGACGAACGACTGCGCACAATTCCGGTCGGTATGATCACCGGGCAGACGGATCCGAAGGCTTGGGAAGACTCAGTCGCGGCGGGAGCGTGCGTGTTTCTGCCGAAGCCCTTCACACCGCCCCGGTGGCGACGATGCTGCGCATCCTGGCGACCAAAGCAGTCTGAACCAGTTAGCCGACCTCAGTTTTGCCCAAAGTCTGAGGTGAGGTAAATGCTCCTTATTGATGCTGACAATATTCTACAAGCTGCGAAGCAGCTCGACGAGTTTGCGTCAGCCTCGGGAAGCCGTGGATTTTCAAGTAAGAGCCCACGTAAGCGGGCGAAAGCCAGAGCAGCAAACAAACTGGCAGGGATGATATCGATTGCGTCAAAGATTCAAAGGACGCGCCGGTTATCGGGGATTGGAAGACCAGGGTCTTGACACGCCATGTAGAATGGCTGCACTTGAGTGAGGCTGAACGTCTCATTCCCCGGCGCCAAGGGTTAGGGCGCAACAGAAGGCGGCGATGTTGTGGGAGGCATCGCCGCTTTCGCTTTGGTAGTGTCCCATTTTGAAAGGGTGCACAAGAATCGGGAACGGGCTGCGTTCCTGATGTGTGCCTTACCGCACGGATGAGGCCGACTCCTCAGTGATATAAAGCTCCGTATGACACCAAAGTACATCAGCGCTCCCTTCATGGTCATCGGGATTTCCTTCATTGCGCTCGGGATCATCGGGCAACGCGTCTTTCTTGCTATCGGTCTCGCCTTTCTCGTCCTTGGAATCATCTTTTTGGCTCGTCAGCGCCGCACCTGAGCCGCTCATTGCGGCTTCTGAGAAGGCGGCGATGTGGTGGGATTGCCGCTTCTCTTTGAAAGAACGCTACGAATGATCAACGGGAGGGCTGACTCGAAGTACGAAGTCTAACAATCTCGTTTGCCAGTTCGACGCCGTCCAGTGGTCTGGCGACTTCAAGGCCGATCTTGTCCATTATGTAAACCGGCGTGGGAGGTTTGTCTTTCCATTCGGCATCACGATCAAAGAGCATATAGACATCCCACACAACTTCATCGGTCTTTAGAATCGGAGAGTAGGCGTGACCGAGTTTTGCTTCGGCGTCCCAGTACTGGCGGACTCTCGGATCGGAAAATCTATTGGTGGCCGTCGGTAAACTCGCCTTGCTATCAATTCCCAGGATTGGCAACCAGACCGCATACACCGCGACGTCCTGCTCCTTAACGTTAGCCAAAACTTCGTCCTGAATTTCGGAGGCCCCCCGAAGACATGCGATTCACGTCGGCGACAAGAGCATTAGTAAGCGTACTTTGCCCTTATCGCTATTGAACTGAGTTCGGACATCGTCAGGGTTTGCGGAATAAGGCTTTCCTCCGGTGAAGAGGGTGAGGGCCAACGCGACTGCGCCAATCAACAGGACTACTGGAATGAGAATCTTTGGATTGTTAGCGCGCACGGTAATTCGGAAATGATAGTCTTCATGAAATCGGAGTCAAGGATTGCGTTCTTGAATGTCCGAAAAAGACTCTCATTCACACCGGGCTTTAGCCCCGGTGGTAAGCAGGGAGGAGATTAGTGAACCGTTTTAACGGTTACTGATCTTCTCAGGACACTCAGGCGATTGGCTACGAGGACTTGCCTGCAAAAGGACACGGAGAAACCGTTGAAACGGTTACTATGATTCTCACGGGTCCTCCATCACCGGTCTGAGGCCCGGTGTAATGAGAGTAAAACTCTTCCGACCTTTGAGGCAAAGCAGTCAAGGATAACGTTCTCAAAAGTTCCGAGAGCGTTTGTGCTGGCCGCCTTTTTTGAAGCGGTTTTTTGTTGCGTGCGTTACGAGGCTAGTGCACTCTGGCGCCGACTACGCCGGCTCGTTGAACCTGGTTAACGCCGACGCTATCGCTTCGGGTGAAAAGTGACAGGTGAAGAAGGACAAAAAAGTTTTGCCTTCAGCGATTGACCGCCCACTAACGCATGCCAGTTCTGACCGTTTGCCTTTCAGCACCGCTGAGTCAATTCTGACTTGGGTCGTTTGTTGCTGTCCTATCAAGTGGAGGTGAGATGCGAACAATATTGAGCCGAATGACAAGCCGGCTTATTCTGCTCGGCCTTGTGCTGATTGCACTAGTAGCGGGCGTCCAGCCCCAGAAGGGGCGAGACGTCAAAGCCTTGTCTTCCACCTCGACCCAAGAGGCCGCGCGCGCCAGCTACGTACTCACGGCTGGTGAAGGCGAGGTGATCAGACGGAAGGGGAACACAGTAACCGTCAAGGTGGATCCAAAGACCGGCTCGCCGGGCATGGTGGTGGGCACGCAGGCGCTGGAAGCTGGAGTCGGCATCCCCGTCCACATGCACGAGCACGAGGATGAGGTGCTGTTCATACACGGTGGGCGCGGCGTGGCCGTCCTCGGCGGGCAGAAGAAGGACGTGGGCCAGGGCGATACCGTCTTCATCCCGAAAGGGGTCTGGCACGGTGTCGAGTCACGCGGTGAAGCCATAGACCTGCTCTGGATGGTCACGCCCCCCGGGCTCGAAGGTTTCTTCCGCGAGACGGGCGTGCCCCGGGGCGCGCCGCCGAAAGTGCTGACCCCGGCCCAACTCGAGGACATAGGGCGGAAGCACGGGGTACGCTTCAAGCATTGAAAAGCAGTGAAGGGTGAAGCGTGATAGGTGAAGAGTATGAACAAAGAACTTTCCGTCTTCACCGGCCGCGAAGCGGCGGCATGTAATAGCCCCGGGCGTCAGCCCGGGTCAAGAGTCCTTTAATGATCCGAGCCCTGTAGGGGCGAAATAAGATCGCCCATTCGTCAGATGAAACATCTGTCGCCCGCTTCGCGGGCTAAGGTCTCTAATGGGTCGTGATCCCCGGGTTACGCTCGCTCCGCTCGCTCACCCGGGGCTACTATTTGTCGTCGCTCTGTGATTCGTTGACGCACACATCCGAATTGAGCTTATGCTGCGCGGTCCGTTTTCTTGTTCTGACGGACCTTCACAATAAGTAATACGCATGGTCGATAGTTCAAAAAGCGAGCGCGCCGGGCAGGAGCAGGGCCTTCATCACCGCTTCGGGGTGGATCTCGCGCATGATTTCGGCGGCGCGATCCTCTTCTCCGTCCCCCTGCTGATGACGATGGAAATGTGGTGGCTGGGGTTCTACATGGATCGCTTCCGGCTGGCGCTCTTCCTTGTGCTCGCTTTCGTGATGGTGCTCGGACTTTCGTACTTCGAGGGCGGCGAAGAGACTTTTAAGATTGAGTTGTTGGACGCGCTCGTCGCCTGTGCCGTCGGGTACACGGTCGCCACCGTGATGCTTTTTCTGTTCGGGATCATCAAACCGGGGATGTCCGCTAACGAAGTCGTAGGCAAAATCTCTCTGCTCGCAGTCCCGCCGACTATCGGGGCGATTCTGGCTCGCAGGCAACTCGATATCAAAGAGACGAGGAAGGAGCGTAGGCGGCGAACGGGGTACGGGGCCAAACTATTTCTGATGGGCGTGGGAGCTATCTTTCTCGCCTTCCAGCTCGCCCCGACGGAAGAGATGGTGCGGATCGGGCACATGATGACCGGGTGGCACGCAGCCGCCCTGGCCGTCGTTTCCCTGTGCGTCATGCAGGCCTTCATCTGTTCAATCGAGCGTGGACGACGCGCGTCAATCTTCTCTGCCGCTTTCTTTTGGGGCGTGTTCATACGCTTCACGATCATCGGGTACGCTCTGGCGCTTCTCATCAGCCTGTACGTACTTTGGACCTTCGGGCGGCTGGACGGTGCGCCGGCGGCGGAAATCATCATGGCGACGCTCGTGCTCGGATTTCCTGCTGCCCTGGGCACTGCTGCGGCCAGACTGATTCTGTAATTGTCGGGTAATGAAGTAGCCGAAACGAAACAAAGGAAGGGCCATTGGCAGTGCCACAAGAAGCCGGAAAGGATCAGGGAAAACTCAAAGACGCTCCACTCTGGGTGTGGGGCATCGCCGTGCTGGGGTTAGCGCTCGTGCTGGGGTCAATTGTTTTCATGCTGTACGAGGCAGCGGGCGGTGATTCATCGCCGCCGAACGTGACAGTTCGCCTGGATTCGATTCGGGCCACTCAGAACGGTTTTCTAATCGAGTTTCGGGCAATCAATGAGGGCGGCACGACAGCGCAGGGACTAACGGTGGAGGGCGAGTTGAGGAGTGGAACTGAGAGCCTGGAAACCAGCAACACCACGATCGAACACGTCCCGTCACACTCCGAAAGAGCGGGCGGGCTTTTCTTTAAATCGGATCCTCGGCAGTTTGAGTTGCAGCTCCGGGCGAAGGGATACGAGAAGCCTTAGACGTTAGGTGGCGGGATTTGCGACGTTCATGCTTGCTTTTCAGCGACGCCCGTTCGAGATTATTGAACGCGCGAATCCGCGATCAGCAGTTCCGCCCGTTTCAAATATTTACTCGCATGCCGCCAGTGGGCGGCAATGGTATAGGGAATCGTTAACAAGTAAGCCGCGTCGGCTGGCGTATGTGTCATGTCCCGCAATGAAAGCGCGGACACCGTGATCACACGCGGCTCGTTTACCTTACCCCACCAGAACACGGCGTCCCGGTACGAGTAGAGCGCATTCACAATCTGCGTTTTCAATTTGCTTTGCGGTAACCGGGAAAGTAAAGGCTCGATTTCCTCGACCACACTCTCAAACTCTTTCTTGAACACTTCAAAAGTTACCGAGGAAAGTCTCCTGTTTTCTTCGAATGCTCCGCGCGACGTGTGAACCAGCGCCAGTTTCTCCAATCTTTTCAGCGCCTCAAAAGTACGAATCGCGATATCCGACGGTTCGTCTGAACCACTGTTCGCAGGGTTCATGACGTCGCGCGCCTGAAATGGCGGTTTGAATTGCGCTAAGCCTACCGATGTTAGAAATAACAGAACAATAGTAATTAGTACGATCCGCTTCGGGCCGAATAGCCTGCCCGAACATGCATGGCTGGTTTGCGAAACCAACAACCGAAGCGAAACCATGAGTCGATTATCAAGGAACGCATTGGAGACTGTATATGAGGATTTTCCCTAGGAAATTCTTGCACCGGTGCGCCGAAAACGTTACGGGCGAAAAGGGGCAATGATGGATTCAGTCAGAGGGTTGCTGCGGGTCTTTGAAATGCGCGCGGCGCCACTCGAATATTAGAACGCTCCGAAAACAGTATTTCTCGGACCACGGCCGCGGCCTCCGGCTTGGCAAACAAATATCCTTGCCCCGCTTCGCATCTGAGGTAATTTAGGAATGCAAGCTGAGCTTCGGTTTCAATGCCTTCAGCCACGACGCGCAAATTTAAGTCGCGCGCCAGCGTTATCATCGCTCTAACCAGCGCCGCGTCATGAGTATCCGTCGCCACTCCATTAACGAACGATCGATCAATCTTCAAAGTGTCAACGCAGAACCGTTTTAGATAACTCATCGAAGAATAACCTGTCCCAAAATCGTCAATCGCGACCGAAATTCCGAGGCGTCTAATTTCACTTAGAATTTCTGCCGCTGATTCAGGACGTTCCATGATCGAGCTTTCGGTTAATTCAAGCTCTAACGATTCCGGACTGAGCCCCGTTTCTCTCACGATACTCACGATACGCTCGACAAAATCCTTTTGCCGAAAATGACGGGCAGACACATTGACGGCGACGCGCAACTTTTCACGACCTTGCTCTTGCCATTGACGCGTCTGCAAGCATGCCGTCCGCAAAACGCATTCACTGATATCAACAATCAGACCGGTGCTCTCAGCCAGATCAAGGAATTCTACCGGCGCTAGCAACCCGCGCTCGGAATGTTGCCAGCGAACCAATGCTTCCAGTCCCACAATGTCGCCCGATGAAAGATCGACAACTGGCTGATAAAAAGTGACGAACTCCTGGTTGTCTATCGCTCGCCGCAAGCTGGTCTCCAATGACAAGCGAGTCAGCGCCGACGCATTCATGTCCGCCGTGTAGAACTTATAATTGTTGCCGCCCGTTGTTTTCGCCCGATTAAGGGCTGCGCCGGCGTTCTGCAAAATTGACGCACCGTTACCGTTATCTGAAGTCAAACTGATTCCGATACTCGCGGTGAGATAGACTTCCTGATTAGTCACCTCAAAAGGGTCTTTGAATAATTCGCGGATCGAACGACAAACTTCCTCAGTTTCCCGGACCTCATTGATACCATTCAATAAGATCGCGAAGTTCGCTCCTTCGAAACGCGCTACGGTATCCGACACGTCCAGCAGACTGTGAAACCGCTCCGCTACGTCCTTCAACAATTGATCTGCGGCAAAATGTCCGAGCGTGTCATTGATGTTCTTGAAGCGGTCCAGGGAAACTAATACAACTCCGGCCAAGTGGCCATTACCTTCCGCGGCGGCTACAGCTGCGTTGCAGTGATCGACAAACAGCGTGCGATTCGGGAGTCCACTAAGCCTGTCGTGATACGCCAGGTATTCAAGTTCCGCGGTCCGCTCTTTAACCATTTGTTCCAGATGGTTTTCGTATTGACGCTTTTGCTCGAGCAAGCGGTGATGAGATAGAGCGCGGCGAACAGCCGCTTCAATATGATCGATGTTCACTGGCTTCGTAATGTAATCGAAAGCGCCAACCCGCATCGCTTCGATGGCGAAGTCTATCGTTTGCTGGCCGCTCACCATTATTACGACGGCATCAGGATTCCGCTTAAGGACCATCGGAACCAGTTCCAAACCGCTGATGCCCGTCATGTTTATATCGCTAATGACGAGGTCGAATTTCCTCGCATCCAACAGAGCCAGCGCTCTCTCCGCTGACTCGACTCCGGTGCATTCGTTTTCAGCCGACAGTAAGCGCGTCAGCAGCGTACGAATTTGATCGTCGTCATCGATGATCAAGATGACAGGCTTTGTATTCTGAGTTTCAGCCATTCACACAACTCTCGCGCTCAATTCCGAGCTAAAGTCCAACGGGGCGTCCGCCGCTGCACTGATGAATTCGTCGTCGCTCGCCGCCAGATCGGAAATTTCAAGCAACCGAGCACGCAAGCGTTCATTAATCATCTGAAGGTTATGGCGACTCTTGAGCGTTTCGTAATGTTCGAGTGCGCGCGCAACTGTCATTAATAAGTCGTCGTTGTTCCAGGGCTTAGTGATGTACTTATAGACATGACCCGTATTGATTGCCTCAATAAGGCTCTCAACATCGGTATAGCCTGTTAAGAGCATTCGCACCATGTGCGGCCGCAACCGCGCCGTTCTCTGCATCAGCTCTACACCAGACATCTCCGGCATCCGCTGATCCGCAATCAGCAATGCCATATCGTGATGTTCGAGTAGTGATAGAGCGTCGGCTCCGGACCCGGCGGTCAGTACGTCGTATTCGGTCCTAAAGAGCCTTTCAAGCGCTCGCAAATTTGAAGCTTCATCGTCGACGATAAGAATTTTGTATCTCATGCGAACTCCTTGTTAATTAACCGGCGGCTCGACCAATTGAGGACGAACCGGCAGAACTATGTTGAAGGTAGTGCCTCGACCTACGGTGCTCTCTACGCTTAGCGAGCCTCCGTGCCGCGCAATAATCCCGTGAGAAATTGACAGTCCGAGTCCCGTTCCTTCTCCCACCGGCTTCGTAGTAAAGAACGGATCAAAAATTCTGTTGATGTGCTCTGGCGCAATGCCGCTTCCTGTGTCGCTTACCGACACGGCAACAGTCCGCTCCTGAGACGAAGTCTTGATGCTTACCTCTCCGGAACCCTGGCCAATTGCCTGCGCCGCATTGACCAGCAAATTTACCCAGACTTGATTGAGCTGCCCTGCATAACAACTTATTCGGGGTAGTTTTCCGTAAACACGGCGGAGCGCAATCGACGGAGAGGTGTAATACCGCGAGAGCAAACGAATCGTTGATTCGATGCCTTCATGAACATCAACTTCCTTAAGCTCTGCTTCGTCCAGCCGTGAGAATAGCCGCAGATTTTGAACAATCCCCTGAATTCGTTCCGCTCCACTGAAAGAGTCGGTGGCTATAGAATTCAGATCTCCCAAAATGTGATCGTAATCCACTGCCCGTTTTGCAGCGGCCACAACTTCACTGTCCACCGGAGACAAACTGGCCGCATCGTAAGTTGACAGTACTTTCTCGAGCCGCCGGACATATTCAGGAAGCGCAGACATATTGCTCAGGATAAATCCGGCCGGATTGTTTAATTCGTGCGCCACGCCCGCAGCCAGTTGGCCCAGCGAGGCCATCTTTTCGCTGTGGACGAGCTGGGCCTGTACTCGTTCCAGGTCCGCTTTTCGCCGGGCAAGTTCAACGTTCCTGGCCTCTAAATCCTCTTTATACTTTCGCGCATTACGCAGCAGCGTTCTTCGTTCCAGGGCGCGCTCAACGCAAAGTTCGAGTACATCCAGGTCGCAGGGCTTGAGCAGATAGTCGTAAGCGCCCATTCGAACCGCATCGATCACACGTTGCGTACGGTCGACCCCGGAAACAATGATTACCGCTGTATCGCGATAAAGTTCATTGACTTTGCGTAGTAACTCAACGCCGCCTATGCCGGGCATTTGCATGTCGGTAATGACCAACGCGAACGGTGCTCGCTGTAGCCAGTCCAGGGCTTCCTGCGCGTTAGCCGCCGTCTCGCACGAAAACCGTTCACTGAGGCACAGCGCAAACAGGCTGCGTACCCTTTCTTCATCATCGACGATCAGTAACCGCCGATCATGTTCTTCTGTATATGCAAGGTCGACCGGCCCCATACACGCCTCGCCTGTGACGACAGTTGGCATAGTTATCCGTCCTCGCCCTGGTCTAAAACCGCTCGAACTTTCTGTGCAAGCGAATCGGGCGGAAATGGTTTCTGGATGAAATTCGCTGACTCGTCCAAAACACCCTGATGCACGATTGCGTCGTCCGTATAACCGGACATAAACAGCACGCGAAGTTTTGGCCGACTCTCAAGTAAACAGTTGGAAAGCTCGCGACCATTCCTCCCAGGCATGATCACGTCAGTAAGCAACAACTGGATTTCGCCTTCGTATTGACGCGCGACCGCGATTGCTTCGTCACCATTCGATGCTTCAAGGATCTGATAGCCGTATCCTTTTAGCGTTTGCCGAGCGAGCTTACGCAACATCGCTTCATCCTCGACCAAAAGGATCGTCTCAGCTCCCTCGGCCAACTTCGTCTCCTCAATCGTGCGCTTGTATTCGTCGGCCGCATCGTCAACGCGCGGCAGATAGACTTTGAAAGTCGTCCCTCTAGCTTGTTCGCTGTAAACCCAAATATTTCCGCCAGACTGTTTGACGATCCCGTAAACGGTCGAGAGCCCAAGACCCGTACCTTTGCCCAGTTCTTTGGTGGTGAAGAAGGGTTCGAATATCCGTGAAAGCGTCTGCTGATCCATACCGTGACCCGTGTCGGTCACCGCCAACATCACGTGCGGACCTACTTGCGCCCCCACGTGGTTCTTAACGTATTCCTCGCTCAGATAGACGTTGTCAGTTTCAATTGTCAGTTTGCCGCCCTCAGGCATCGAATCGCGCGCATTAACCACGAGGTTCAGAATGATCTGTTCGATTTGTCCCGGATCGGCGCTCACGTTTCCTAACGTGGGTTCGAGCACTGCACGCAGATCAATGTGTTCACCAATAATGCGCTGCAGCATCTTCTCCATGTCAGTCACAACATCGTCCAGATTAAGGACCTTTGGTTGAAGCACTTGCCGGCGGCTGAAAGCCAGGAGTTGGCGAGTTAATGACGTCGCCCGGTCGCCGGCCTTTTTGATCTCCTCAAGATTTGCGAGTAAGGGATCCTCAGTTTGCAGCCCCCGCATCGCCAGCGCACAAAACCCATTAATCACGGTGAGAAGATTATTGAAATCATGCGCGATGCCGCCGGCCAAATGGCCGACGCCTTCGAGCTTCTGCGTTTGCCTCAACTGCTCTTCAGTTTCCCGCAAAGCATTCTCAGCACGGCTGCGCTCAGTAACATCATTAGCTAATACAAGCTTCGCATTCCGACCGGCAAATAAGAGAGGATGAGAGATTATTTCAACGTCGATAACACTGCCGTCTTTCTTGCGATGCTTCCAGGTACCGGCTGAATTAAAGCCGTCTACATTGGAGATTTTGTCGACGAGTGTTGGAACGTCCTCGGCGGACCTAATGTCTTTGATAGTCATGGACAGGAATTCATCTCGCGAGTAGCCGTAGTGATCGAGGGCGGCATCATTAATGGCGAGGAATCCAAGCGTGTCCCGGTCGTAAACCCACATTGGTAGCGGGTTGATGTCAAAGAGTAGCCGGTAACGCTCCTCTGTTTCTCGTAACGCCTGCTCGGTTTTCTTACGCTCTGTTATGTCGGTAGCAACCCCCAGAACATGGACCGTGCCATTCCCCGGAAGTGTCAGAGGCACTTTTATGGTTTGAAACAGCCGCGTTTCGCCCGTCTTCGGATTTGTCAGTTCTTCTTCTGGAATGAACTTAGGTTGCCGGCTCTGAATCACTTCTTCATCATCGTGAATGAAGGTCTGAATCTCGGCATGATAACCGTTGAGATCTGCTTCCTTCTTACCAAGAATCTCGTCGCTTGAGCGGCCATAAGCCAACTCTACGGCTTTGTTGATGAGCGTGAAGCGGCCTTCTCCGTTCTTTACAAAAATCGGATTAGGACTCGTCTCTACTATGGCGCGGAGATATTGTTGCTGCTGTTCAAGTTCACCCGTTCGCTCACGAACTCGTTTTTCCAATTCATCGTGCGCCCGTTGCAAAGCTCCGCGGGCCAGGACACGCTCCTCCACATTTCGAAGTGAACCCTTAATAACCAAAGCTGAGCCCGCGAGCAGGAAACAGATAGCCGTATTCAGCGCCATCGGAATAGAGCGGCCGCCGTACATCAATGGCGCCCCATACATATAGCCGAGACAAAAAGCGACGCCGATGAACGTGACTACTACCGACAAGCCATGGCCAATCCTGTGAAGCCATCGCGGCTCTGTCCAGGTAAAAAGAAAAAGCGAACTGCTTAACAGAAGCAGTGTGAGAGATGTGAGGAATGCCATCTTTCCCACAGGGGCAAAACCTATTGATTCAGAGGGAAAATTAAAAAGCCACTGATCGACGCGCAGCTCAACCGAAGTCAAATATTCGCTCATTCGGGCCACGATGAGAACAGCGGCGAAACCGATTGTGATTCTCGCGACATTCCTAAATCGTAAAGACTTGGTGGCCGTGATTGTTAGCGAAGCAGCCAACAGCAGAAACACAAATGCCGTATTTGGCGCCATCGGAATGTATCCCGCGCGAATTCCTTTTAATGTTGGAGAGCCGGTGAACCAGCCAACCAGCGCACTCAGGCTGATCAATATCACCGCTAGTCCACACGCCTGCGAAATGCGCGGGTGTTCCGCCAACAACACACTCTTCAATTCCATTGGCTAGTCTCCGTCGTAAGGAAAGGGCAAGAGGTACGTCAGAGAAGCAGCAAAGCACAGCGACTGCACTCGCCAAATTATTTTGCTCAAGGGACTCTGCGACCGTCAATAGGGATATTGGGCAGAAGTTGTGCTGTTCTGGTGTCAACGCCTGTTCGTTAGTTGAAAAGGTGACAGAGATTGTCGCGGTTGGGGCGTTTCGCCTCGGCTCTTAGACGCACAACGAAATCATAAGAAATAACTTCCGCACGTCTGCGAAGCCAACACTTATATTAAGTATTACTTGTTGGTTGAGGAATCAAAGCCATGAGCGAATTTCGAGTCACATTCAGGGAGCCTATTCGCAATCGCGTTTTCATCGCAGACGACGATCCGGTGATGAGGCATTTGTTAACTGCCGCCGTTGAACAGCAACACTGCGAGGTAGTAATCGCCAGTGATGGTCGCGAGGCTTACCGCGTTCTTCAGTCCGATTCAAAGTTTAGGGCCGCCATTTTAGACATGAGTATGCCTTTCCTCGAAGGCTTGGACATTGTCCACTACATGAGATCAGAAAAGCGGCTTATGAAAATTCCGATAATGATCATCACTGCTGAAGAGAGCCTCAAACTAATGAACGATAGCTTCTCTGCAGGAGCGACGGCGTTTCTTCCCAAGCCTTTTACGTCTGATCAATTGGAAAGCGCAATCCGCATGTTGTTGCACAGCCGGAAGATGAGCAGAGGAGTCTAATCTGCATTCCAGGATGATCATGCCCGTTTCAGAAATCACGAATTCCCAAAATGGCTCGATGCGTCCTTCGACTGGCGCCCTTACGAGCGACATGCTCGATTTTCAAGTGCTCAAGGCTTTCGAAAAAGTAAAGTCCGACGATGGATCAGACATAGTTATTGAATTAATCGATCTTTATCTTGAAAGCGCTTCGCAAGGTATTGTCACAATGCTCAACGCCGCTGCCGAAGGAGATTGGGCTCTGTTGAAGCGCACGGCGCACACTCTGAAAGGCAGCAGCGGTACTCTCGGTCTCCGCCAGATTGCGACAATCTGCCAGGACTTAGAAGATGCGTCGTTAAGCCCTGGCGACGACGTACCCGCACTTGTGAGTTTGTTGGAATCGAAATTTGTGGAAATTAAGCCAGTTCTCATACATGAACGCGATCGCAGACGTCTGGCGTAAAAGCGAGGTCTACAAATTACGAGTGCGCCGCGGCCTAATCGTTTTTAGTCCGTATTCTTGACCTGCCGTCTTGGTTTAGTCCTTCGGGACTTCTCTTGAACAATCGGTTGAGCGCCCATTTCTCCGGCGATTGCCTTGACCTGATCCTGCGGGGCGGCGGGCGGCATTCGCCAGGGATAGTAACTACAGAAAACACCGAAAGCGGAGATCAGAATTACGAAAATACTGGCGAGAGCGCGCGGGCCAAGCCGTGGGTTAGAGGTGATGGGGTGGATGCTCACTTCAATTTCGCCGGGCACGGCGACTAACGTGTAATCGACGAATTGGTCCGGGGTGACGTTAGTTGATGTCGCTTCATCAATGCGCCCCACCCGTCGCAATGCTTCGCGAAATTCTCCGGCACTGGCGTAACGCTCATCAGGGTTCTGGGCCATAGCGCAATCGAGGATGGCAGCTAATTCGGGGCCCACAACGCTGTTGACTTCGTTTGCCGGCTTCAGCGGATTCGGTCTGGCGCTAACGAGCGCCGCAGCTCGAGCTAACGCATCCGGTGGCTTGGTTCCGGTGAGCAAATGATAAAGCGTGGCGCCGAGCGCATAGATATCGCTTTGGGGACTGGTGCCCAGGTCCTGAATCTGTTCGAGGGGTGCGTACCGGGGCGTGTAACCATACACGCTGGTGCAACTTATCCCGCTATCCGAGTTGTGGGATTGCGACTTTGCCAGGCCGAAGTCGAGAAGCACTATGTGGCCCTCGGGAGTGACCTTGAGATTGTGCGGTTTGATGTCGCGGTGAATGATCTGCCGCTCGTGCGCGTGTAGATAAATCAGAGCATCAAGTAACTGGTCGGCCCAGGCAACTACGGCATTACGCGGAAACGGTCCAGGCTGCTGCGCAATCATTTCAGCCAGGTCGGCGCCCTCGACAAATTGCATGACAAGAAATGCGCGATTTCCTTCCGTGAAGTAGTCAGAGACGCGCGGCAGAACGAAGTGATTCAACCCGGCCATCAGGCGCGCTTCACGCTCGAATTGTTTCCACATTTGCGGATCGCTGGTCAGCGTTTGCTTCAGCGCCACGGTATGCCCAAGCCTGAGGTCGATGGCTTTATAGACGGCGCCCATCCCACCTTTACCAAGGTGACGAACGACTTGATAGCGACTTTGTAGGATTGTATCTGGTGCGAGCAGCAGAGTGGCTGCGTCGGAATTGCTTTCATCGGAGAACATTTGTCGGATCCTTTTGAAAACTGAGGGTGAAAGGACTTCCAAAGAAGATTGGGCTTCCTGGAAACTGATGGGGCAGATTAACGACCAGGGGTTTGCTTGATTTAGAAATGGCAAACCGGCCTGAACTGACTTTCCTTTTTGCGATGAGAACGACCGGAGAGTCGGGGACGAAAATCATGGCAGCACGGTCAGCGCCGTTAGGAGCGATACGGCAAAGAGGCGCGCTGCCATGGCTCTCTTCAAACCCACCGCGCAGAAATCACGCGGCTCTTATTCCTTGAGCAAGATGCGTTCCGTGGGCAATAGGCGCCAGGGACAATCACGTCTCTAGGAAATTAAGTTGTTCTTTGCGCGATGATCTGCCCAGTAGGGCATTTGTCTGAGGCAGAATCCGCAGGCGGGCAATTTCGGGCCACCTTAACCGTCACCGTTATTCCTGCTGAAGATAATCTTGTGCCGATCAATCATCCGGTTAAGGGTCTTGCGATCCACGCCGAGCACGCGTGAAGCAGCCTGTTTGTTTCCACCCGTTCTTCCCAACACGCGCGCAACATAGCGTCCTTCGACTTGAGCCAGCGACGGCCATTCCTCGTTTTCCGGATCAGCAGTGACTGAATTCTCGTGTGTCAGCCCCTGTTCGCGGTAATGGCGAATACGCTCAGGCAAATCCTTGGCCCGGATTATGCCATCGCACATCGCCGCCGCTCGGACCACCGCGTTCTCCAGTTCGCGTATGTTTCCCGGCCACTGATATCGCTCGAGCAATTGCACGGCCTCGGGAGAGAAGGTAACGCTCGGGCTGAGGGAATATGTGCGACGGGCAAAGCTCTGGGCCAATGGGGGAATATCTTCGCGGCGTTCTCGGAGCGGCGGCAGCACCAGAGATACCGCGTTGAGTCGATAGAACAGGTCGTTGCGAAATCGCCCCGCGGCAACTTCCGCTTCGACGTTACGATTGCTGGCGGCCACAACGCGCACGTCCACTTCCAGATTTTGATTCGATCCGACGCGGCGAATTTCGCCCTCCTGGATAACGCGCAAGAGCTTTACCTGGAAAGCGGGAGTTGTTTCCGTGATCTCGTCGAGAAAAACTGTGCCGCCGTCGGCTTCCTCCCAAAGCCCGCGCCGATCCCGGTCCGCGCCGGTAAAAGAACCTTTTGTGTGTCCGAACAACTCTGATTCAATAAGTTCCGCGGGGATGGCGCCGCAGTTTAC
>DATEPC010000008.1:0-20531 GCA_035273405.1 Pyrinomonadaceae bacterium | reverse complement strand
TTTGGATTTGACGCTTTCAGCGTCGCATAGGATGTGGACTCAGATCCGGTGGCGTTGCCACCGGCTACTAAATTCGTTCGCTACGCGAACGTGAAACTTTTTGGGCACAACCGAGTCGAAGTTAGCCTAAACGCAGACTGTAGGTGTTAGAAGCGTGGCGCGGGCACGGTCGAGCTAATCCATTGGCACGAATCCGTCGCGAGTCGCAAAGGCCAAAAAAAAGTGACATAATGCGGGCGCTTTCCCAGGACAAATCAACTTATTTCGGAGAGGTTTTATGAAGCGTTCTCTCGGCGTTTTTGTGACTGTGCTGGTGCTCGTGTCTGCGGTCGTCGCGCAAGGGCAGCGGTTCAACATAGACGATCTGATGAAAGTGCGGCGGGTCAGCGATCCGCAAGTTTCGCCTGACGGTCGTCAAGTGGCGTTCGTCATTGGTGACGTACAGTTCGATGACAACCGAACCGTCAATCAGATTTACGTCGTGCCAATCGGCGGGGGCGAGCCAAAGCAGCTAACCAAAGGCGGGACTTCGTCGAGCCAGCCGCGCTGGTCGCCGGACGGAAAAAAGATCGCATACGTCACCAGCGGTCAGATTTGGGTGATGGATGCCGACGGTGATGACAAAGAACAGGTCACGAAACTCTCCACCGGCGGGAGCGGGCCCGCCTGGTCTCCCGACGGCAATTGGATCGCGTTTGCCTCGGACGTATATCCGGAGTGCACCGACGACGCGTGCAACAAGGCGAAAGATGACGCGGCTGAAAAAAGCAAAGTTAAGGCGCACATAACCGATCGACTACTATTCCGTCACTGGGTTGAATGGCGCGACACGAAGCGGACGCACACCTTCGTAATTCCGAGCAACGGCGGCACAGCCCGTGATCTGACACCGGGAGATTTCGATTCTGCACCCTACGCGGTGGCCGGCGATATCGATTATTCGTTCTCGCCTGACTCAAAAGAAGTCGCTTTCCTGAAAAACCCGGACAAGGTCGAAGCGATTTCCACTAACAGCGACGTCTGGATCGTCTCGGTGAATGGCGGCATTGCGCGAAACATCACTGCGCAGAACCGCGGCTACGAAGACAGTCCGATCTACACGCGCGACGGAAAGTCGATCATCTATCGCTCACAAGCCACGGCGGGTTTCGAAGCTGATCGTTGGCGTCTGATGCGTTATGACCGGAGAACCGGCTGGACCAGCGAACTACTGCGCGGTTTTGATTTGAGTGTTGAGGATGTCGTCTTTTCGGCTGAAGGCGGCACGATCTATTTCATCGCCGGCGAACGCGGGCGTCACAACGTTTACAAAGTTCCGGCCGGCGGTGGCGCTCCGCAAAGAGTGCTCAACAACGTCTTCGCGACAAATCTGGGAATTACGTCGGATGATCGCACGTTGGTTTTCGCGAACAGCACGCTCGCGGCGCCTCCCGAGGTTTACCGCGCAAATGTTGACGGCAGTGGCTTGACGCCAATCACGCACGTGAACGCGGACGTGATGTCTCGTGCGGATATAAAACCTGCCGAGGAAATGGAGTGGACAGGCGCGCTCAATCAAAAGGTGCACGGCTTTCTGCTGAAGCCGCGCAACTTCGACGCGACCAAGCGCTATCCTTTGCTCGTGCTGATTCATGGCGGGCCGCAAGGAGCCTGGAACGATACATGGAGCTATCGCTGGAATCCGCAGATCTTTACCGACGCAGGTTACGTGGTGTTTATGCCTAATCCGCGCGGCTCGACTACCTACGGACAACAGTTCACGAATGACATCAGTGGTGATTGGGGCGGTAAAGTTTTCATCGATCTCAAGAACGGCGTTGCTGAAGTTCTACGTCGCAACTCGTACGTCGATCGCAATCGCATCGGCGCCGCGGGCGCGTCGTACGGCGGGTACATGGTCGACTGGATTCTCGGTCACAACAACGATCCGCGGTTCCGCTTCAAGACTCTCGTGTCACACGCAGGCGTTTACAACCTGACCAGCATGTACGGCGCGACGGAAGAGCTCTGGTTTCCCGAATGGGAATTCAAGGGTACGCCGTGGACTAACAAAGCCATGTACGAGCGCTGGTCGCCGCACAACTTTGCGGCTAACTTCAACACGCCGACGCTGGTGACGGCGGGTGAGCTCGACTTTCGCGTGCCTTACACCGAAAGTTTGCAGCTCTACACGACGCTGCAGCGCCGCAACGTGCCGTCAAAGCTGCTGATGTTTCCGGACGAAGGTCACTGGATTCTGAAGCCGCAGAACTCGAAGCTGTGGTACAACACGGTGCTTGAGTGGCTGAATAAGTATCTGAAGTAGTCACAGCCACAGATGAACACAGATATGCACAGATAACTGGTAAAGCGCGGTTTTTTTATCTGTGTAAATCCGTGGTCATCTGTGGCCCGCCGCGTGGAGGTTTTGCGCTATGCCGGGTTGGCTTAAAGTTCTTCTAATCATCCTGCTGGTCGGGATTCTGTTGGTGGTGGGCGTTATCGCCGCCGGCGGTATCTGGTTCTATCGCAACAAAGACGCGCTGAAAGCGAAGCTCGACACCATCACAACTGAGGCGCGCGACGTTGGCAAGAACACGGACAACCAGGGCTGCGTGAACGAAACAATCTCACGCTACAAAGCTGAACCTGGGATTACCTCAGCTATGTCGAACGCGATTTTCGTGCGTGTCTGCCTCGACAATAGTCGCGCCACCCCGGGGTTCTGTGAAAGCGTACCGAAGCAAAGAGAATTCATGAAGACCGCACAGTGGCGGAAAGAGCAATGCCAGCGGGCGGGGCTGGAGGGTGACAGTTACTGCGAGAGTCTCTTCACACCTGTGCAGCAGTTCTGCGATACACAAGCTGGAAAATGATCGTGTCAGTCAGTGTCAGCACCGGCAGCGGTAGCGACCGGATCAAGAAGAAGCATTACGTTGACTCCTGATCCCGTCGCTACCGCTCTGGGTACTGACACACAAATCAATGAAAGACCGAAAATATCTCACCGACCTTGAACGTCTCGCGATCCGCGAGCGGCCGAGCGGCCAGCCGTTAATGCATCAGACCTGGGGCAAGCTCCTTTTCATGCACTGGCGGATCGAAGAAAAACTTCTGCGCCCGCTGATTCCAAAGCAACTTAAAATTGACACCTTCGACGGCACCGCCTGGATCGGAATCATTCCTTTTACGATGTGGGACATCCGGGCCCTGCCGCCGTTCGTCCCGCCCGTGCCGGGTTTGAGCTCGGCGCACGAACTGAACGTGCGCACTTACGTTCACCACGACCGCGTGCCGGGCGTCTGGTTTTTCTCGCTCGACTGTAACAGCGTCGCCGCGGTGCTGGCCGCACGCGCGTTTTATCACCTGCCGTACTTCAACGCCGATATCGAGCTTAAAGAGAAGGGTAAAAGAATTAATTACTCGCTCAAGCGCACGGATAAGCCGCCCGCGCGTTTCAAAGGCTCGTGGAACGTCGGCGAGACGATTCCCTACTCTCATCCCGGCTCGCTCGAGTTCTTTTTGACTGAGCGCTACTGCCTGTACGCGGAAGATGACGGCGAGCTTTACCGCGCGCGCATCCATCATCCGCCGTGGCCTTTGCAGAAAGCCACGATGAACGCCTACTCATCTACGATGATCGAATCGTTGGGATTGCCTGCGCCTGAGGGCGTGCCGATTTTGAATTACGCGGAAGAGTTGGAAGTGGATGTCTGGCCGATTCATCGCGTGTAAGGTACGCAGGCCTCCGGCCTGCTTAGCACGCCAGAGGCGTGCGTACCGCTGACACAATGAACAACTCGCGCTCGCCAAGTTTGAAGGCTTCACCCTGCAGCGATCCGAAGCAACGCAAAACCTCGAACCCCGCCTGCTCCAGCATCCTGCGAATCTCCGCAACCGTGTAAATCCAATGTTTAGCTTTGCGTGAGTCAATCTCGCCATTGCGCTCAAAGACGTATTCGCTGTCAACACAACTCTCTTCAGCGACGTATCGTTCCTTGATGGTCATGACGAGGTCGCCCATTTCGTGACAACTCTGCTCTTCAAAATCCGGCAAGACTGACTCTGCGGCCATCGCTGTGTTCACCAAAAAGCGTCCCCCAGGTTTCAGAGCACGCGCGACGCCGGCCAGAAACTTCTCCATGTCGGCGTACTCAAGAAATCCGAAGCTGTTTCCAAAGCAGAACGCGCCGTCGTAAAGGCCAACGCCTTCGATATTGCGCATGTCGCCCAAGATGAATTGGGCTGACGCGTCGAGGTCAGTACCACCTGCTTTAGCGGGTGGGTTTATGAGTCCAGCCGCCCGCGCACGCGCCTCTGCAATGAACTCCTCTGCAAGGTCGACACCCGTCACTCGATATCCACGATTCGCCAGCTCAAAAGTCAGCCGGCCATTGCCACATGGCACATCGAGTACGCGCGCACCCGGCTCACAATTCAGGTTTTGAACCAGAAAGTCAGATTCTGCCGTTGTCTGCTCTGAAGGAATCGCCCGGCGCCAAAGCTCCAGGGTGATGCCATGGAAAAAGGTTTCGTACCAATTCGGAGGGATGGACATTTGTTTTATCACTCCGAAGGAGTGATAGATGGTAGCCAGGGGTAAGCGCTAGCGCGCCACCCTGGGAAAACGTTCATACAAAGCATCGCACCCTGAAGGGGTGCAAGCGATATGCATTATTAATCAAAACTCTTGCGCCCCTTCGGGGCGCGAACCCTGGGGGACTTGATCCAGGGGCGCGCTTCGCTTGCCCCTCGCTATTATCTTCTGCCCTTTCAGGGCAATCACTCGGGCCTCTCAAGCGGCGGCAGCACGGCGATGAAATCATCCTCAAATCGTCGCGCGTAATCGTTTAGCAGCTCAGTCACGCGCTCGTGGCTCTTTGATCGCACTATCAGTCCGGCGTGATGCTTCTTCTTCACGCGATAGGCGATTTCCGGATCGTCATACGCTGAGGTGTCGGGACACTCCTGCTTCGCGAGCGAAAGAATGATCCCGGCGTGTTCCCGACGCGGGCGCAGACGGTTTCCGACACCATCAACCTCGAGCTTCGCCCATTCGCGCCACAGATTGATTCCCGAAGCCGCCTCCAGCACGTCGGCGATATAAGCGCCACCCACGCGCGCGGCAATCTCGAGAAAATAAAACTCGCCATCAGCGTCGCTCTTGATGAATTCGGCGTGTGTGGCCCCGATTTCCATGCGCATTGCCTTGATCAAGCGACGATTAATCTCCAGGAGCTTTTTCTTTTCGCGCGAGTCGTGCGGGATCGTGTGCGAAATGTACGCGCCGCCACCGTGAGCGACTTGCAAAGGCGGCCGGCCATACTTGTTCACGCCGGCGAAAGCGATGCGACCATTGCTGACCAGCGAATCCACATGAAAGACTTCGCCCGGGATGAAGCGCGCAAGCACGTGATACGAAGCCCGCTCGCGCAAAGCTTCGCGCTGGTTCAGCTCGTCGATGGCCTTCCAGGCATCGTCAGCGCTGTCGAGTTTGCGAATGCCGATCGCGGAAACATCCGAACGCGGCTTTAAGACCCACGGCGGCGGCACGCGATTCAAGTAGTCGGCAATCTCATCGTTGTTGATGGCCGGCACGAACTCGGGAACCGTCAAGCCTGCATCGCGCGCTTTGACGGCCATCGAATACTTGTCGCGAAACATTTTCGCGGTTGAGCTACTCATGCCCGGCAGGCACAAGTGTTCGCGCGCCAGAGCCGCGACGACTACGTCAAACTCTTCCAGGGCGACGATTCGATCGGCCGCGCGCGTTTTCGCGATGTGCGCGACCAGATCGAGGAACAACTCGACCGGCGCGTCGTTTGGCAGCGCGAACACTTCATCCAACACGTCGCGCGGCCAATCCTCGTTGAGCATCTTCTCTTTTGTGACGAGGATGACGTTGCAGCCCTGCGCCTTGCACTCGCGCATGAAGTCGGCGCCTTTGAAAAACGTCGCGAAACAAATGATGTTAAGTGGTGGCATAAGAGAGGCGTCACTTATAACGGATGCTCCGTCAGGAGCGCAATGTTTATAGCACCGTCCGCCCAGTGTTTTCTGGTTAGTCAGAAGCGATGAATCGCTTCTGACTAACCAGTTGCTCTAAACGTACATGTAGGCTATAAACATCGCGCTCCGCCGGAGCGCCTGTTTGTGGCACGGACTTCAGTCTGTGCTTGCTGTCAGAACTCAGAGGCTTAAGCCTGTGCCCCAAAAATGATTTTTCGCGGCCCATACCCTGACGTCACGATCCCTGAAGTTTCCCTCACCGATTTCATCTTCAGCTCGACGCAGCAGATCAAAGATAAGCCGGCGCTCATCGACGGCCCGAGTGGTCGCGTGCTCACCTACGGACAACTGGAAGACGCAGTCCGCCGCGTTGCCGCCAGCCTGGCCCAAAGAGGATTCAAGAAAGGTGACGTGCTTGGAATCTTCAGCGTTAACTGCCCCGAATACGGCGTTCTGTTTCATGCGGTGGCAATGCTCGGCGGCATCAATACGACCCTGAATCCGCTTTACACCGCTGAAGAGGCGGCGGCCCAACTGAAAAATGCGGGCGCGAAGATCCTTGTTACCGCGCCACCATTCATTGAGAAAGCGCGCGAGGCGGCCCGGACAGCACACATCGAAGAGCTGTTCGTGTTTGGCAAAGCGGAAGGCGCGCAGCCGTTCGCGTCGCTGCTTGAAAGCGACGGCAATCCACCGAAAGTCGAAATCAATCCACGCGAAGATTTGGTGGCGCTGCCTTATTCCAGCGGCACCACCGGTTTGCCGAAAGGCGTGATGCTCACGCACTACAACCTGATCGCGAATATGCGTCAGATGGACGGGCTCGATTACTTCCATCAGGACGACATCCTGCTTTGCGTGCTGCCACTCTTTCACATCTATGGTCTCGTCGTCGTGCTCAACATGGGTCTGCACATGGGCGCGACCGTGGTGACCATGCCGCGCTTCGATCTCGAACAGTTTCTGGACATCATTCAGAAGTATCGCGTGACGCTTTCGCACATCGTGCCGCCCATCGTTTTGAAGTTGGCAAAGGATCCAGTCGTTGACAACTACGACTTCTCAACTTTGAAGACGATCTTTTCCGGAGCCGCGCCGCTGGGCGCAGAGTTGACGCGCGAATGCATTGAGCGCATCGGCTGCACCATTCGCCAGGGTTACGGCATGACTGAGACCAGTCCCGTGACGCACAGCAGTCCGGCTGATTCGTCAAAGATGAAGCTGGGCTCGATTGGTCCGCCCGCCCCCAACACTGAGTGCAAGCTCGTCGATCCGGCAACCGGCGCTGAACTTGGTCCGAATCAGGAAGGCGAGGTGTGCGTGCGCGGGCCGCAGGTGATGACCGGTTATCTCAACAATCCTGACGCGACCGCGCGCACGATTGACGCGGATGGCTGGCTGCACACGGGCGACATCGGTTACGCAGATGACGACGGACACTTTTACATCGTCGATCGCGTCAAGGAACTGATTAAATACAAAGGATTTCAGATCGCGCCCGCGGAACTCGAGGCCGTGCTCATCACGCACCCGGCTGTCGCTGACGCCGCCGTGATTCCCTTCCCAGACGATGAAGCGGGGGAAGTCCCGAAAGCGTTTATCGTGCTCAAAGGTGAAGCGTCGCCGGCAGTAATCAAGGAGTACGTCGCCGCTCGCGTCGCGCCGTACAAGAAGATTCGTGAGATTGAGTTCACCGATCAAATTCCCAAATCGCTTTCAGGCAAAATCCTGCGTCGCGTGCTGGTGGAAAAGGAGCGCGCAAAAACAAAGACCGGCTAAACGGTTCGCGCGCGTCTCGCGCGCAATGCAGATACGCGGAGATTAAGAAATAGATGTCAGAACAGATAGACCCGGAAAGAATTTCACGCGCCGTACGCGCATACTTTTTGGCGATTCGTGCCATGGATCCGGAGGCCATTGCCAGCACTTTCGCCGAAGACGGCACGACTCATGATCCGGTAGGCTCGGCAGGAGTTACGGGACGGGATGCGATTCGCGAATTCTTCAGTTCCATCTTTAAAAACTTCAAGAGTGCTGCTTTGACCGAGGATTCGATTTTCGTGGCCGGGAATGGCGCGGCTGTTAAATGGACCGGAAAAGGGACCAGCGCGAACGGCAAGAACGTGAACTTCGAAGGCATCGACGTGTTTGAAGTGGACGCCGACGGAAAGATTCGAACGATTCGCGCGTATTGGAATCCCGCCGAGATGATCGCGCAGTTGTAAGTCAGAACCACCTGCGTCAGCGGGTGGGACAAAGAGGGTTTCTCATTAAGACATGTCAACAGTAATGACAGCGCCCGCCTGGACGATTCCAGGATTTCTCGAAGCGCGCGAAAACAATCACCTTTTCATCAGCGGCGTGGACGCGACGGCGCTCACACAGAAATACGGCTCGCCTCTGTTCGTCTTTTCTGAGCCGCGGATTCGCGCCAACATCGCACGTCTGCAAGCGGCGGCAAAGACTGTCGATCGGCCGATTAAGTTTTGCTACGCGTCAAAAGCAAATTCTAACATGTCCGTGCTGGGCGCGGTGCGCAACGCGGGCATCGACATCGAAGTGAACAGCGGCGGCGAGCTTTTTAAAGCCCTGCGCGCTGGGTTTCGTCCCGACCAGATTATTTTCAACGGCACCAGCAAGACGGATGAAGAACTGGACGAGGCAGTGCGCGCGGGCATCTACGCAATCAACGTTGATTCTATTTACGAAATCGAGTTGGTCGAGGATGCTGTGCGCCGCGCGCGTTCGGAATTGAACTCAGGCCTGCCGCCAGCGCGGGTGGCGCTGCGTCTGGTGCCGGAAATCGGCACGCGCTCGCATCTCGGATTGCAGACCGCTTTGCTGACGTCAAAGTTCGGTATCTCGTCATCAGAAGTGCTCGACGCGTTTCGACGCGGGTTACAGCATCCCGATCTCATTCACGTCTGCGGCATTCACATTCACGTGGGCTCGCAGACCCCGGACGTTGAGCCGTTCGCCGAAGCTTTCAAGAGCATGTGGAACCACCTCATGACGATTTATCGCGAGACGGGCCACACGCTCGAGCACATCAATCTCGGCGGCGGCATTCCGGTGAATTACTTACGCGACCGATCCCACTCTGATGAATTGCCGGAGCATGAGCGCGACATGCTGGGTGCGGATCTTGAACCCGCGGCTGTTTTGGCAGAGGCGCTGCGCGTGGCACGCGAATCGGCACGCGATGTCGAAGCAGAACATCTTCTCGACAAAGTCACAATCCTGCTTGAGCCGGGCCGTAGCGTCATTGCGGACACAGGAGTCTTGTTGACGAAAGTTCGCAACATCAAACAGCGTCCGGAAACGGGTGACGTGTGGTTGCTGACTGATGCGGGCTACAACCTGCTTTTGTCGATGAACAATTACAAGTGGTATTACCACCTGGTTTCAGCGTCGCGCGCGTGTGATGCGCTGGATGCGCAGTACAAAGTCGCGGGACCGCTCTGCGATTCCGGCGACGTTTATTTCGACATCGAGCGACACGGCCGTCTGCCTGACTATCGTTTATTGCCGCGCGAAGTTAAACCCGGCGAAGTGCTCGGTCTATTGAATGCGGGCGCATACTCTTTCTCGCAAATGTTTCCATACAACGGCCGGCCGCTGCCTGCGGCGGTGATGGTGCGCGCGGGCGGCCAAGCGGACGTGATTCGAAAGCGGGACACGTACGAAGATCTTTTGTTCAATGAAGTGTGGTAAGCACAACATGTTAGAAATGGGGAACTCAGAATTCCAGATTCAACATTTCAGATTCCAGCTAACAACTCTATTTGCTGACAACTCTGTCTAATGCCACTTGAATTGTGAATAATTTGGAAAGTCGGAATTCGAATCTGGAAAGTTCGAATCTGGAAAGTTCGAATTTGGAAAAGCTGGAATCTGGAAAGTTGGGAAAGTTCGAATCTGGGATTTGGATGGAATTTGGAATTTGGAACTTGGAATGGCTAAATTATTCGCCCTTGGCTTTATGACACTACTTCCCAAGGAGAATCTTCCCATGCGCTACTCCCGCTTTGAAGAATTACCTGTCTGGAACGCTGCAATCGACCTCGCCGTCCAAGTCTACGAACTAACGGCAAAGCCAGCTTTCAACGGCCGTTACAGCCTCAAGGACCAAATCGAACGTGCTGCCGTTTCCGTCTCGAACAACATCGCTGAGGGCTTCGAGCGTGGCACAAACAAAGAGTTACTGTCGTTCCTCTACATTTCTCGTGGTTCGGCAGGCGAAGTCAGATCAATGCTATGCCTGCTCGATCGAATTCCCTCATTTCGCGGTCTCAAGGAGACTAAGCCGCTCAAGTCCAAAGCCGAGAGCTGCTCGCGACAGTTGAAAGCGTGGGCAATGTCTCTTCAGGATTCCGATTTCAAGGGCGAGCGTCACGTTAATGCGAAGGTGAAGCGTCGCGACCAAGCCGCTCGTGAACGCGAAGAGTTCCTAAACGAACTAGCCGAGATTCGCGCGAAGGCCAAAGCCGCCACAAGTCAGAACGATTAACGCGGAAATCGGCGAGAATTCAAGACCGCCTAGCACGAGCGAGCCAAAATGAACTCGAAACTCGAAACCCCAAACTCGAAACTCTCTAGCGGCCAGTTGGTTCGCGGCTTGACGCTGATCGCGGCGATGTCAGTCGTCGTCGGCAATGTCATCGGCACCGGCGTCTTTCTCAAAGCACGCGTGATGACTTGCAACGTCGGCACGCCGGGGCGAGTCCTCGGAGTGTACGTAATCGCCGGGCTGCTTTCGCTCGCCGGAGCGCTGAGTTACGCCGAACTCTCTGCGATGATGCCGCGCGCCGGCGGCGAGTATGTCTTCATGCGCGAAGCTTACGGCCGGCCATGGGCCTTTCTGTACGGCTGGATGTCGTTCTTCATCGGCAAAGCCGGCTCGCAGGCAGCGCTCGGAGTGCAACTCGCTCTCTTCCTCAACACAATGATCGGCGGACGCCTCGGCGGGGACTTCTTCTCCGTGAATGTGTTTGGCCTTGCGATTCCCTTTGGAAAGGTTCAGATCATCGCGTTGGCGTCCATCCTGATCGTCACGGGCATTAACTGCCTGGCAGTCAGAGTCAGCGGCGGCGTTGCTTCCATTCTCTCAGCAGTCAAAGTCGCGCTCGTGCTGGTCATCGGCGTTGGCGCATTTCTGTTAGCGGACGGCGCGGACTGGTCGCATCTGACAATGGCGAACGTCGGCGGGACTTGCGAGAAAGTCAGCGCGGCCGCGCAGATTGGGTTTGGCGGATTCATGGCCTCGATGCTCGGCGCGCTCTGGTCATACGACGGTTGGAACAATGTGACGCTGGTGTCCGGCGAAGTGCAGAACCCGAGCCGAAATCTTCCACGCGCGCTGATTGGCGGCACCCTTCTGATCATGGCGCTTTATCTGTTTGTGAATTTTGCTTATTTCTACGTCATGTCCCCCACTGACGTCGCAAGCGTTTCAACCAGTTCGTCGGTAGCTACGGAAGTCGCGCGCAGATTCCTCGGACCAATCGCAATTACGTTCATTGCCGCCGCGTTGCTCTCATCATCATTCGGCACTTTGCATACGTCGATTCTTACGGGCGCGCGCGTACCGTACGCGATGGCGCGCGACGGATTATTCCCCCGCAGCCTTTCACACGTTTCGCCGCGCACGCACGTGCCGACTGGCGCGTTGATCGTTCAGGCGGTTTGGGCTTGCATCCTTGTCATCGTCTTTTCATCGTCGTTCGACACGCTTACCGACTACGCGATCTTCGGCCTGATGATCTTCTACGTGCTGTGCACCGCCGGCGTCTTTGTTCTGCGCCGCAAGATGCCGGAGGCCGAGCGACCTTATCGTGTGCTGGGTTATCCCGTGGTGCCGATCCTCTTCATCTTGTCAGCTACTTTGATTTTGGCGAGCACGCTTCTGGGCGCGCGGGGAGACTTTGTGAGCGGGTTGAGTTCGATCGCGAGCGGCAACGTGCTCTCAGGCCTCGGTGTGCTCGCGCGCAATCCGGCAATCTCCGGGGTCGTCTTGATTGCGGCCGGACTTCCCGTGTATTGGCTGTGGACTCGTCTGGCTCAACGCGGCGAGAACAAATAGCTTCCCATCGACGGGTAAATAATATGAAACGCATCAAGACTACGATTGTCTTTTCACTGTTCCTTACGTTTTTCCTCGCACTTCCCCAGTACATCCGGGCGCAGGCGCCTCAAAAACCGCAGAAGCCCCAGGGCCTGGTCGACCAAGCCGCGCGGATAACGCTGGCTAAGTTCGCCGACAAGAAGCTGACAGAGAGTCAGCTTTCGATCACGTTGATCGACCTGCGCAATCCGCAGAAGCCGGTAACCGCGAGCTACCGCGGCAACGAGCGAATCTATCCCGCCAGCGTCGTCAAACTCTTTTATTTCGCCGCCGTGCACCGGTGGCTGGAAGACAAAAAGATTCAGGAGACCGCTGAGCTCAACCGGGCGGTGCGCGACATGATTGTCGATTCGGGCAACGAAGCGACGCAGTACATCTTCGACGTCCTAACGCATACCACAAGTGGTTACGAATTGCCGGCCAGGGAAATGGAAGAGTGGCAACACAAACGGAACGCGGTAAACCGGTACTTCACCTCGCTTGGCTATACAAACATTAACGTCAACCAGAAAACATTCTGCGAAGACGCCTATGGCCGCGACCAAGTCTCGCGTGGGCCAAACGGCGAGAATCGAAACAAGCTGACCACTGATGCGACCGCGCGTCTGCTCGCGGAAATCGTGAGTGGGCGTGCCATCAACCCGGCGCGCAGCGCACAGATGATGGAACTCCTGAAGCGCGATTACGCCGGCACGACGAAAGACCAGGATGATCAAGCTCACGGGTTCACCGGCATTGCTTTGAAGGACATCGCTGGGGCGAAGCTCTGGTCCAAAGCCGGCTGGACAAGCAAGACGCGTCACGATGCGGCCTATATTGAGCTTCCCAACGGGGCGAAGTTCGTCCTGGTTGTCTTCACGGAAGATCACGCCAACGAGCGCGAGATCATCCCGACCGTGGCGCGCGTAGTGATCGATGGAATCGCGAACGTGAAGTAGGCGTGTCAGAACCGCGAGCGGACCGGGGTCCCCGCGCGGGCAGCCCGCGTGGGGTGGTGGATGCGACCGGATCATGGCGCAATTTTTGAGTTTTACCAACGCGGTCGTTTACTCGTCTATTCCAACAAGCTCCTCGATCCGGTCGCTACCGCTCTCGGTACTGACACGCCCGCATCGAGCCCGGGTTATGACAACCGACTTTTCGCTGCAACACACGCCCTTGACCGATCTATTCCGGCAGCCGGCGAGCGCCGATGCTTGGAATGAGTATCGCCTTACCGAAGATCAAATTCAGTTTTTTCACACAAACGGCTATCTCGCCGGCATCCGCGCCCTCAACGACGAACAGATAGAAGCGTTGAGGAGCGAACTAACAAAGCTTCTCGATTCGGGCCATCCGGGCCATCGTCTCTTCTACGAATTTAATTCAAACGAATCGACGGATCCTTCTACTGTGCTTTTTCACGCTTTAGGTGCGTGGCGACTCTCGCCGGTCTTTCACGATCTGCTTTGGAACCCAGCGATCCTGATGCCTGCGTCGCAGCTCCTCGAGGGCGCAGTCAGATTTTGGCATGACCAGCTTTTCTGCAAACCCGCCGCTCATGGCGGCGTGGTCGCTTGGCATCAGGACTACTCGTATTGGACGCGGACGCAGCCGATGGCGCACTTGTCGTGTTGGATTGGCCTCGACGATTCGACCGTTGAGAACGGCTGCGTTCATTATGTCCCCGGCAGTCATCTCTGGAATCTTTTGCCTGTCACCGGGTTGGCGAACGACATGAATGCAATTCAGTCCGTGTTGAGTGCCGAGCAGAAGTCGCAATTTGAGCCGGTCGCAATTGAGCTGAAGGCTGGAGAATGTTCTTTTCATCACCCGCTGATGGTGCACGGCTCGTTCGAGAATCGCAGCGACCGCCCGCGTCGAGGTGCGGTTATAAACGTGTTTCGCGACGGGGTGCGTTCAGCTTCCGATGATTCCCTGCTCGCAGGCGTGCCGCCAATTCCATCCGGCGAAAAGATCGACGGGCAGTTCTTTCCGCTGCTGTTCGATCCTGATCACATTTGAAACTCTTGCTCCGTTTAGAAGCCGGACTTGTCCGGCTAGTGCTCGGCGCACAAGTGCGCCGTCTAAACTCAATCTGGATCTAGTTGGAACCTTGCCGTCTTGAGCGTGTCTAATTCGCAAGTCAGGAGGACACGCTGAATGCTAACGAACGCGCGTCCAGGCGCAAGGGACAACTCTGCCAAACCCAACATCAATGTCACGCCGCTAATCGATGTACTGCTGGTGATGCTGATCATCTTTATGGTGATATCGCCACTTAAGCCCTCACGGTTCTTAACGAAGACGGCTTCAAAGCCTGACGAAACGCCCGTCGAAGCGCCGCCACTGGGACTACTGGTGACGATTAACCGCGACGGGACACTTATGCTCAACCGCACGGCTAATATGGGCTCGGTGTTTGACACAGCGAAGCTGAGTGGGGCGCTCCACGATGTTTTCCAAGAGCGTTTGCGCAATCGCGCTTTCCGTTACGAATTGCGCGACCGAATCGATTTGCCCGACAACGACCGCATAGAAAAGACCGTTTTCATTAAGGCCCCGCGCGCGCTTCTCTATGCCGACGTAATGCGCGTGCTGGACGCGATTAAAGGCGCGGGCGCTACGCCAGTTGGTTTGCAATTAGACGATCTGAATTAGCCGCCCGCGGGGCACACAACGACCGGCTCGACCCAACTACTCCCGCAAAACTATCATCTGCTAGAATCGGGCGGCATACTTCTAAAATCATCAAAGCGATTCTGGGGAGACATGTCATGACACCATTGGGATTTTCGCGGTCAGTTCATCTACTTCGCCGACCGATTGCGACTAAGTTCGCGGTCGCCGCAATGGCGGTGTGCCTCTCAGTTTCTTCGGTCGCCTGCAAAGGTTCGCAAGGCGCGCCGGCCGTAAACTCGACGCCCGTGGCGGACGCACCGCCGCAGAACTCCTACGCCGATGCAGTCGCCCGCGTGGCGCCGGCAGTGGTGACGATTCACGCGAACAAGCGCGTGCGGCGCTCGCAGCAGTTTCCATTTCTGGATGATCCATCGCTCCGCGATTGGTTCAACGATCGGCGGCGCGACCAGCCGCAGCAACCACGCGAGTCGCTCGAGCGCGCGCTTGGTTCAGGGGTAATTGTCAGCGCGGACGGTTACATCATTACGAACCATCACGTGGTCGACGGCGCTGAAGACATCAAAGTGGACCTGACTGACGGTCGCACCCTTGATGCCAAGCTCGTCGGGTCAGATCAGCCGAGCGATATCGCCGTGCTTAAGGTGACGCAAACGAGCCTCCCGTTCTTAACCCCGGGTGACTCTGACAAAGTTCGCGTAGGAGACGTAGCGCTGGCGATCGGAAATCCGCTGGATGTCGGTCAGACTGTGACGATGGGCATCATCAGCGCTAAGGGCCGTTCAACCCCGGGAACGGGCAGCGGCAACTTCGAAGACTTTCTCCAAACTGACGCCCCCATTAATCGCGGAAACTCCGGTGGCGCGCTCGTGAACACTAACGGCGATTTGATCGGCATCAACTCGCAAATCATCGGCGGGCTGTCCGGCGGAAACATCGGGATTGGTTTTGCGATCCCGTCGAACATGGTGCGCTCAGTCATGGATCAGCTCATCAAGACCGGGACGGTGCGTCGCGGCCAATTGGGCATTAGTGTGCGGCGAGTTGATTCGGACATGGCGCAAAGCCTTGGCATGTCTGAGACAAAAGGCATCATCGTCAATTCGATCGTGCCGGCCAGCGCGGCGGAACGCGCCGGCATCCGGCAGGGCGACGTAATCATCGCGCTGAATGGTTCACCGGTGAATGAAACGAACGCTTTTCGCAATCAGATCGCGAGTATGGCGCCAGGCAGTCAGGTTACTTTGACGCTCCTCCGCGATAACCGCGAACAGAAGATCACCGCGACCCTCGGCGAGGTCAAACCCGAAACCGCTCGTAATGAAGAGAATGAATCGACCACACCCGGTTCTACAAATCAGGGAAAACTCGGGCTGACCGTGATGCCTCTTACACCGGAAATAGCTGCGGAATTGAGTCTGCGCGCGGGCACACAAGGCGTCGTCATCGAGACAGTCGATCCGGCGGGGCCGGCGGCGGCGGCGGGGTTGGCCCGCGGCGACGTGATTCAGGAAGTAAACCGGCAGCCGATTCGTTCCGCAGCGGATTTGAGTAGCGCGATCGATAAAGCCGGGAACAGACCTGCGCTGCTGCTCATCAATCGGCGAGGCAATCCGGCATACGTGACCGTGAGGCCGCGCGCGTAACTTTAATCTGAAGGTGCTTTCCGAGTCCGACAGGCTGAAAAGTTTGTCGGACTCTTGTTTAGACGCCGGACTTGTCCGGCATTCTCTTGCGCGCCGCACAAGTGCGGCTTCTAAACGAAGACTATCATTCCCTAATACCGGGGCGGCATGTACGCAGGTTGCTGAGGCGCGAAGTATCCCTGCGTCGCGAAATCGAATCCGCAAAATCCGCAGAGGCGTGCGTGCGCGTGAGACGCTTGCTGACAATTCGGACAGCGTTGCAGCGGCGACAGGCAAGCCATCACGATCAATGTAACCAGCAAGCCAACTGGATGAACGGCGAACCAAAACCAATGCGGCGAACGATTCTTTCGCTTCGCCATGTTCACTCCTAAAACGATCAGCCCGACGTAAACAGTCAGGGCCACCGCCGAAATCACCAACACCGCAATTAAACCAATAATTTCGTCGTCTCGCATGTCCGTATCCCTCTCCCGGTCGCCGTCTCGCGACAACCCCTCGAGATTTGTGTCCTTCTATCCAGTTCGAGCACCTTTGTCAACGGTCGCCGGCCCTTGAAAGTTTCAGTTTGAACGTTTATGCTGCGTTTCACCGATAGGACGCGATTGCAGACATGCGTTTCATAGCAAACCCGCCGAATCCCTGGCTAAGTCACTCAGTCGAATGGATTGGCGAGCCTCCGCCCGCGAAAATAGAAGTCTACGAAGAGACTGAAACCCGTTCGATCATCAGCCACAATGACAGTCCCGACGTGGCGTTCGATCACTCAATCAACTGTTACCGGGGTTGCATTCATGGTTGCACGTATTGCTTCAGCCGGCCCACGCATGAATATCTCGATTTCGGCGCCGGGACTGATTTCGAACGGAAGATCGTCGTGAAAGTGAACGCGCCGGTTCTTCTGCGGAAAGAATTGATGAAGCCGTCATGGAAAGGTGAACAGATCGTTTTCTCGTTCACGTCCGATCCTTACATTCCGCTCGAAGCCAACTACAGATTGACGCGCCAGTGTCTGGAAGTGTGCGCTGAGTTTCGCAATCCGGTGGGCATCGTCACCAAGTCCGCTCTGATTCGACGCGATGTTGATGTGCTCCAGACTCTTGCGCGCGATGCGAGCGTCGGCGTCTATTTTTCGATTCCGTTTGCGGACTACGACACCGCTCGCGCCGTCGAGCCATTTGCGCCTTCACCGAACGCGCGTTTCGAGGCGATGAAAATTCTCGCCGATGCCGGCATCCAGGTCGGGATCGGGATCGCACCTACAATTCCCGGCTTGTCTACAGACATTCCCGGCCTTCTCCAACGCGCCAAAGACTGTGGCGCGACGAAAGCCTTTATCAACATGCTGCGCCTGCCGGGCAGTGTGGCGCCGTACTTCGAACAACGTCTGCGCGAAAAACTTCCAACCAAAGCCGATCGTGTCCTGAATCGAATCCGCGACGCGCGCGGCGGCAAAATTAGCTCGAGCGTCTTCCACGATCGCATGCGCGGCAAAGGGCAATACTGGAATGCGCAGGAAAAACTCTTTGAGGTTTATTGCCGAAAGCTCGGCTTTAATGAGCATCGCGTTGGCAGCGATAGCCACGCAAATCGGAACACCTTCCGCCGACCAACGGCGCAAGGCTCGCTGTTTCATTAGTCGCTTGTGAACTGCTTCACCCAGCGATTGCCCAATCCTCACTAATTTGTTCGAAATTTGCTAGAGACAGCGCGGCGCACTTCTTTTATAATGCCGCCAAGCCTGACAACTAGTATCCCAACAGGAGGGCGCGGCGATGCTGATCAAAGATGTCATTCGCGACCGTGAGCCTTATTCCATGAACGCTTCGGCGACCGTCATGGAAGCGGCTGAGTTTATGGCCGGGCGCAAAATCGGTGCGGTCTGCGTGCTGGATGGGGAAGGAACGCTAATGGGCGTCTTCTCTGAGCGCGATTTGCTGAACCGCGTCGTGGTGCTGAAGCACGACCCGACGACGCTGAAGCTTGGCGACGTCACGAGTCCGCTGCGCGCGGTTATTCGTTGTGACGAGACGCCCCATCAGGCTTTGGAACGCATGGACCAAATTGGCAGTCGTCACCTGCCCGTGGTCGATGGCGAGAAGTGGGTGGGCATGCTTTCAATGCGTGACTTGCTACGCGTTGAACTGAGTGAGCAAGGGGACGAGATTAAGCTGCTGCACGAATACATCAGTCTTTAGGCAGTGGGCGGTGGGCAGAAGGCAGAGAGCAAGATCGGCTGACATCTAACAGCGCCATTGATCAGCCCCCCGTCGCGGCTAGAAGAATCGGATCATCAGGCCACGCCGCCGCCAAAAAAATGGCAAATGAGAAATGCAAATGCTAAACGGAAAATGTTTCCTTCATTGCTTTCTATCGCAGCTCTAACGGTCGCGTTTGCGTGTAAAACTCCACCTCCCGGACGTGGCGCCGGAGAAATTGAGAACTCACCGCAGTCACAAACCAGCTTCAAAGTTGAAACCGTCGTCGGCAATTTGGAAGTGCCCTGGTCGATCGTCTGGGCGCCGGACGGCCGAATGATCTTCACCGAACGACCGGGGCGCGTGCGCGTCGTTCAGAACGGAAAGCTCCAATCGCAGCCTTTGTTCACGGTTTCTGACGTGGAGTCCAGAAGCGAAGCCGGTTTGATGAGCGTCGCGCTGCATCCACAATTTGCTTCGAACCGATGGATCTATCTCTCGTACGCATACAGCGCAGACGGCCTGCAAGTAAGAGTTGTCCGTTATCGCGAAACACCCAGTGGGTTTTCCGATCGGAAAGTGATCATCGAGAACATCCCGGCGGCGCCGGCCCACGCCGGCTGTCGTCTACGTTTCGGGCCGGACGGAAAGCTGTACATCACGACGGGTGACGCCACCGATCGCAATCTGGCGCAGCAACTTAATTCAGTGGCCGGAAAGATTCTGCGTTTGAATGATGACGGTACGATTCCGTCCGACAATCCTTTTGTGGGCCTCAGTGATGCGCGAGCGGAAATCTTCGCCTACGGAAGTCGTAACGCGCAGGGTATTGATTTTCAACCCGGCACGAATTTTTTGTTTGCCACTGAACATGGCCCGAGTGGCTTCGACGGTCCGGGTGGCGGTGACGAAGTAAACATTATCGACCGCGGCAAGAACTACGGCTGGCCCGTGATTCACCATCGACAGACGCAGGCCGGGATGGAAGCGCCTTTGCTCGAGTACACGCCGGCATGTGCCCCCGCCAGCGGCATGTTTTATCGCGGCTCACAGCTGCCGCAGTTCAAAGGGAATTTTTTCTTTGGCTGCTTGCGGGGTACCAGGATCATTCGCGTCGTGCTGGACGGCCGGCGCGTTGTTAGCGAAGAGAATCTGCTCGAGGGAAAGTATGGCCGCATCCGCGACATCGCGGAGGGGCCGGACGGATTCATTTATTTCTCGACTTCGAATCGGGATGGGCGGGGAAAGCCGGCAGGTGATGATGACCGAATCATGCGGCTCGTGCCGGTGAAGTAGCACGTGCTCGGCACGCACGCCTCTGGCGTGCCACTTTTCAAAAAGAAGCACGCCGGAGGCGTGCGTACCTTTAGATCTTCTTCCCGAGAACGGCAGTCTTACTCCAGCCAATAATCTGAAATCTCGGAAAGCGATAGTGGCTGACGACTTTGAAGTGTCGATTCGTCGTCTCAGAAAGTTCTGCGGGCGGGTGTGCTTTGAATCTGAATAATAGTTCGAGGAAGCGGGTCGCGACCGACGGGCGCATCGGCAGGTTCAAAAAATAACCGCCCGGTGTGATCACGCGCGCGAGTTCGCCAAAGCCTTCATCGAGCGGCACGTATTCCAGCACGCCACTGGTCACAATCAAGTCAAATGATTCATCCGGAAAAGGCAGCGACAGAATGTTGCCTTGCATGAACTCGACTTTTTGGTCGCGATGCTTTTGCTTGCTCACGTACTTTTTCGCGGTCGCCATCGATGAAGCCGAAAGGTCGAGCGCAGTCAGCTTCACTGGGACCTGAAGGTTCCGGAGCATCGCCAGCGTCAGTGTCCCGGTGCCGCATCCCGCGTCCAGAACGCGCGAGCCGGGAAACACCGGCAGCGGATGTTCGTCGAAATATTGATCGAGCGACCGTCCGTAGCCATTAATTTTGAAGGTGAAGTCATACAATCCGGCGA
>DATEPC010000007.1:0-21790 GCA_035273405.1 Pyrinomonadaceae bacterium | reverse complement strand
TAAGCCGTCATGCCCGTTTCGCGTTGCGGGACTAAAGATAAATCTATCTCGATGCCAGTACCTGCGCGCGCGGCCATCTCGCATGTCGAGCAAGTCAGGCCTGCAGCGCCCATGTCCTGAATGCCGGCAATCGCGCCGCTGCGCATCGCTTCGAGGCAGGCTTCGAGCAGGAGCTTTTCCAGGAAGGGATCGCCGACCTGAACAGTCGGGCGTTTTTCCAAAGCCTCTTCATCGAATTCCGCGGAAGCCATGGTCGCACCGTGAATTCCATCGCGGCCGGTTTTCGCGCCGACGTAGAGCACGGGATTGCCGACGCCGGCGGCTTTGCCAAAGAAGATCTGATCTTTCCGCACCAGGCCCAGCGCGAACGCATTCACGAGCGGGTTGAGCGCATAAGCATCGTCGAAAGCGACTTCGCCGCCAATGGTCGGGACGCCGAAAGCGTTGCCGTAATGCGCGATGCCCGCCACCACGCCGGCAAGCAGGGAACGATTGCGTTGACCATTCTTCGGATCATCAAGCGATCCAAACCGCAGACTGTTTAGGGCGGCGATCGGCCGCGCGCCCATCGTGAAGATATCGCGGAGGATTCCGCCGACGCCCGTGGCGGCCCCCTGAAACGGCTCGATGAACGAAGGGTGATTGTGCGATTCGATCTTGAACGCGGCGCACCAGCCATCGCCGACATCGACCACGCCGGCGTTTTCGCCGGGCGGCACGATGACGCGCTCGCCTTGCGTCGGCAAACGCTTGAGATGAATCCGCGAAGACTTATACGAACAGTGCTCAGACCACATGACAGAGAAGACGCCGAGCTCCACAAGGTTCGGCTCGCGTCCGAGCAGTTCTTTTATGCGCGTGAATTCTTCGGGATTAAGATTGTGTGTAGAAAGAATTTCAGGAGTGATCATTGGTTTAGTGAAAAGTGACGAGGGACAAGTGACGAGCGAAATACAACCTGAATCTGCCGGGCGGGCTCGTCACCTGTCACTTGTCACTTTTCACTTGCTTATCTATTGCCGCACGTAATTCGTCCGGTTTGATCTTGCCAAAGTGACGGAAGACGACCTTGCCGTCTTTGTCGTAAAGAAATGTCGCCGGCAACTGGCCGTCCCATCCGGCGTCCACTGATTTAATGGCCGGTTCGGGATCGTTAACGTTGAGCAACACGGTCCGCATCGTTGCCTTCATCAATTTCAGGAACTTCGGCACCTCGGTGCCGATCTCCGAAACGTCATCGAGCGAAACCGTTACGAAGTTCAGGTTCTTGCCCCGGTAATCCGCGTCAATCTTTACAAGATCGGGAAACTCTTCGCGGCAGGGGTCACACCATGTGGCCCAAAAGTTGACGAGCAAAGGCCGCGCCTCTTTCGCATCGGGTTGCAGAAGCTTTTTCAGCCCTTCGAAATCGATGACTTGAATCTCGGTCGGGGCGACCGGCGACTTGTAGTTTGGCAAAGCCAACGAGCCGCGATATTTCCCCCTGTAGTACTGAGCGCATTGTGGTTCAGACTCCGGACAAAAACACGGTTCGGACCAAACCGTTGGTGGGAGGATGTCGGCGAATCTGGGGATGATGAGTAGATCAAACGCGGCGCGCTTTTGCGGGAGGCTGACGGACGGCGCTGTGAGTGTCTGCCCGTACGTGGGCAGAATCCACAGCGCCATCACGATGATAAGCAGTTTTGAAAAACGCATCCTTGTAAATGCAAGTTGGTAACTTGCCCCGCTCAGTAACCGACAATGATCGCAAGTTAATAACTTGCGATACCACGGCCAACTACGCGACTCGCTTAATCGTGCACCCGAACGCCGCGGCGCCCGTCTTAGTGATCGCTTTGCCTGCGGCGAGCTCTTCGAGCGCGTCGCGCAGATCGTTGGAAGTGATGCCTTCGATCTTCTGCGAGTTGTCGATGCGGCCGTGGTAGACGAGCTTCATGTTGGCGTCAAGCACGTAAGCTTCCGGGGTCTTGTTCGCTCCGAACCGATCGGCGATCTTGTTGGCTTCGTCTTTCAGGATCGGGAACGTTAGGCCTCGCTCAGTCGCGTGCGCCTTCACATCGGCTGCCGGCTCAGTGTAATTCGAATTGATGCCGATGACGTTGATGCCCTTGGCTTTGTAATCCTGCGCGAGCTTTTCCATGCGCTCGTTATAGTTGTTCGACACCGGACACTTCGTCGCGACGAACAGAATCACTGTGCCCTTTGCTCCCATGAGCGACTTGAGCGAATGCTCTTTGCCGTTGGAATCCGCCAGTTTGAAATCGTCAATGACGGTCCCAATCGCCGGCGGCGCAGGCACGTCGGCAGCCGGTCGGCCGATGCTTGAAACGGCCGCGAGCACAATAACCAGAAGAGAAGCGAGGATGAGATAGACGGTGAAATGCTTCTTCATGCGAAACTCCTTTGGACGTGTGAATTGAATCTCAGAGATTAACAGCGTGAGTTAGACGTGGCAAGCGGCCACTTAGTTTGCATCGCGTGCTCTTCTTTTCAGTAACGACGGGAGAAAAACGATGGCCGTGAGGGCCGTCGTCACCGCCGCCGATAAAAGACAGTATTGACAGAAATGCCGAATTACGAAGGCCTGCAGGTAAAGTAGCCAAAGCGTCGTCAGAAACATCAGCGCGACGACAATTTTCAGGCAGGGAAGCGCGAACCGATAGCCGAAGGGGGCCAGGGTTGCGAGACTGAACACCGTGAAATAAGCGGCAGCGCCGATGGCCGCCAATGGGACCGATCCAACCTGTGCATACGGGCTGCTCAGAACTTCGGAACAACCTGAGATGATTGTGCAGCGCAGACTTTCGCCGGTGATGTGCTGGACGGTGAGATAAATAGAATCCCCCAGCCCGACGAGCGCCAGAAGTGCTGCGACGATGTACGTCCAGGGGCTGCGCGTTGGCGTGGTCATCACGGGCGTGTCAGTACCGCGAGCGGTAGCGACCGGATCGATAAACTCAACATTGATTCAATGATCCCATCGCTACCGCTCCGGGTACTGACACCTACCGGCCTGCATCGCGCAGCGCTTCGTTAATCATCGCGCGCACGCCGTCAGGTTTCCACGATTCGCCCTTGGCTTCTTTGCCGTTGACGAAGAAGGTTGGGGTCCCTTGCACGCCCAGGGCCCGACCGCGAATGCCATCCTGAGTCAGACGCTGCGCGACGACCTCGCCGTTAAAGTCACGCATAAAACGATCAGCGTTGAGGCCGATCTGTTGTGCGTAATCCACAAACATCGCCACGGCGGCGTCTTTGTCTCTTGCCTCTGTCCACGACTTTTGGTTTTCGAAGAGTTTGTCGTGCATCAGCCAGAAATGGTTTTCACTTTGCACACCGGCGGCCTCAGCGGCCTGCGCCGCGATGACCGAATACGGGTGGTTTGGATAAAGAGGATTCTCGCGAAACACGACCCGTAATCGCTCGCCGAATTCGGCTTCGATCTTTTTGAGTTCGTGATGGTAGGCGCCACACGCTCCGCACTGAAAATCGGCGAACTCTTCGAGCGTGACAGGTGCATTCGGGTTGCCGCGGATGTGCGCTGGCTTCGCGCCTTCAGGCAGAGATCCCGGCGCGGGCGTCGAGCCACCTGAAGGGCCGGACGGCGGCGCGGGTCGTGACAGACGCCACACGGCCAGCAATCCGCCGACCAGGACCACGAGAATAAGTATGAAAGGGACGATTCGTTTCATTAAAAGAGATCAAGCCATCGCTCGCGATTGCTTACTGCACCTCGTAATAAATTGTCCGGTCAAGGTTGCCGTTAATGTGGACTGCGACTCGGTAACGGCCCTTCGGCCAATCCTGTGACCAACGCAAATAACCGGGAATCTTTTTGTCGAATGCTTTCGTCGTGTATTCGAGGGTCTTTAGCTCTTTGTTCGTGGCGCCCTCTACCTCGTCGGCGATCCAGACAACCCTCACATCGGTGCCGGCTTTCGCTTTGTTGAGATTGATGACGACGTGCACCGTGCGGTCCGACGGCGAAAAAGTTGAAGTTGCCGCGCCATCCTCTGATTTGGCGGCGTACACTTCTTCAGTATAGATCTCGGCGTTGGCCGGCCGGTTTGTCCCGCTGTTGATGTTGACGTTGATGTTGCTGTTGCTGTTCTTGTTTTTCGAGAGATTGCACGCCAGCACTACGAAAAGAAGTAGGCCCAGGGCGAGCCAAACGGAATGACGTTTCATTTCAATAATCCCTTTCTTCGCGTAAGTCACGAAGTAGTGTTTGCTTAAGCTGCGATCGCCGTGACGGCGCCGACCAGCGAATGGAAAATCGCGCGCCCGTCGCTCGAGCCGAGCGCGTCTTCGCACGCCCGCTCAGGGTGCGGCATCAAACCCATGACATTTCGTCCGCGACTACAGATGCCGGCAATGTTATCACGCGAGCCGTTGATGTTTGCTTCTTCCGAAACCCGGCCGTGCCGATCGCTGTAGCGAAAGATAACTCGATTGTCGCGCTGCAACTCTTCAAACGTCGCGTCGTCGCAGACGTAGTTCCCCTCGGCGTGCGCCACGGGCACCTTGAGCACCTGTCCGCGTCTAAGTTCGTGCGTAAACGGCGTGTCGGTACTTTCAACGCGCACATTCACGTGCTCGCACACAAAATGCAGCTCGCGATTGCGAATCAAGGCGCCGGGCAGTAGTCCCGCTTCGCACAGAATCTGAAAGCCGTTACAGATTCCCAACACCAGTTTGTCTTGCGCCGCGAATTGTTTTACCGAGGCCATGACCGGCGAGAAGCTTGCCAGCGCCCCGGCCCGCAGATAGTCGCCGTAAGAAAAGCCGCCGGGAATGATCAGCGCGTCGTAGGAAGAAAGATCAGTCGCGCGATGCCAGATGAAATCGACGGGCTGGCCGACATGTTTTGAGATGACGTGATAAGCGTCATGATCGCAATTTGAGCCGGGAAAAACTATGACACCGAATTTCATGATGTGTAGCGCAAGCTTTGGAGTGCGCCGGCGGCGGGGTTCCCGCGCGAGCATCTCGCGTAGGGTGCCCTTGACGGCGCTTTTCTTCCTCGGCCTTACTTAATCAGCTCCAAAAGCGGCGTCGAGCCGCCGCACTCCAAATCACTTTTCAATTTCTACGCGAAAGTCTTCGATGATCGGGTTCGACAAAATCTCGCGCGCCATCCTCGTCGCTTCAGTGCGCGCGTTATCTTCATTCAACCCACTGTCGAGCGCGATCTCGAAATACTTGCCCTGCCGAACGTCGTCAATGCCGTCGTATCCGAGCAATTCGACTGAATGCTTGATAGCTTTGCCTTGCGGGTCCAGGACGCTTGGCTTCAAAGTGACATAAACTTTAGCTTTCATGTTGATACCCGGTACGCACGCCTCCGGCGTGCTGAAGCGCGCCAGCGGCGCGCGTACCCACCACCCAAAGAACGCACGATAATACGGCAAACATTGCGTAAACGGTAGCCGATATCATAGTATTTGCCGCGACCACGCTCGTTGATTCTTTGGATCGTTTGAATTAAGGATACTTTAAATGTCTTCTCCATACGACGCGGGCGGCCCGCCGTCAGGAGCTCCCGGTGGCAAGACCAGTCTGGGACTGGATTCCAATGTCGGGGCGATGCTCTGTTACATCGCGAACTTTCTTTGTTGTCTGGGAGTGATTCTCAGCATCGTTTTCCTCGTAACTGAAAAAGAGAATCGCTTCGTCAAATTCCATGCGCTGCAAGCTCTGTTTTTGGCCGCGGCCCAAATAGTCGTCGGAATCATCGTAAGCATGCTTGGCTTGCTGCTGAATTTTGCGTTGGACACAGCCGGTCTCGGCATCCTTTCGTTTTTCGTCATCCTCGGCCTCAGGCTGATCCTGCTGCTGATCTTCGTGATCGTATGGCTCGTGGCCGGAATAAAAGCGTACGGCGGTCAATGGTACAAGCTGCCGTTCATCGGCGACCTGGCCTGGAACACCGTGAACAAATAGCAACTGTCAACAACTTAGTCGAACAGGAGAAATTAAAAATGGATACAGGAAAGTCTGCCCTCGGACTGGATGGAAATGTTGCCGCCGCGCTCGGTTACCCGATCGGCATCATCGCGATCATCTCGCTGATCATGGAAAAAGAGAATAACTTCGTAAAGTTTCACGCGATTCAATCTCTATGTTTTCACGTAGGCATGATCATATTGATGATTGTGCTCTGGATTCTCGGCGTGATTATGTTGGTGGGCGGCGCAGCCGCGTCAGCGGCAACCGAAAGCGGCGCGGTCGGCGGACTGGTCGGAATGTTGTTCGGCCTGCTCTGGCTGGTGTTTATTGTGCTGTACTTTTTGGGTTTGATTCTTGCGGCAGTTAAGGCCTATCAGGGGGCGATGTTCAAGCTGCCGATTATCGGCAACATGGCCGCTAAGTGGGCCGGCGTTTAGTTCGTACTGCGCCTTCAGGCAGCGTCACAAAACCGCGAGCCTTAGCGAGTGACAGACTCAAGTTTGAGTGTTTGTCCCGCTCGCTACCACCACCCCACGCGGGCTGCCCGCGTGGGGACCCCGGATCGCTCGCGGTTCTGTATTAAACACCCGCGCAAAAACCTCATCGACGTTCTTCAGATATTTCTCCAGCGAAAAAACTGCATCGATTTGTTCGCGACTGATGTGAGCGGCGATGTCCTTGTCGGCTGAGACCAGTTCGCGGAAATCTGCGCCCTCGTCCCAGCACTTCATCGCATTTCGCTGTACCCATTCGTAAGCCGTTTCACGGGCCGTGCCTGCTTGCGTCAGCGCCAGCAGCAGTTGGCCGCTAAAGACCAGCCCGCGCGTGGCGTTGAGGTTTTCCAGCATGCGCTCGGGATAGACAACCAGACCATCGAGCAGCGAAGCCGCTTTCTGAAGGATGTAATCCGTGGCGATACTCGAATCGGGCAGCACGACACGTTCGGCTGAAGAGTGCGAGATATCGCGTTCATGCCACAGCGCGACGTTCTCAAGCCCGACAATGCTGTTCGCGCGCACAACCCGCGCCATCCCACAAATTCTTTCGGAAAGGATCGGATTGCGCTTGTGCGGCATCGCGCTCGACCCTTTCTGGCCTTTCTTGAATTTCTCCTGCGCTTCGCGAACTTCGGTGCGCTGCCAGTGACGAACCTGCAGGGCGAATTTATCGAGCGAGGAAGCGATGATCGCCAGAGTGCAGAGATACTCAGCGTAAGAATCGCGCTGGACGATTTGCGTCGAGACGGGTGCAGGTTTCAATCCGAGCCGCTCGCAAACTTTTTCTTCGACTTCGGGGCCGAGGTGAGCGAACGAGCCGACGGCGCCGCTCAATTTTCCGACGGCGACCGCTTCGCGCGCGCGCGCAAGGCGATCACGATTGCGGCGCATCTCGTCGTACCAAAGCGCGAATGTCATCCCGAACGAAGTTGGTTCAGCGTGAATTCCGTGGGTGCGACCGATCTGCGGCGTTTTTTTGAATTCAAAGGCGCGGCGCTTCAGTACTTCGAGAAGCGCATCGATTTTCTTCGAAAGAATGTCACAAGCGTCGCGTAGCAGCAGCGCATTCGCGGTATCGACGACATCGGAAGAAGTCAGTCCGTAGTGAACGAACCGTGCGGCATCCCCAATCGATTCGGCCAAATTTGTCGTGAACGCGATCACGTCATGATCGGTAGTCTTCTCAATTTCGTTGATGCGTTCGACAGAGAACTTCGCGCGCGCTTTTATTTGTTCCAGCGCGTCCTGCGGAATCGTGCCCATCTCGGCGTGGGTTTCGCACACGGCGATCTCGACGTCCAGCCACTTCCGGAACTTGGTCTGCTCAGACCAGAGCGCGCCCATCTCGGGCAAGGTGTATCTGGTAATCATGGTTTCAAGTTTAAGGTTTCAAGTTTCAAGTTCTTCGGCCCGAAACTTGAAACGTGAAACTTGAGACTCGAAACTTATTGTAGCGCCGTCGAACTCACAAAGTATTTTGCCAGGTACCATTTGCCGCCACGCTCGACCAGGGTGAAGGTTTCCATAGCATGGCCGCGCTCAAAAGACGTTTGATAGATCGCAATCAAAGAGTGACCGGCAACGGGCGCCGTTCCCGTTTGCTCTTCGCGCGCCGTTTGGAGGCTCCGAACGGTGGCGCGGCCGAGTTTCTCTCGCAGCCTTTCAAACGTCGCCTTCGAACCTTCCAGCGTCGTGTCTCGGCGCCATTCGTCCGCGGCCGCATTGTAGAGCCTGTCGTAGTCACCGGCGTTGATGTCTTCGATCGCCGCGTCCAGCACAGTCTGCGCATCCGCGGGAATTCCGGACCGCCGCTCGCCGCGTGTGCACGAGGCGAAAATTAGCGCCGACGCAAAGATAAGCAGTACCGGCAGAGCGGGGCAGTGGCCCGACCGTAAGGGAGGGCGTCGTCCATTCTCTACGCCCTCCTTTACAGTCGGGCTACTGCCCCAATTCACACTTCGATCCAAGCAGTTGGCTCTTTCGGAAAAGATAGAATGATTTCGGTGTCGGTTCGGAACAGCGGCGACCGTTCATACAAGGCTGTATCCGCGGTGATTTTTGCCAGATAAGGATTGTTTGCGCGCTGCGACATGTGCGCCAGCACGATGTGACTCGCCTGCCCGTCAAAGCCGCCAACCAGCCATTCCGCAACGTCTTCATTCGACAGGTGGCCGAGCCGCGAAAGGATTCTTTGCTTCAACTCCCACGGATAGTTTTCGACCGTCTTCAGCATGTCGCGGCTGTGATTCGATTCGATGACGATCGCGGCGCACCCGCGCAGTTGCTGCGTAATCAACGTCGTGACATGGCCAAAATCCATCAGCGTGGCTACCTTCACACCGTTGTGCGTGGCGGTGAAACCGAAGTTATCGACGGCGTCGTGCGGCACCGTAAAAGGATGAAAGTCGATCGCGCCGATGCGAAAGTCCTGACCCGAATCGATCTCGACCATGCGATCGCGCAAGACTTCAGCCCGGCGGCGGGGTTCTTCGTTCGTTGCGTTACGTCGATCTAAAACGTAAGCGTCGCGCGTCTTCGCCGACATGTACACGGGACAGTCGAGGTCCTTCATCAGGACGCGCAGCCCGCCGGCGTGGTCGCCGTGCTCGTGAGTGATCAAAATGCCGTCCAGTGAGTTTGGATCTTCGCCGAGTTGACTCATGCGGCGCCCGATCTCGCGCGCGCTGAGGCCGGCATCGACCAGCACACGCGTGCCGTTAGCAACCAGCAGCACCGCATTGCCTGTCGAGCCGCTACCAAGAACCGAAAGTTTCATTGCTGGGTGACAACTGACGAGTGACAAGTGATAAGAAGGACAAAGTAACTCAGAAGTCGCTGCTTGTCACTTGAAACTTGTCACTTGTTACTGGGATTAGATTTCCAAACGTGCTCGATCGACCACAAAGCCATTCAAGTTTCCCAAGGCGCCCAGCGCCAGCTTAGATGTGGTGAAGTGTTCTTGCGCCAGCCGCAGAGTGTCTTCCTGAGTAACCGCTTCGATTCGCTGGAGGATTTGGTCGGTAGGAATTCTTCGGCCGTGAACGATTTCCTGCCGCGCCAGGGCGCCGGCGCGCGCGCTGGAAGATTCCAGGCTCAACAAGACTGAAGCGATCGCCTGATCCTTTGCGAGTTTCAACTCGTCATTTGACACAGGTTCGCGCACGACGCGACGCAGTTCTTTCAAAGACAAATCCAAAACCTGATCGATGTGCACCGGTGACACGCCGGCATAAATCGTGAACATGCCAACGTCGGTGAAAGTGTTTCCTCCGGCGCCAATGGCGTACGCCAGACCACGGTCTTCGCGGATCGATTGCCACAGGCGACTGGACGTGCCGCCGCCAATAATCGTTCCCAGCATGCTGGCGACGTAGCGATCCTCGCTCCTGGCCGAGGGCCAGGGCGCGGCAACGATCAAGTGCGCCTGCTCCAGCTCGCTCTTTCGCTCAATCAAAATCGGAGCAGAAGGGGCGGGTGCCGCGACGCTGACACCGTTCTCAACATACCCATTGCTGCCGCCGAAAAACTTGAGGGCGAGATCCACGAATCGTTGATGATCAACGTTGCCGGCCGCCGCGATCACCAGATTTGCGGGCGCATAGTTCTGGGCATGGAAGGCTGAAGTCTTCTCGCTATTGAAGTTCGAAACTGTTTCGACTGTGCCCTCGATCGGCCGTCCGAGAGAGTGATCGGGGAAGTACGCGGCATTTAGAAGCTCGCCCAAAAGTTCGTCGGGCGTGTCCTCGATCATCTTCATCTCTTCGATGATGACGCTCTGCTCGCGCTTGAGATCGTCCTCGTCGAACCGGGGGTTGGCGAGCATGTCCGCCAGCAAATCGAAGCCCGCCGGCATCGCCGTATCGACCACTTTCATGGAAAACCCGGTGATTTCGTGGGACGTGTAAGCGTCGAGGTGGCCTCCCAGACGGTCCGACTCAGTCGCTATGTCGTGGGCGGAGCGGGTGCGCGTGCCTTTGAACAAGGCATGCTCGATGAAGTGACAGATGCCGTTGAGGGGGGCGGATTCGTGTCGCGAGCCGCGCCGCACCCAAATGCCAAAGGTGACGGATCTTAGCCCCGGCATGTGTTCGGTCAGAATGGTCAGACCATTCGGAAGCCGGGTTGTCTTAACTTGATCAATCATTGATTGCGGAAAAAATTCGGTGGTAACGGGCCAGGGTGGTTCATCGTAGCACGCGGACAGAAGGCGGCAAAATCGCTGGTTCCTATGCCGAAAATGGTGGGACAAAACGACGACTCTGCTTGACAGTCATGCCTCGAGTGGCTGAGAATCACACCCATTCAAGCGGGTGAAGGTCTCCCTTGCCCATTAGCGGGTTTCAAGATTTTTGCCGCTCAGGCATCTGACAAACGCAGCGGAGAATCGAACAAACGGTCAACCAGTTCAATCGGCAGGGCGGTAGCCGTGTCTTGCCCAGTCATCGTTACGTGGTTCCGCGCGAATCGGAGGTCCAGCCGCGATGAGAAAAGCCTTCAAATTTAGTGCGCCGCTGGTGGCGATTGCCGTCATGCTGATGACGACTGCTTCATCCGCATCCGGCAAAGGCCCCCGCGGCTTGGCAACCGTCAGCGGCACCGTTCGCGATCATCGCGGATTGCCGCTAGCCGGCGCGCTGATTCAAATCATTCGCGAAGGCGCGAAGAAAGTAGTCACCGAAGCCCGCACTGCCGCTGACGGCAGCTTCTCTGCAAAGATTCCCGCCGGTCGTTATTCTCTTAAGGCAGTCGCCGCAGGATTCAGCGACGTTCTTTTCTCGTCAGTCACGGTCGCTCCATCAGCCGACATTGCGTATCGCTTTAATCTGGAGCCGCTGGGCGCGGGCCGAACCTATCCTGAACAGCGCAGCGACCGCGATAGCGCCAAGTGGCGTTTGCGATCGGCGCAAACACAGCGCTCGATCTTCCAGGCTAACGAAGGGACGGATGCGACGGTTGCAGCGGTTGAATCTGAGGCCTCGAAGGACGATGAAGTCAGCGTCGTCAATGCTTCAGCCGATGAAAACGACAAGAGCGGCGTTCGTCCTCAGGCCGTGGTCGAAACCTATTTTGCGGGATCCTCAAACCCGCTTGGTTCAAGTTACCAGGGTCTGAACTTTGCGGTTGCTCTGCAGGCTTCTGAGAGCATCGATTTCATATTTGCCGGCCAGACCGGCACGGGCGAGGCTCCACAGCGATTCGACGCGGCTGCGCGCGTGCGCTTGAATGATCGACATCGTCTCGGCGTCACCGCAGGCGGCGCGAAGCTGCAAACGTTTGGCGCGATCGCTGACAAGTTCGCCCAGGGCAATCTCGGACAGATATCGATTCGGGCCGTTGATGAATGGATTGTTCGCGACGGTTTTGTGGTCGTGCTCGGGATGGATTATTCGCGTTTCTTTGGCGCCGGAAATGACGCATCGTTCACACCGCGCCTCGCGGTTCAATTCGACGCCACCGCGCGCACCACTGTGAAGCTGGGTTACGCCAGCATGGCTGACAGCGGCGATGTTCAGAGTGTCGCCACTTTTGAATCCGGCAATGCAGTTTTTAAACGACCCCACAACCAACCGGTGGCTTACGTTGGTGGCCGGGCCGTGATGGCGCGCAGCCGGCGCTTTGAAATCGGCTTGGAACGCGAACTCAGCAATCGCTCGAACGTTGAAGCAACTGCCTTTGTGGACATGACTTCAGGTCGCGGCGTTGGATTGTTGGCAATGCCCGCGAGCGCTTTTTCAGGAGACAGCGCAGCGGCCATGGTCCGGGTGGCGAATCAGGAAGGATCCGCTCGCGGCCTGCGCGTCGTCTACTCGAACCGTTTGAACCACGTCTGGAATGCGTCGGCCGGTTATTCCTTCGGCCGTGGCCAGCGTCTTTCGGCCGCCGGCATTCGCAATCCATCGCAACTTTTCGACAGCGCGTTTTTCAACACGTTCGCAGTGCAAATTGCCGGGGATTGGTCGACGGGCACTCACGTGCAAACGGTCTTCCGGTTCTCGCCTGAGGCGACGGTATTCGCGATTGATCCCTTCGCCGGCCAGCTCGCGGTTTACGATCCCTCGTTGAGTATTCAGGTCACGCAAGACCTTCCTACTTTTGGTCTGCCTTTGCGGGCGCAGGCGATCCTCGATGCGCGCAATCTTCTGGACGTGCAGACCACGACGAGCAACGGCGAAACGTTGTTGCTGGTAGCGCCGAACCGGCGGTCAGTTCGCGGAGGAATTTCGCTCCGCTTTTAAGCCCCCAGAGCGCCCCCTCGTTTCCTTTCCTGGTCCGGCCCTGTTCCCAGAGGCGCGCGGTTTCTCCAAAATCTCGGAGGCATACGAAAAATTGTACAGCGCGAGTAAGCCAGGTCTGAGGCTCAATGCTTCGCGGTTAGGGAACCCAGCCAAAAGCGAGTGTCAGCTCGAAGTGCATCAGCGCTATTCGTTCCGGCGAGGCGAAAGGCAAGCTGGAACATCGGTTGCTTTGAAATAAACGATTTCGTGTGTCGCATACCATTAATCTGAAGGACACGTTTCGAATAGTTCGATGAAAGGTTCAGTACTTACAGGACGAACGTTGTTTCTGTTGGGCGCCACGGCTTTGCTCGTGGCTGCCGGCGTCCTGAATTTTTCGCAGCGTCGCGGCCATCAAGCGCCGCCGACCGACGGCGTCACTTGGGTGGACACGTCTGAGGGTGTAATTGCCAAAGTCGTCGAACCGGGTTCGGCGGCCGCGCGTGGTCGAATCATTCCTGGGGATCGCCTGCACGCGATCAGCCCCAACGGCCAGGCGTGCCCGCCCGACCCACAGGGACCTAAATGCGAGCGTCTTGTCCAGGCAAAAGAAGTTCAGATGTATCTCGATCGCGCGCGCGTCGGCGGAGAGATTCATTACCTGATAGAGCGTCCCTCGTTTCCAGCTGAGACGCGTTACTATTACGCCGACCTCGACAATCTCGGGTCCGTTCAGACCTTAGCGCCGCGGGATCTCTACATAAACCTGATCGGTGTTGTCTATCTCTGCATCGGGCTGTTTGTGATTTTCAAACAGGGGGCGCGCGCGCCGTTCGTGTTGCACTTCGCGACGCTTTGTCTCACCGCGTTCGTTTTTCATTCTTTCACCTCGATCGGAAGTTATCGCGATCTGGATTCGGCGATTGCGATCCTCGACAACACGGCCTTCATTCTGTTCGCGCCGTTGTTCCTGCACTTCGCCGCCATTTATCCGGTTCGTCATCGTTTGTTCGACGAGAAGCATTGGCGGGCCGTGTACCTGTATCTGCCGTCCATTTTGTTGGCTGTCGTCGGCGCGGTTCTTTTCCTCCGAGATCAAATCGTGCTGGTTGCTCCTCCGTTGAACGCTGCGCTGGATTATTCGCCGGCATTCGTCGCGCGCTTCTATCGAATCTCTTTCATCCATTTTGTCGCCGCATTAGTGATCAGCGCGGCCATCCTGATTCGCCGATTCGTAGTCAGCAAAAACACGGTGGCGCGCCAGCAGTTGAAATGGGTCGTTTGGGGATCGGCGCTGGCGATTGTGCCCTTCACTTTGTTTTACGCCATCGCTTACGTGCTCGGCGCCGACACGGCGGGACCGTTAACGGACGTCGCTTTTCTCCCGCTGATTTTGATTCCGTTGTCATTCGGCTATTCGGTCGTTCGCTATCGTTTAATGGATGTCGAACTGGTCGTGCGTCGTGCTGTCGTTTACGCCGCGACGACCCTGGGAATTGCGCTGGCCGTCGGCGCAGTCGTATACATCGCCGGTCTGTATGCATTGGCCGGCGAGGTCGCGTCGTCAGGCGAAGTTACGTTCCGGCTGGTGCTTTCGATCGTGCTGATGGCCGCGATCGTCATGATTGCCGCGCCGGTGAAGAGCTTTCTGCAGGAGCGTGTTGACCGGCTGTTCTACGGCCGCCGTTACGACATGCGTCACAGCCTGCTCGACTTTGGACGCACGATTTCCGCCAGCACGGCGCTCGATCCTTTGCTCGACTCGTTAATTTCGCGACTTCGCGAAGTGATGAACGTCGAGCGCGTGGCGATTTTTATCGAAGATCAGACCGATCCATCCGGCTATCGAGTTGCACGCACAGCCGGACTCTCGGAAGTAAGCGCGCCACCTGATTTTCGCGAGATGATTCGCGCCCGCTCAGCTGAGACCGGCGTGGTGCGCGCAGACGACCTTGAGCTGCCGGCGGAAAGCGGCAACTTTGTGCGGCGGACGCTGCATTATTATCTGCCGTGCGTTGTGCGTGGCCGGATGGTGGCGGTGATTGGACTAGGACGGTCCAGTGACGGCGCGTTGCTCTCGTCGGAAGACGTGGAAATTTTGCGCACCGTGTCGGGCTACATCGCGGTCGCGATCGAGAACAGCCTGCTTTACCAGGAGCAGAAACACCGCGCCGCCGAGCTCGAGCTGCTGAAAGAGTTCAACGAATCGATCGTCGAATCGATCAACGTCGGCTTGTTGGCGGTTGATTTAAACGGCAACATCACGCGTTTGAATTCCGCGATGGAAGAAATCTTCTCGATGTCGCGCGAGGAAGCCAACGGCAAGAACGTCGAAGATCTCTTTGCCGAAGATTTCGCCGACACGCTGCGACAGGTGCTGGGGCCGGAAGGTTGGCACCTTAGTCAGACGCGCCAGATTTACAAGCTACACACGATTACGCGCGCCGGCCGGGCGGCGGTGCTTAACATTGCGCTGGCGCCGCTCTACGCCGATACCGAGGAGCAGACGGGCGCGCTGGTAGTTCTCGAAGACGTAACTCAGCGTCTGCAACTGGAAGAACAACTTCAGCAGCGCGAAAAACTCTCTTCGATCGGTTTGTTGGCGGCCGGCGTGGCCCACGAGGTGAACACGCCTTTGACCGGCGTGTCTTCTTACACGCAAATGCTGCTCGGCATGCTGCCGGAAAGCGATCCGAAGCACGCACTCCTTGAGAAAGTCCGCCGGCAAGCAGAGCGCGCCACCGACATCGTCAACAACTTGCTGAACTTCTCGCGCACCGGCAACGCGGAAGAGTTTAATCAACTCAACATTCATCGGGTGCTCGACGACACCTTGCAACTGCTCGAGCCGCAACTGCGGCGCAGTCAGATTGAAATCGTGCGCGACTACGGGGACGAGTTGCCCGAGATCCACGGAAATTCGGGCAAGCTGCAACAGGTCTTCACGAACTTAATCCTGAATGCGCGCGACTCAATCTCGAATGGTAACGGGCTGGTCACGCTAAGGACGCGCAACGGTGAAGAGGGTCTGGTCGTCGTCGAGGTTGCCGACAACGGCGTCGGCATCGCGCCCGAACACGTCGCGAAGATTTACGATCCGTTCTTCACCACCAAGGGCGTCGGCGGTGGCACCGGCCTCGGGTTGGCCGTTACCTACGGAATTGTGCAGGAACACTTGGGTCACATCACCGTTTCGAGCACCCCGGGACAGGGTTCAACCTTCCGCATTACACTCCACACCACCGATCCAAGGGCGCGCATGAAAGTCGCCGTTAACTAACTCCTTCATCTCGCCGTCAAGTTACTTTTGAAATCGATTTCAGTCATAATCTCGACTTTGCGGGAACTAAACACGCGAAGGTTTCGAGGCGGACTAATGCCCGCCAAACGTATGCAGTCGTTTAGAAGCCGCACTTGTGCGGCTGACTCTCGGTGGACTAGTCCGCCTCCTAAACGACACAAATGGAGGTAGCCGGTGGGCGGTAGCCCGCCTCTAAACATTTCAGTTTTGCAATGTGATCTGTGATGGCTAAAAGAGGCTCAATCCTCGTCGTTGACGACGAAGAAATAATGCGCGACGTGCTCGAGACTTTGCTCTCGGCTGAAGGCTATCGCGTTGATTTGTCGAAGACCGGTGAAGAAGGTCTGGACACGTATACGAAGCGCTCGTACGACGTCGTTCTGTTGGACGTGTCGATGCCGGGCATCGGAGGACTGCGCGCGCTGGAAGAGTTTCTGAAGCTGGATGCCGACGCAGTCGTCCTGATGATTACCGCGTACGCAACGTTCGACACCGCCATTGCCGCTTGGGAGAAGGGCGCGTTCGGCTGCATTCGCAAGCCGTTTCAGAACGAACACATCAAGGCGCAGGTGGCCGCCGGGATCAAGCGACGCCGCAAAGAAGAAGAGCGCCGCTCTCTGCGACAGGCGATGAGCCGGGAAGTCGATCGCGGTGCGATCATCGGCCGCTCAGACATCATGCAGGAGGTTTTTCGCGTGGTGGAGCAAGTCGCACCGGCGCGCTCGACCGTTCTCATTACCGGCGAAAGCGGAACCGGCAAAGAACTGATCGCAAAGGCGATTCACGAAGCGAGCCCGCGCGTTGGGCGGGCGTTTGTGACGGTGAACAGTTCGAACATTCCTTCTGAGTTGCTCGAGTCCGAGCTGTTTGGTCACACGCGCGGAGCATTCACCGGGGCGATTGCCGCGAAAAAAGGGTTGTTCGAAGTCGCTGACGGCGGCTCAATCTTTCTCGATGAAATCGGCGACATCCCGCCCGAGACTCAGGTGCGCCTGCTCCGCGTCATCCAGGAGAGGGAATTCACGCCCTTGGGTGATACGACACCGCGTCGCGTCGATGTGCGCATCATCGCCGCCACCAACATCGACTTGAAAGAAGCGGTGCGTCAGGGGGTGTTTCGCGAGGATCTTTATTATCGCTTGTCGGTGGTGCCGATTGAGCTGCCGCCTTTACGTGACCGGCATGAAGATATTCTGCCGCTGGCGCAACATTTTATTCGCAAGTACAACGAGGAGAACGGCCGGCAGATCTCGGAACAGATCAATCCCGAAGTGTTGTCACTGCTGGAGAACTATTCCTGGCCCGGTAATGTGCGCGAGCTTGAGAACGCAATCGAGCGCGCGGTGGTAATCGCTCCTCGAGACGAGGTCACACGTGAATGCCTGCGTCGCGAAATCGCCGATCCCCAGGCCGCCGCCGCGGTTGCGCGCGAAGCTGTGGGTGCGTCGTCAGGAATCGACGTCACACGTGGCGTGAACTTCTACGACGAAGTGCGACGCTTTGAAATCGATCTCATTCGGCGCGCTCTGGATCAAACCGGCGGCCATCAATCCCGCGCCGCGCGCCTGCTCGGCATGAATCCCACGACGCTCAACTCAAAAATCAAAACCTATAACATTAATCTGCGCTCTTAATATCAAGGGAAACTGGTGTCCAGTGAGGCGCGGCGGTAGTTCGCTCTCTTTAAGATCAATCAGAGCTCCAGGTCCGTAGAGGTATCTAAGTGGATAGCTCTACTATCTCTTGAGCTAGGTTTTACGCCTTCAAGAGCTCGTCTCTCGTTCGCCAACTCTTGCTGCGAATCGAAGCTAATTCGTGACGCTGATGTCGTTGCTGGAGTTGGAAACATGCGGGCTATCGACCGGCATAGCAATAGCGTCAGCTTTGCGATCACGGCGGAAAGAATCCGGGCGGGAACATGACTATCGTACTCGGCGATTCGCGTGTAATGACGAGCGCAGCAGCAGCCGAAATGTCGCGCGCAGCCGGAGTGATCCCTGGCCCCTTGAGTAAAGGCAGTGGCTCACCGAAGGCTGCCGGATTCTAAAACAGTGGTTGGGTGTGGACGATTTCGTGTCCAGCACCACCCCCTCGAACTGGTTTCATCAAAACCGCGCTCAAAAGGATTAGATTTTAATGTTCAAACAAATCTCAGTTACCAGGGTCGCCCTTTCGGCATTTATCTTTACGATGTTTTGTCTGCCATCGGTCGCGACGGCACAAACTCCGGGGGAACCCCAGCAAGGAATCAACACCACCAGGTCGAACATCAAGAACACTAGCAGGACGGCCGGAACCAGGTTTGATCCGCTCGTGCTGAATCTTAAGAAGGCTTCGGGAGAAAGTGTGTTGACGAGCCAGATCGCCGACTTGAATAAGGACGGAAAGCTTTCGGAAGCTGAGAGCGCTTTCGACTTAGGGATGCTGACGGCAGGCGAATACGAGCTGAGCTTCTCAGACGCAGATGGACAAAGTAGCGCAACCGCCATTCGCGGCATCACGATCAACACCACACACGTCGAGTACAGCGATGCAAAAACAAAAGCCGCGGGGAATGCTGACCCGAATAAAAATTCAGACGTTGGTCGAGTAACCGTGACCTTGACGGGAGTCGTAGGCGGAACATTGAAGCAAGAACTGCAAGCCCAAATAACTACTAGTGCGGGCGAACTGTCCCGGCCGGGTAAAACTAAATTCAAGAACATCGTGTTGTTCAAAGCTGATGGGCGCTCTCAAGTGAAGGGCACGCTCAAGCATGATGCATCTATGCCTGCGATAAAAAACACGCGTTAAGCAAATCAAGTTTGAAGCGAAAAAGTCTTTACACTCTCGCATCTTTCGCATAGGCTTGCGCCGCTTCAGACTTTCACGAAGGAGAAACCGAAATGGCCACCAAGAGAAAAGCTGGTAAGAAAACAGCTGGTAAGAAAACAGCTGGTAAGAAAAAGGCTGGCAAGAAGCAGGCCGGCAAAACCTCATCAAAAGGAAAGACCGGAGGAAAGAAAAAGACCGGCAAAAAGAAGACAGCTAAGAAGAGGATGAAACGGCCAATGAGAGCCGGAATCGGGCCACCAGTTCCAAGTGATGATGGAGGATAACCTCAGGTTTCGATGGGCCGAGACTTCGCCAGTCTCGGTCCTTTGTTTTTTTGCCGTTAACTGCCGCTCGACAGATTCGTGAGAAGCCGCCTGAGTTCAGTGATATCCGGTCTAGCCAGATAAGACTGGTAGTGGTCCGTTCCCCACACGCCTTCCAAAGACGCCAGGAGCGATTCGGCTTGCTGCGCCAGTTGCCGGGCCTTCTCTTTGTCGCCAAGTTTTTCCGTTCCTCGCGCCTGGATTGCATAAACCCGCCACAAAGATTCGTTCTGCTTCGCACTGGCAAAGCGTGACTGTGCTTCAGTCGCACTCGTCAGCGCGCCCGGCGTATCGCCCGCCGCCAACGACGCTTCGCTGAAAGCCAACAACGCTTCGGACAGCCAGAGCGGGTTGTGCAGCGCGCGCGCCATTTGCACGGCCTGCTCACATTCCTTGCGGCCGGCAGCTGCCTGTCCGGATCGGGCCAGCGCCAGACCCAGAGTCGCCCGCGAGCGAACGGCGCTTACTTTGAATTCATCTCCTGCGATAGCCAAAGCGCGCCGGGCTTTGCCTACTGCCTCAGCGGCTTTCGCTTCACTCAAAGCCAGCCCCGCCGCAGAGCAGGTTGCGTCGGCAAGGAGATCCTTGTACGCCTCCTGACCCGCCGGTTCAGCTATCGCGAGCGCTTCATCCAGGTATGCATGCGCGTCCGGGAATCTGCCTAAGCGCCACGCCGTTGTCCCCAGGTAGTCCGCCGCATAGCCTGTCGCCAGCTTCGCGTTGATTGACTTTTCGATCTTGTAATCCTCATAAAAATGGTTCCACGCTTCGGGAAATCTCTCGCTATCCAGCAGCACGTAACCGAGCCCGTTGTGCCCGTAGGCGATGAACTGATGATCGCCGACGGCCTGCGCTGCTTTGAGCAATCGTTCAAATGTTTGCTTAGCGTCGTCGTATTTTCCCAGCTCAATCTGCACGTAGCCCAGATTGAAATAGGTGCTGAATGTTTCCTTGCCGTAATGACCCTGCTCAAAGAATCGCAGTGCGTTCTGAAGATAGGTCAGCGCAGCCTCGGGACTGTCCTGCTGTTTCCGCAGAGCACCGAGCGCCAACTGCGCGCGCGCTTCGGCGTAACGGGCTTTATAAAGTTGCGCGAGCCGCAGTCCTTCGTTGAAATTCTTGTCGGCTTCGGCAAAGTTGCCGCGAATCATGTAGGCCCTCCCGATCTCGATCAGGCCGAGCGTCGTCCGATTTTCCATCCGGTTCGAGCGCGCCAGGGCCATCGCTTGCTCCGAATATTGCTGCGCCTTTGTGGCATCGCCGGCGAGGATATAAATGTTACTCAACTGCTGGAGCGTCCTGATGCGCTGATCGTTGTTCTCCAGACTTGTCGAGCGTTCGAGCGCCTTTCCAAACGCCACTTCAGCGTCCGCCATCTTTCCCTGCTGCTGTAGAAGGCTGCCGCGCTGAAGAAAAACTTCGGTCGTGCCCTCGATCTCGTTTGAAATGTCGAACAGGTCGTTGGCTCGCTTCAGCGCGTTCTCGGCTTCCTGGTATTTTTGAGCGCGACCGAGCGCAACTCCCAGTCGCAGAAATGCCGCCGCGCTGTGCGCATCGATTTGCGTGGCTTGCCGGTACGCGTCGATCGCTGGTTCGAGCTGCTCGCCTTTTTCATGAGCGCGGCCGAGATCGACCAGCGCGAAAGCCTTCTCGTTTGCCGGCACCGTTGCTACCAGGCGCCGGTAGTTTTCGACGGCTGACGGAAAATCGCGCGTCACCGTGTTTGAGATCGCCTGCAGTCGCAAACTGTCTACGGGTACCAGCGCGGCCCGGTTCGGAACCAAATTTTGCGCAATGAGTAATTCGTTCTTAGCGTCGTCCGGCACATCCAGTTCAGTCCATACTTCCGCCAAACGTGCGTGCGCGAGCGCAAACCGCTCATCAGTCCCCACGGCCTGCTGCAACAACTTGCTCGATTTGAAGAAGGCGCCTTCGCGCATTGCCGTCACGCCCAGATCGTAAAGCCGCCTTGCTTCGGGCGTGGGTTCGTGCACGGTGGGACGGGTCAGCCACCAACCGAGTATTCCAAGCAGCGCCACAGCCACGACACCAGCAATAACGTACCCGAGCGAAATCCGTGGCCTGCGAAATATGTCCGACAAAGTCGCGAGGGCGCCGGTGGGTTGTGCGCCGCTGGCTTGCGACGCCAAGCGCGGGATAACGCGCATCTCGGCCGTCGCCGCAAAGCCGGACCGAACGTCCGCCAAATCTCCAGCCATTTCGTCGGCCGATTGATAACGGTCGGACGGTTTTTTTGCGAGCGCCTTCAGCACAATCTGATCGATGGCCTCAGACACGTCGCTGTTGATGGTCGAAGGGGGGACGGGATCATCGCGGATTATCTTGGTGCAGATCTCCATGCGGGTGGCCCCGTCAAATGGCGTCCGGCCAGCAACGCATTCGTAGAGCAAAGAGCCGAGCGCGAAGATGTCGCTACGGGCGTCGATGCCTGAACCAAGCGCTTGTTCCGGCGAGAGGTAAAGCGGCGTGCCAACGATGACGCCTTCCTGAGTTTGTGACGTCAGCAAGGTTTGCCGTTCCGGATCACTTTCAGTCATCGAATCGATGTTGAGCTGCTTGGCCAAGCCAAAATCCAGGACCTTTACATCTCCACGGTGATCGACCGCCACGTTTGAGGGCTTGATGTCGCGATGGACGACGCCGTTACGGTGCGCTTCGCTGAGGGCC
>DATEPC010000006.1:0-3202 GCA_035273405.1 Pyrinomonadaceae bacterium | reverse complement strand
TATGCGGAGCGCGAGCATCCCACTGGGAGCGCGGGCATCCTGCCCGCATGAGCGCGAAGCGCGAAGACTTCTTCAGGATTGGTGAACCTTTTCTCTAGCCCAGCCGTTTGGGAGCGGTGAATCCCCAGAAACAACGAAGCCCCTTAAGGGGCTTATCCTGCATTCGGTTTGTTTTACCCAGGCGTGAACGCCTGGGCTAAGGAAATGCATTTCTGTGAGCTCCACTATCTCAACTGTCTCGGTGGCGGCGGTTCTGGGGTGGCACGCGCATCTTGCGCGTGGTTCTCACGGGCGGGACGCCCCTGCCACATCTATCTCAACTGTCTCGGTGGCGGCGGTTTTGGGGTGGCACGCGCATCTTGCGCGTGGTTCTCACGGGCGGGACGCCCGTGCCACATCTATCTCAACTGTCTCGGTGGCGGCGGCGGCTTCTGTGAATCGTCGGGACCCTTCAAGCCCGTTTCCGACAACATCTCTTTGATCGTGCCCACGCTGGAAAGCATGCTCGCCGTTTCCACCGGCATGAAGATCACCTTCGCGTTGTTGCTCTTGGTCATGTCGCGCAGGCTTTCTATGTAGCGCGTTGTGATCAGGTACTGCGCTGGGTTCCCATGCTCTTGCATAGCTTCAGCCACCTGGGAAATCGCCTGTGCTTCCGCTTCTGCATGACGCAGACGCGCCTGCGCCAAACCTTCGGCGTGCAGAATTTGAGACTGCTTCTCGCCCTCTGAACGGGTTACCGCCGCTTGCTTCTCGCCCTCGGCCCGCGTGATGGCCGCCTGCCGCTCACCCTCTGCCTGCAACACCAAAGCGCGCCGGTTGCGCTCTGCGGTCATCTGCTTCTCCATCGTGACCCGCACATCTTCAGGCGGATTGATGTTCTTAACGTCCGTGCGGGTTACTTTCACTCCCCATTTGTCGGTTGCCTCGTCCAGGATCAGACGCAGTTTCGAATTGATTTGATCGCGCGAAGACAGCGTGTGATCCAAATCCATCTCGCCCATCACCGCGCGCATGCCCGTAATCGTCAACTGCACGATACCGCCGACAAGGTCGTTCATCTCGTACACAGCCTTGATCGGATCGATGATCTGCCAGTAGACAACCGAATCGACGTGGATTGTCACGTTGTCGCGCGTGATCACTGGTTGCGGCGGCAGGTCGATATACTGTTCGCGCAAATCGATCGAAGTCATTCCGGACCGCGTGTTTGTCCAATAAAAGGCGCGCGGTTTGTCTAAGAACGGAATGATGATGTTCAGGCCGCTGGTCGCGACGCGACTGAAACGGCCGAGCCTTTCAATCAACATCACCGTGGCCTGCGGCACGATCTTGATTGTCTTCACAGCGACAATCAGCAGAAAGATGCCGAGAAAAAGCAGAAGAAATACTGTCAGGAATCCAGCAAGCGCTTCAGTCTGAAACAGAAACAGATTTGCGAGTGGCATCACTACCTCCGGAAAAACCCAAGGGAATATTCGCGCGTCAATATAACGAAAGCGGTTCGTGAAGGAAAGGTGCTGGGTACGCACGCCTCCGGCGTGCTTTTAATTTCCATTAGCACGCCGGAGGCGTGCGTACCGCCCCTGGCGTGCTTATTACCGTCCCGTCAGCACGCCGGAGGCGTGAGTACCCCGAGCGCAGCCTCGATGATTCCCGCTGCTGAAAGCACGCTGCGTTCTTCGAAGGGCCGGCCTACGACCTGCACACCGATTGGCAAACCATTGGCGGTGCGTCCGGCAGGAACAGTTGCGCTCGGCAGCCCGAGAACGTTGAACGTTTGTGAGTAACTGAACGCGCGAAAGACGCTGATCGATTTGCCGCCGACTTCCACACGTTCAGCGCCATGCTCGAACGCAACCGTCGCACCAACAGGCGCAAGGATCAAGCCGGTCGTTCTCATCCACTGCAGCAACCCTTCGCTCATGCGCTCGCGCTCGAGCACGGCAGCGGCCAATCGCTCGGCCTTTTCAATCTTCTCTTGGAAGTCGGCCGTCGCATGATCGAACTCGCGCAGCAGACGAGCTACCTGCGGGCCTGCCTCGACTTCCCTGCCCCGGTACAGCGCAGCGATTTCACTGTTCGCGGCGCGTGAAAACAAGTCGATCCAAAGCTGCGAACCTTTTGAGATTCCCGGAGGAGTAACTTCGATCACTTCAAGTCCCGCGCCGGCCAGAGCCTTAGCGGCGTTCTGAACTGCCACGCGAATCTCTTCTGACACGGGTGCTACTCCGTCGTCGGTGTACCAGGCCACGCGCGAACCGCGCAACGGCGTCGGATTCAGAATGTCAGTTTCGTTTTGCGCGGCCTCAAACTGCGTCGGCTCCGCCAGCACCTTGAACAGCAGCGCAAGATCCTGAACTCGCCGCGCCATCGGCCCTATGGATGCGCCCAGCGCGACCACCCCAGGAGTTGCTGGTGTATGTCCATCCATCGGCACACGGCCCGTCGTCGGTTTCAATCCGGCGATGCCGCAAAAGTGCGCGGGCACGCGAATCGATCCGGAAAGATCGCTGCCCAAGCCAACCGGCGAAAGACACGCTGCAATTGCCGCGGCTTCACCTCCGCTCGATCCGCCGGCCGTGCGATTTAGATCGTGAGGGTTGTTCGTGTATCCAAAAACCGGATTATCCGTCTCGTACGGAACGGCCATCTCAGGCACGTTGGTCTTGCCGAGAATTATCGCTCCCGCCGCTTTCAGTCGCGCAACTGAAGCTGCGTCCTGCTCCGGAACGTGATGCGCGCGAATTCGCGAGCCGCTTGTCGTCCGCAGGCCGGCCGTGTCAATCGTGTCCTTAACCGTGACCGGTAAACCGCACAGCGGGCCAACGCCTTGTCCGCTCATCAGCGCCCCCTCGCACACGCGCGCGCGCTCGATAGCATCTTCGGCAATCGTCACGATCGCGTTCAGCGCCGGATTCACTTGCTCAATTCTGCGCAGATGAGCTTCAACCACTTCGACGGGTGAAACTGCGCGCGAGCTGATCAACGCGACCAGTTCAATTGCGGATTTGGTTGTTAGATCGTTAGACACAATGAAAGTTATCAGCGAGCGAGCCATTTATAATGGATTGATCGATTTTGACAAAACTTCTCATTCACGCCGCCGCTTTAGCGCGGCGTGGTGGCGTTGGCTGAGGACTGAAAACCGTTTAAACGGTTTCGGTTTTGTCGCCGTGTCCGGAACCGGGCTAAAGCCACG
>DATEPC010000005.1:0-20546 GCA_035273405.1 Pyrinomonadaceae bacterium | reverse complement strand
GTAGCCATCGAGGTGCAGCAGGTCGAACGCGAAATAGACAAGTTGCGCAGTCCGCGCTTTCGCATAAACGCCACTCCGTATGCGCAGCTTGTTCTGCAGTAACTGAAACTGTGGCCGGCCGTGTTCGTCGAGCGCGACTATCTCACCATCGAGGATCGCTTCTTTTGCATCGATCTGCTTCGGTATGTTTGCCAGCTCGGGATACTGCGAGGTCATCTCGATCTGATTGCGCGAAACGAGTCGCGCTCTTCCCTTGCTCACGAAGCAGACGGAGCGAAACCCATCCCACTTCGTTTCGAAAATCCAGTCCGGATCAGAGAAGGGCTCATCCACAAGCGTGGCCAGCATCGGACGAATGATTTCCGGCATGCGGGCCTTGCGCGCGGCTGAGCAGATAGCGGTGTCCCGGCTTTTCCTGCTGGATTTTCTGGTAGCCATGATGTTGACGATGAAGTCTTGCGTGCTAGTCTAAGAGCCAACCATGGCGGTCACCAAACCGTTCAAGCCAACCAGGCAGCAACTGGTCGAAGCGGCCGGCAAGAAAGTCCGGGATGTGATCGCGCCAAATCTAAAAGTGCTGTTTTGCGGGATAAATCCGGGACTCTACACGTCTGCGGTGGGTCATCACTTCGCGCGGCCCGGCAATCGCTTCTGGCCGGCGCTATTTAAATCGGGCTTTACGGATCGTTTGGTCTCGCCGTTTGACGAGCATGAACTACTGGCGCGCGGAATCGGAATTAGCAACGTCGTCCCGCATGCCACCGCCACGGCAGCCGAACTGACCAAAGAAGATTTCATTGCCGGCGGACGCTCGTTAGCCGCGAAGGTAAAACGATATCGTCCGCGGGTCGTGGCCATTCTCGGCGTCGGCGCTTACCGCGTTGCGTTCGCGAAACCGAAGGCGCAGGTCGGCGAGCAGCCGGAAAGAATTCACGACGCGCGGGTTTGGGTCTTGCCGAATCCGAGCGGCTTGAATGCGAACTATCAATTGCCTGAGCTGGTGAAGCTGTTTAGCGCGCTGCGTTCGGCTGTCACGGATTAGTCAGCCGCCAGTCTGACCAGACAGAGCCCGCGCGAGTCCGACAACGGATTTTCCTCGCACCGCGATTGACTTGAAATCGATACCCGCCAGTGACAAAGCGAGGTCGCCTTCTTTGATGGCCACAGCGAACTTCCGCTCGATCAAGGAAGTCTCGGCGTTCGCAAGATGAACAAGCCCCAGTAGTTCTTTGTACGGATCTTTGCCCTGGTTTTCTGCAATTGTAAGCGCTTCACTCAGAACAGCTCGCGCCTCGTCCGCGCGTCCTAGTTGAGTAAGCATCGCACCGCGCGCAACCGCTCATAACCCATACTTGATCTCTTGTTCAGCGAGCTCCTGATCTTGTATTTCTCGTCATAGTGCCCAAGTGCAGCGGGATAATTCTGTCGATGTGCTGCGACCGCCCCCAGGCCCTCGTGAGCGAGGCCAATCTGTTCCTGATCACCCACAGCTTTCGCAGACTCAAGTTGTTGCTGGAAGGCTTTCTCGGCGACTGGCGTTCCTCGCCAAGCTTTTCGAGAATTCGATAGTGAGAGACGGTGCGTCCGATCCTAGATTCAGATGCGCTTAGCGGAAAAAAACGACCGCAGGTTTATGCGAAGTTGAGCAGAATGGCCGGGCCAAGCGTCGAGACACTGCGCATTGTCGCTCTAGTCTTTACAGATTTCAAGAAACTGTCATTAGTTCGATCAAAAACGCAGTGTCGTCGTGAGTTCGACGCTCAAACGCGAATGCAAGCGGGACGCCTGCGCTCCAGTCATTCTCCACACTCTGATTAGGATATCTCGCCACTATGATCAGGAAAATAGCATCCGCAGAATATCGGCTCTACCCGCGGAAGAAAGATCCGAAGCCGACAAGCAGCGGGACCCCACAACGTTCGCCACTAAAGAGGCGGCCAAGAAACACGACGCGCCGTGCAATACTTCAGCGGCACTGACGTTTCACCAGCTCCTATGCTTAAATGGCAACGGCAACATTTTCATGAGTGAATTTCTCTCGCAACTCAATCCCCAGCAACGCGAAGCTGTGGCGACAGGCGATGGGCCCCTGCTGATTCTGGCGGGCGCCGGGTCGGGGAAAACGCGCGTGATCGCCAACCGGATCGCTTACCTGATCGTTGAGCGCGGTGTCTGGCCGCGCAACATTCTCGCGGTGACTTTTACGAACAAAGCCGCCGAAGAAATGCGCAAACGCGTCAGCAAATTGATTGAAGGTTTGCAGATCGGCAGCACCCCTTTGATTTCCACCTTTCACAGTCTGTGCGTGCGCATTCTGCGGAGAGACATTGAGGCGCTGAACGCGGGCTACACGCGCTCGTTCACGATTTACGATCAGGATGACACGGTGCGGCTGACGCGAAACTGCATTCGCGACCTGGGCATCGACGATAAACAACTCGCACCTCGTTCGGTGCACGCGGCGATCAGTTCAGCGAAGAATCGCGGCGAGGATTCGGACGCTTTTGCGGCAAAAGCACAGTACGTTGACGAACGCCGGGCGTCGATCGCGCGCGTGTTTCAGCTTTACGAAGAGCGTTTGCACAAAAACAACGCGCTGGATTTCGATGACCTGTTGATCAAGGCCGTGCGTCTGCTGCGCGACGTCCCTGAAGTTCGCGAGCGGTACAACGAACGCTTTCATTATCTGCTGGTCGATGAGTATCAGGACACAAATCAGCTTCAATTCGCGCTGATTCGACTACTGACAGAGAAGCAACAGAACATCTGCGTGGTCGGCGATCCGGATCAATCAATTTATCGCTGGCGTGGCGCGGACATCAAAAACATTCTCAAATTTGAAGAGCATTTCCCTTCGGCGAAAGTAATTCGTCTCGAAGAAAACTATCGTTCGACGCAGAACATCCTCGCCCTCGCCAGCGGCGTCATTAAACACAACATCGAGCGCAAGGAAAAAGCGCTTTGGACTCAGAATCCGGCGGGCGAGAAGATTCGCTACTATCAGGCCCTCGATGCCGACGTGGAAGCGCGCTTCGTCGCCGGCAAGATACAAGAGCATCTTCGCGCCGACCGTGATGTGCGCACCGCCGTGCTCTACCGCACCAACTCGCAGTCGCGTGTGTTTGAAGAGGCGATGCGGCGCGCCGGTCTGCCTTACAACATCGTCGGCGGCTTCTCGTTCTACGAACGAATGGAAGTGCGCGACATCATCGCGTATTTGAAGCTGGCTCTGAATCCGAACGACTCGATTGCTTTGCAACGCGTTATAAACACTCCGCCGCGCGGGATCGGCAAGGTGACGATCGATGAAATTGAGATTCGCGCGCGCGAAGCCGGCAAATCTTATTGGGATGCGATTTCGGAACTACTCAGCGATGGAGACCGGCTGTCGCCGCGTGCCATCACTTCGCTGACAAATTTCCAGCGCATCATTCGAGAGCTCAGCGCTAAAGCAAAAGCCTTCGGCGCCACCGCCGAGCGAGAGTCTGAGATCGAATCAACCTCACCCGTTTCAGATCTGGTCAAAGCGGCAATCATCGAAACCGGTTACGAGAATGCTTTGAAGTCGGAAGACAGCGAGGAATCCGAAGGCCGTCTTGAAAACCTTCAGGAGCTCGTCAACGCCGCGGTGGATTACGACGAACAAGGACCCGACGGCATCCGCGAGTTCATCGATCACTCCGCTCTGGTCGCTGATACGGATCAATACAAAGCCGACGTGCCTGTCACCCTAATGACGGCGCACTCCGCCAAGGGACTCGAGTTCCCTGTCATTTTCATCGTCGGTTTGGAAGATGGCCTGTTCCCCCATTCGCGTTCGCTAAGCGACTCGTCGGACATCGAGGAGGAGCGCCGGCTTTGCTATGTGGCAATGACGCGAGCCGAACGGTTTCTGTACGTGACGCATGCGGTGAAGCGACGGGTTTACGGCGAAGAACTCGCCGCAGAGCCGTCACAGTTTCTCAACGAGATGCCCCTCGAGTTGATCGAAGATCTGTCCCACGGCCGGTCCTGGCTTTCTTTTGCCAGGGGGTCGACGGGGGTGAGCGACGGGCAATTGGCCATCCATCGAGAAAACAAAGCGCGGGCGCGTTACGAAGGAAAGACCTACGATAACGCGCAATCGGTCGCTGAGTTTTTCAAGAACCGAGCGACCCGCATGGGTCAGCCGGAGACCTTTCGATCTCCGCAAAAGCCTAAACAACCTGCGCCCAGCGGCCCCGCCGCGGACGCCCTGCCAGGGTCGTATGTGCGCCATGCGAAGTACGGACGGGGTCTGGTTCTGCGTCGAGAAGGCTCGGGCGACCAAACCAAGTTGACCGTCAGCTTTCCCGGCTATGGCCAGAAAAAATTGGTCGAAAAGTACGCCGGGTTGGAGAAAGCTTAACCATTCCAGCAATTACTCCCAAGGGTCGAAATCCGCTGGCCGGAATCACAACTTACCCACACGTTTTTTGCAACGAAATCGTACACTGCGAATGCTGCCGTTCGGTGGACACGGCCAGATCGCTGTGCTAGCCTTTTCCCGGTTCACAGGCGAACTCTCACAAAAGAGTTCGCTTTCTTTTTGATTTCTTAGGCTTATCTTGCTTGAGTCATCGCCGCCCGACGCGGGCGAATGACAGGTTTTTTCAGCGCAGCGTTAAAGAGAAACTAAGCCCTAGCTTCGGCTTTCACTGCTTCAGTCTCCAAGCCGGAGGTCGAGTCACAGAATCCCGACTCGCGCGCCCGCTGCTGAAAAGTTGGCACAAAACATCGGACAGGAGAACCCGACTTGAAGAAGTTATCCATCATTCTGGGAAGCGCTTTTGGTGTGCTTCTCGTCTTTTCAGTAATTTCCTACGCCCAAAAGTACATGCCGCAAGACCCGAAGCCCGCCGTCAAACAGGACGCGGTTTTGGAAGTCGCCGGTCAGATACCTGAGGACGAGACGATTCCCGCCGAGGCCCCAACGACCGCCCCGGTGGCAAAGCTGGTTGGCGTCATAGAGAAGCCGACGGAAACCTACTCGGCCACCGCGTACAGCCTACGCGGCCGGACTGCCAGCGGGCAGTACGTTTCGCGCGGATTGATTGCCGCCGACCCAAGACACCTGCCGCTTGGCACGCGGGTCCGGCTCGATGCGGGACCGTGGAGTGGCGAATACCTGGTCGCCGATACGGGCGGGGCGATAAAGGGCCGCAAGATCGACATTTGGACTCCATCCACGCGAGAAGCCCTGCAGTTCGGTCGTCGCAATGTGAAGCTGACGGTTCTATCAGTGCCGGTCAAGCGCCCGAAGACGAAAGCGACGCGCGCGCGCACGGTGACGCCGCCAGCGGCATTGGCTGCGACCCAGGAGAAGTAAGCCGCGTCGTTCGTCCGACGAATTCACAAAACAGTGTCTATTAAAGCGGGAGCAGTCCCGCTTTTCTTTTTTCTCAAGGCAACAGTTAAGATGCTGGCATCGTGTCCAACATAGATTGTGCAGCTCCTCTGGTCGAAGTATGGCGCGGCCCAATTGTTGAATCATTGCACCGCGGTCACTTAGTCGCCGTCGATGGCGCCGGCCAGGCGGTGGCGGAACTCGGTGCGCCGCAGACTGTCACCTTCATTCGTTCCTCAGGAAAGCCGTTTCAGGCCATTCCGTTAATCACTTCCGGCGCGGCCGACCGGTTTGGCTTCACTGACCGGGAGATTGCCATCGCATGCGGATCGCACAGTGGCGAACCGATCCATGTCGAAACTGTACAATCGATGCTGAAGAAGATCGGCTTGGGCGAAGGAGCGCTCAAGTGCGGCGTGCACGAACCATACAGCACCGAAGTCGCGCGCGAACTGGCCAGGAATCAACAACCGCCCAGCGTCCTGCAAAACAATTGCTCTGGTAAGCATGCCGGAATGCTGGCCGTCGCGAAGCACCTCGGCGCGCCTATCGAAACTTACGATCAGTCGGACAACTTGGTGCAGCAGTTGATTCTCGACGCAGTTTCGCGATTCTCTGCCGCACATCTGAGTGATATCGCAATTGGTGTTGATGGCTGCGGTGTGCCTGTGTTCGGAATTTCTGTACGCGCAATGGCTTTGATGTACGCGCGGCTCGTTGTTTACGACTACGTGTCTGAAACCCTGACCGCTTGCGAACGGATTGTCCAAGCGATGATTAACTACCCAGAGATGGTTGGGGGGTCGAAAGATCGCCTGGATACCGAACTAATTCGCGCTGGAAACGGCCGCCTAGTTTCAAAGATTGGAGCTGACGGCGTATATACCGTCGGCGTTTTGCCCTGTGCCGATTGGCCAAAGGGGCTGGGCTTAGCACTAAAAGTCGAAGACGGTGACGATCGGCGCGCGCGCCCGCCGGCCGTAATCGAGGCGCTCCGGCAACTGGGCGTTCTAAGCGAAAGCGAGATCACGGCACTCGCGGCGTACGCGCCAACGCCCATCACAAATCGACGGGGGGAGCGTGTTGGAGAAGCGCGTGCGGCCTTCTCTCTCAACGTCGCCCGTCACAAATGAGCACGCCAAGCACCACGCCAAACGGACCCGCTCTCTTGCGCGATGCCGGTGGGCGCATCGACTACGATTCGATTCCGGACGTGATTCAATGGTTCCTCGACTATGACGATAGGGTCGCAATCATCAAGCATCCGAAGATTGAAGAGCTTTTTCAGTGGAAGCAGCAACAAAGTCGTGACGCCGGTGAAGAAGTCTTCAATTTCAGCCGCGCTGAGGATCGTCTGGCAATTGGCATCATTCAATCGCTCGCGCACAACCAGACTGAGGAGGCGCTGCACGGATGGATGGCGCAGCTTCTGAACGCTCTCAATACAGCGTCGAAAGCAACTGAGAACGTCGCGCAGGCTTACGCTCTGGAAATGAATCAAGCTTCCGTGGTGGCAGAGTCGGCTAAGATTCCTGCGGCGTCGGAACGCGCCGAGTTTCTCTTCAATTGCTGGGTCGAGACACTGTGCACGGCCGAAGTGCGAGTGCTCGGCTGGCTCTACCGAGAGTTCTACAACCGTCCTTTCCATCCCGATAGCTTCTGACCCAGCCTGCCGCGAGCGGTTTTAGTGCAAAAATATTATCGTCTGTACCGAACACTTACAACGCGATCGCAACACTCCACCGTCCCGTAAACGCGTCCGCTCTTTTTCTTTAGAAAATTGAAACGAGTGTGGTGCGCTATGCATTGGCACAACCGTTGCTAAAGCTGAATCGACTAAGTAAGGACAGAAGCTAAATCGGGTCAAGGCTCTGAGACAAGTTGAGAGGCGCTTTGGGGGAGGCGCTTCACATCTTAAAAGTGATGGCGGCTCTTTCGGGGGAACAGAGTAGCCAGGACAGTCGCAGAGCAATAAGGCAGGGCTGCTGATAAACGGCTTGCAGAGGCTAGGGGGAGCCTCGCAGGAATTATCAGCAGCCCGTTAGCCTTTTTAGGGAAGTCGGAACCACCTGCGGTAGCGGGTGGTTTTTGTTTTGTCCGAGAACGTTCCATGCCAAGTTAAACCACCCGCTACCGCAGGTGGTTCTGACCTGCTACACTCACGCTTCCGTTCTACTATTCACGATTCACAATTTACGATTCACAAACCCGTGTCTGCTCCAAACATCGAGACAATCGTTTCACTAGCGAAGCGTCGCGGCTTCGTTTATCCATCTTCAGAAATCTATGGCGGCCTCGGCAGCGCGTGGGATTACGGGCCGCTGGGTATTGAGCTGGCTAACAATGTGCGCCAGGCCTGGTGGCGTTGGATGGTTTACGAGCGCGATGACATCGAAGGGTTGGATTCTTCGATCATCCTGAATCGCCTGGCTTGGAAATATTCCGGACACGAAGATACGTTCAGCGATCCGCTGGTTGACTGTAAGGAATGTCATAGCCGTTGGCGCGCGGACAAACTCGAAGGCGGCAAGTGTCCCAACTGCGGCTCAACCAATCTCACTGAACCACGCCCGTTCAACCTGATGTTTCGCACGCACGTCGGTGCGACGTCAGAAGACGATCCGGCCTCTCTCGTTTATCTTCGTCCCGAAACCGCGCAGGGCATCTTCATCAACTTTCTTAACGTGCTGAACACCAGCCGGCGCAAGCTGCCTTTCGGCGTCGCGCAAATCGGCAAATCGTTTCGCAACGAAGTCACACCCGGCAACTTTATTTTTCGCACGCGTGAGTTCGAGCAGATGGAGATGGAATACTTCGTCAAGCCCGGTGAAGACGAGCAGTCGCACCAGGAATGGATTGACGCCTGCAATCAATGGTTTCAGGAACTCGGTATTTCCAGCGCGAACCTGCGGCTGTATGAACAACCAAAAGAAGAATTAGCTCATTACGCGAAGCGCACCGTGGACATTCAGTATCGCTTCTTCCCTGAACGTGAAGAGGATGAGCGGCAGTGGGACGAGTTAATGGGCATCGCGAATCGCACCGATTTCGATCTGAAGACGCATTCGAAAAAACCTGAAGACGCAGAAGGCAAGCGCCTGAATCCTGATTCGACGGACGACCTTTCGTACTTCGACGAACAGACGAAACAGCGTTTCTATCCCTACGTAATCGAACCGGCCGCCGGCGTCAATCGCACGGTGCTCGCGCTCCTGATGGATGCCTATGCTGAAAAGACTAATGACAAGGGCGAGACGCGCGTCATTCTTAAGCTGCATCACTCGATGGCGCCAATCAAAGTGGCGGTGCTGCCGCTAGCGAAAAATAAACCCGAGATCGTCGGCATGGCGAAAGCCATCAAACGCTCTTTGCAGCCGGTTATGCGCGCCGTTTATGACGACACCGGCGGCATCGGCAAGCTTTATGCGCGACAGGACGAGATCGGCACGCCCTTCTGCGTTACGGTCGATCATCAGTCGCTGGAAGACGAGGCGGTCACCGTTCGGGATCGCGATACCTGGGTACAGGAGCGGGTAAAAGTTGCTGATCTTTCAATGTATCTCCAGCAACGTTTTCTGCCCGAATCCTAGTCTAAATTTCTGTCTCCCTAAAAATCTTGCCTCGCGATTGTTACGAGTACATACTCTTGTCTCGAAAAGGAGTCACGACATGAACCGCTCATCACAATTCCGCGTAGTTGTTCTTGCTTCGCTGCTCATAATCCTGAGCAGTGTGTCCGTCTGCGCTCAACAATTTGCTTCGCGTGCTTCCCGCGCCAGCACCTTGCCGACCGTCAGCACCATCTCTACCCTCTACTCAAATGATCCGATTGCGCGCACGCTGTGCTTTGCGGACGGCCAGTCGGGCGGCGTCATACAGAACGGAGGCGTTTATAATCGGTGCAGCAATATCGATTTCGATAATTACAAGACCAGCAGCTTCAGCGTAGGAATCGAAGGTGGACAAGTTGGCCGCATCATCGACCTGGGCACTGCTGATGAACTGAGCAAGCAATACGGCTACGGAGAGGGCGTCGGCAAGGGGCAAGGCTTTGCCTCGATCGAATTCCGCGACGGTAAAGTTCGGATTCTAAAAGAACGGTACAAGCCAGACCGGCAGGAATTGCTACAGGCTGCCCGCTTGTTTGAAAAAGGCGAAAGCAGCGCGTCCGCAGAAGCCAAGGTTGGCCACATCTACATCGCGCGGATAACGGACACGCACAAACCTGAGTTTCAGATTCTCGTGAAATTGCTTGTGCTCAGCGTGCGACCGGGCGAGTCGGTTACGTTCCGCTGGGAGTTGTTATAGGTTTACGGCGGTGGCACAGGCAAGCAACAATCGCGACATCGCCATCTCGTTTCTGAAAAACGCAGCCGCGGGGCGGGTGGACGAGGCCTACGCGCTTGTCGCCTCAAACTTCCGCCATCACAACCCATATTTTCCTGGCGACACTGAATCGCTGAAGGCGGGGATGGCGGACGCGCACAAGAAGTTTCCCGACACCACGCTGGTTGTAAAGCACGTCCTGGAAGACGGAGAGTTGGTGGCAGTGCATTCGCACGTGCAGCACGCCTCAAACACACTGCCAATTGCCGCGGTTCACATGTTTCGCTTTGCAGGTGATGAGATCGCGGAGCTTTGGGACGTAGCGATGGAAGCTCCCGACGATTCGCCGAACGAGAATGGGATGTTCTGAGCGTGGTCGCGTCTAATATCGGGGCAATCGACCGACCGTACGGGAGGGCGTTCTAATCGCCCGTAAACCGACGCCCTCCCTTACGGTCGGGCTACTACCCCATAATTCGAATCAAGTGATAATGCTTCGCTCCCTTACGCAGCACCAAAACCTGACCATCAATAAAATCCGCCGCTGAGATCAACTTGCGTGCATCATCGGCGCGCACGTTGTTGACGGCCACCCCGCCGCCCTGCACCAGACGCTTTGCTTCACCTTTCGAGGGTGCTAGTTCCGACACAACCAATGCGTCGCTTAAGGTAAAACCGTCACTGTCCAACTTCGATTTCGCGATCTCGGTAGAAGGCACATCGGCGAAGATGTCGAGAATCTCGTTCACACTCATCCCGCTAATCTCTTTTCCAAACAGAACTTCTGACGCGCGGACGGCCTTCTCTAATTCACTCTCGCCGTGCAGCATCGCAGTCACTTCCCGCGCCAATCTGCGTTGAGCCTCCCGTTTCTCCGGCTCGGTGTTGACACTTTGTTCCAACGTCTCGATTTCGTCCTTCGAAAGCCAGGTGAAGAACTTGAGGTACATCACCGCGTCGCGATCGTCCGTGTTCAGCCAGAATTGATAGAAGCGATACGGCGAAGTCAGCTTCGCATCCAGCCACACGGCCCCTGCTTCGGTCTTACCGAATTTCACCCCGGTCGCCGCGGTGACGAGCGGAAAGACCAGCCCGTGCGTGCGCGCGCTGCGAAGACGCCTAATCAGATCGATGCCCGCGAGAATGTTGCCCCACTGGTCGCTGCCCCCCATCTGGAGAGTGCACTTGTGGCGATCGTGAAGCACCAGGTAGTCGTAGGCCTGCAACAGCGGGTAAGTAAATTCCGTAAACGAGATTCCCTCTTCAGATTCCAAACGCCGGCTGATCGCTTCCTTGCCCAGCAGACTGTTGACCGTGAAATATTTTCCGACGTCGCGCAGAAACTCCATCATCGTGATTGGCCCGAGCCAATCCGCGTTATTCACAATCTGGGCCGGGTTGTCTTTCGCTTCAAAATCCAAAAAGCGGGCCAATTGTTCCTTAATGCCCGACAGGTTTGCTTGAACTTGACCGTGATCCAGAAGCTGGCGCTCCTTAGTCTTTCCGCTGGGATCACCAATCAGTCCCGTGCCGCCGCCGGCGATCGCAATCGGCGTATGACCGAATCGCTGCAACCGCGCCAAGCCCATGACGGGCAGAAGCGATCCGACATGCAGGCTGGGCGCAGACGGATCGAAACCGATGTAAGCCGTGACCTTTTCCTGCGCGAGCACTTCACGCAGATCAGGCGTCGCTTCATGCAGCATGCCGCGCCATTCAAACTCGTCGTAGAGGGTCATACGTGATGGAACGAGGTCAGTACCACCTGCGTAAGCGGGTGGGTTAATCGGTCAATCTTAGTTGTGCTCTTGACCCATCCGCTTACGCAGGTGGTACTGACCTCACATGTTCGCGGGCATGATAACAAACTCGGCAGGAACAGGCTTGCCAAGATCTAACGACTTCGCGCGTACACTGGGTCGGCTCTGTTAAGGCGGCGCGACCGCGCCATGGCGTGCAACTCCCTGCCAATGCCCGCGAAAGTAAGATGATTCAGCGGAAACTCGAGCATTACATGCAGGATGCTCAGAAAGTACAAAATCGCCATTCCCAAGTCGTAGTCATACGCATAGAGCCCGAGGGCGCCAACCCAGACAACCATCATCACGGCACTGCGGGCCTTCGGGACCTGGTGCCACTTGATAATTGAAGTTTTAGAAAACCAATTCAAATAATGATAGGTGTAGGCAAACGCGATCAATCTCATGACCATCAGTCCGCTTTGCGACTCGTAGACGTCTTGCGCAGTGGCGCCCGATCCCAACTGAAACACCTTGATCAATTCCACGTTCAGACCGTTAAAAGAGCGATAGCTCTGCTGAATGTAATCGCCTGCGGTGTGGCCCGGCGGCGCAAAGATAAAGAAACTGACGACGCACAGTAAGAAAACAACCAGCGATAAAATCCCGGTGACACTCCGCCCCTTTAGAGCCCCATAAAGAATGAACGCGCCGGTAAAGATGAGTACATGAATTATCGTTACCAGGAAAAAAGCGAAGATGATGTAATAACGCGAAACTGAGAAAAGCATGAGCAGTGCCAGCGCACCGCATAACAGAAAAACGCGAGCCAATGTGTTCTTGACCACGGCCACCATCAGCGCGGTAACAAAAACCGCATAGAAAAATGTGATTTCCCATTTCGGGCTCACTTGCGCGCCGATGACTTCGACCGCGACGAACCCCGCAATCAGAATCGCCATAGTCAGTCCTACCAGAACCAACCACCTCTTGTTAGCGCGTTTTGAAGCCTTGCCGGACTTGCCTTCGGTGAAATACTTTCGGTCGTGCAACCAGGAAATCTCAGTTAGATAATGAAGCGGTCCCAGCACCGCATATGAGATGAGAAACAATTCAAATGGAAACTGGAACGCAAGCACGCACGAGATGACCATCAGTGCGATGTTTAAGTAGTTGAGGTGAGTCGTCGTCAGAGTTGTGGGCTTCATAAAGTCCTCAGGCGGTGGATTTGGTCGGCACCAACGGTGCGCCTCGTTCGATTAAGTCCTGACCGCTCTCGACCACCGCAATGGAGGATTTGAGGCGCAGGAATCGTTTTTCGAAGCCGTAATAAGCAAGGGTAGAAACGGCGAGAGTAAGGACGATGCTCAGACTATGAAGTACCAAATTCGATTTCGCGTCGTTGAAAACGACTCCCTGGGTTCTCGCCATGCTTTCTAATACAAGCTTGATGACGATTTCGTGGAACATGTAGATGCTGAAAGAAATATTCCCGAGAAAGACAAACAGCTTGTTCTCTATTCGAATTAGCGAACGCGGATTGGCCGCGACGTTGACGATAATTAACGCGAAGCAGGCAGCGTACCCGAGATAGTTGTAAACCGGCTTGAATGTTTCACTGACCAGGAAGTAAACGGTAACGGCGTAGAGCGCGACCTGAAACGCCCGGTGAAAAATGAAATCCAGGATCCTTTGACGCCGCGCGAAAACCAGCCACGCGCCCAGACCGCCAATAGCCATGCACTCAATTCTCGTGAAGTAGAGATAGTTCAGCAGGTAGTTCCAATACTTGAGACTTTCCTCGGCTCGGTTTGCTTCAGCGACCCAAAAGGCAGTGTATTTGAGGGCGAGCGCCACGATGATTATGGCAATCGACAAGCGCAGAAAGTTTCTGACGTACTTCATCAGCACCGGCCAAATTAGATAGAACTGTTCCTCGACACCAATCGACCACAACGGCTCGGCAAAGGGGACGGGCTCAAAGACACTCAGGGCAACCTGCGGCAGTAAAAAAATGTAGAGCAGTAACGTGTACCAGAAATGCTCGGGCATCAACGCGCTGTATTTCGGCACCGCGAAGAAAGTGATTCGGGGCAGAACGATGAAGGTCAGAAAGACCAGCAAATAGTAAAGCGGCCAGATTCGCAGGATGCGGCGTCCATAGAACTTTTTAACCGAGATGGAACCGGTGACTTTAGTTTCGGTAAGCAGCAGATACGAAATCAAAAAACCGCTAAGCACGAAAAACAGCGTGACGCCCATTCGCCCGCTTTCATAAATTGCTAGATTTGATGAGTAAAGATTCGGATGGCCATGGTAATCCTTCATTAGCTCAACATGGCTAAAGACCACCATCATTGCCGCGCAGAACCGCAGACCATGAAGTCCCGGGAAATAGACTTTCGTTTTCTCTTTGCGTTTCGGGGACATCTTTTTGAGTTTTCACGCTGAAAGCGTGAACTAAAGTAGCCCAGGTAAGGGCGGGAGCGCGCCACCCCGCGACCAGGTCATAAAAGCATTATTGAGGCCCTGAAGGGGGCGAAGATGAATGATTGTCGCGTTAAGGTGGCTCTCGGGAATAATCGATACCGCCCTTCAGGGCTCCACTCGATCACTTAACCTCTAATCCCAGGGTGACGCCCTTCGCGCTTACGAAGGGCTAAGTTACGTAACGCCTTCGGCGTAAAGAACACCCCATTCAGTTTGCGACAGTCAGTACCACCCGCACCACTCCCGCTCAGACATCGCCCACCAATCAGTTCCGATCGGCTGGCCGTCGGGAGGATCGCCCGGACGAGTCAGGTTCATCTTCTTCGGATCGTCCTGAAACCGTTTGATTTGATTCGCAGTGTACAGCAGGAAGGCACGCTGATTTGCGTCGCGCGTCTGGTTGGCGTGCGTTGCCGCCCAGTCTCTCAATGCTTCCAACTGCAATTCCGCAATTGCGCGCACCTGATTTGAAGCGCGCTCGTTGGCCGCGAGCGTCATCAGCTTGTTGAGTACGACCGCATTGACGGTCCGTTGAATCTCGCCTTCGTAACCGGTGTTCGTAGTGACGCGAAACGTCTCGTCGAGAATTTTATCGAACACGTCACCTAACTTCGGGTACTCTGTGGGCTGGCGCGCGTGAATCTCAACAATGCGGGCAGCGCGTTCGGGGTTGAAAAGAAAGTCAGTGACGTGATTGGCGTAAGCCTCGGCCGGCGCCAGCGCATCAAAGGCCGGCGAAGTGCGAATCCGAAAGTGTTCGCGATTGCGCGGATAGCCGGGTGGCCGCGGCGGAATCAAACGCAACAACGACTCGGGAAGCCTGAGGTTGTGTGGCTTCAAAGTTTCTAGCACCGCAGTTAAAGCCCGTTTCTGCTCATCGGGCGGAATAATCTGCGGATTGCGACCACCTTTGCCGCGCAGACTGTAACTATAATCCTCACCGCCAATCAGTTTCGTGACGGCTTCAACTTGATAGCGATGCCCCATGTAGAGCGGCACCAGAACGTCTTCGAGGGTCGCCAGCGGCGCGCCTTCGCGAATGTTATTTTCGCCAAAACGATTGAGCGCGACGTCGCGCACGCGCGTGATGTTCGCGAGGCCATCGATTACGTTCGTGCCGTTGTCCCAAAGATGCGCTACTGAAGTCGATGCGCCACCGGGACGCGCGTCCTGATCGGTCAGGTACAGCAAGCCGCGCTTGGACGCGTCGCTCAAAATCTTGTCGAGGGCCGCCTTCTCGTCGGTGCCGGCGGGATAATCCTGATAGCCGTAGGCGATCGCCACTTTGTCCCATTCGCCAATCCCCTTCGCATAGGCTTCTGAAATGTCGGGCGACCCGTCCGCGCCCAGCTTCACAAACGGCGCCGGGTAATCCATTACCGAGGCGCGGTTGTTGATACTCGCCGCGAAGTTGTGTTGCAGCCCGAGCGTGTGACCAACTTCATGCGCCGAAAGCTGTCGCAAACGAGCCAGCACTACCTGCTCGAGGATCTTTCCCACCACGGATTTGTCTTTGCCATAAGGGGCAATCAGACCTTGCGCAATCAGAAAGTCCTGGCGATCGCGCAACGAGCCGAGCGAAACGCGTCCCTGAATAATCTCGCCCGTACGCGGATCTTCGAGCGCATTCCCATACGACCAGCCACGTGTCGAGCGATGCACCCACTGAATCACGTTGTAACGCACGTCCATCGGATCGGCGTCGGCCGGCATGACCTCGACGCGATATGCGTTTCCATAACCGGCCGCTTCGAACGCCTGGCTCCACCAACTTGCCCCTTCGATCAAAGCCGAGCGCACCGGCTCAGGCGCGCCCCGATCGACGTAGTAAACGATCGGCTCGACCGCCTCGCTGACTGTTGCTGACGGATTCTTCTTCTGCAGCCGGTGGCGCGAGATGTAGCGCTTCGTGATCACGTCCGTGATCGGCGTCGCGAAATCCATATACTGAATTCCGAAGTAGCCCGCGCGCGGATCGTTTTCGCGCGGTTTGAAACCCGGCGGCGGCAATTCGACGAACGAGACGCGTTCGCGAATGGTGATCGCCTGGGGGTTCGGCGTGACCGAGCGAACCAGGCCGCCCGGATCGCCGTCGGTCGTAAACGTCAGCGTGACTTCGACTTCAGTGTTCTTAGGAAAGTTCTTTGTGTTGGGCAAAAAGAACGCTGAGCGCGACGCGTCCAGACGAAACTGGCCCTGTTGCAGGCGTTGTAGCGTGCCCGGAATTCCGTGATGGTCGCGTAGATAGAATGCGGTGGCGTCAACCAGAACGCGGTCGCCTTCTTCTGCCGCGACTTCAAATCCCCACAGGGTCGATTCCGCGAACGCCTCTCTAATTGAACGTCGCTCGTCGGCGTTGTTACTGATTGCGCGATAACTTTGGTTAGGGGCGATCAGCAAAACGCGAGGGCCGGTGCGCTCAAAACGCACGATGTAGCTGTCACCCAACTGGCCGCGATCAAGACCGATGTCATTCGATCCAATTCCCGCCGGGAGAGCCTCAACGTAAAGGAACTCGGAATTCCACTTGTCGATCTCGAGCCAGACTTTGCCGGCTTTGGCGTCCCAATAAAACGGAAAGAAGCCGGCGAACTTCTGCATGCCGGCGACTTTCTCGGTGATAACTGGTGTCTTGGTGTCGGAACTTGTGCGAGGCTGTGCGAAGTTAACAATCGCACATAAGAGGATCAGCGTGAGTGTGATGATCAGTCGTTTCATTAGTTTTTCCAGTGCGAACTGAGTCCTGTACCGCGGGCGATTTTGATTATTTCTCGTTTAGCTTTCTGCCCGCGTTCAAGTTGTCGAAATTCAGAATGACGTTAAAGACGAGCGAATAACTGCCCATTGTCTGTCCGCGCCACATTGGATTGTTTGAGAAGAGAATGACGTGACCCTTCTCAAGCGGCGAATCGATCACGGCGGCGTGTTGCGCCAGTTCGTCGCCGCCGTCGAGCAATCCTGAAACCAGCAGCTCACGCGCGTCACCCCAACGAAGGATCACGCGGGGACGCTGCGTTGGCGGAATTAAGCCAATCAGATTCCGGCGTTGCTCTTCCGGAACCGGCGCGGCTTCCCAAACTTCCACCGGTGGCGGTGGTTCAGGCAGTTCCGCGGGCGGCCGGCCCTGCACCACGTCCGGATCATCGACAGTGCCCCGGCCCGTAGCGCGTTGGCCACCGCCCGCGCGACGACCACCTCCGCCGCCGGCAACATTGCTGATATTGAAGATTGGCCCGTTGAACGTGTAAACGGACAGCGTATCGCTGTAGCCGTAGGCAATCGGACTGGATGAATCAATCATGCGGGTCTTCGCTGCTATGCCGATGGCGCGCAGGCGGGTTGAGCGCTGAATCGATACACCCGGAGTGAAACCCGAAGAGACGGCAAAGTCCGCTGCATCGTCGCTGCCGATGAACACGCCGCCGTTCTTCACAAAATTCTGAAGGTTCATGACGCCGGTCAACCCGAGCCCCGGACGAATGTCATCGGTCGAATCGATTTTGCCGATGTTTGGCGTCAATGAAGTGGTTTTCCACGGGATTGGGTTCCCGTACATCGGCCGGCCTTGAATGACTGCATTGACGTTGCCGCCGCCGGGCCCAAAAATAATCACGTCATACTTCTTGTTCAGGTCGCTGTCCTTCGCGACGTCCTGCGTGCTGATGTAATCGAACGGCACTCCCATCTGATCAAATGCCAAACGCCACCAGCCCTCATCCTGTGTGCTTAACCATGTGTGCATGATCGCTACGCGTGCAGCTTTCACTGGATGAGTCTTCACGGTCGGTTGGGTTGCGATGGCGAACGCTTGAATCCCGAGTTCAGAGGTCGCCTTGTTAACTTCATCCGCCGAAGCATTACGAATGATGAACGAGCCGCGATTAAATTTCTTTCCCGCCGCTTCGAAGGGCTCTTCCGCCGCGTCGAACGAAGCTCTACGCAAGCGATAGCGAAGCGTAATCAGACTGTTGTCGGCGTTTGCGTTGACGAGGTAAATCGATCCGTTGCCCGTCACGCCGCCGGCCGAACGCACTTCACCGGTGACGCGGTCCATGGCCGCGTTTAGAACTTTTGCGTCAGTCACGCGCACGACCTGAATGTTGCCGAGTTCGCCGAACGTCCAGCCGGTGTCATCGTAAACATTCTGCTGCGGGTCCCTTGGACTCCAATATTGGTAGTCGAGCAATGCGTCAGCCATGCGACTGTAAGGCTGATCCATTCGCACGAGATAACTGCCGGCCGGGAAGGTGCGCGATTCCGTGTCGGGTGGTCTGGGCGTCACAGTCGCAGGCGATGGACTCGCGGATGCACGCGGAACAGCGTCGGACGGCGTCGCAGCTGGATTTGTTGGTCCTGCCATGACAATCGACTCTGGGACACGGGGGGCGCCGCCGCGGTTACTGGCTTTCTTTCTCACACTCACCGTGAAAGGCGCGGTCGCGCGATGAACCTCGCAGCCTTGTGCCTGCAAAATTCGCAGAATGGTGGCTTGATTACCCGGCCTTGGATCATCGCTCGGAAAAACATAAGCCGCCGGTCCTTCGTTCTTCGGCTTTTCGACAGAACGCTTTGATTTCAGGTAGAAGTTCTTAAGAAACAGTTTGCCGTTTCGGTTGAAGTTATCCAGCGAGATGAGCAACGCCGTCTGCTGGTAATTGTTATTGTTCCGCTGTGACCAGCGCGCACGCGGCAGCGGCGGATTCTGCTTATACCAGGTCCGTTCGTAATCGCTGGGCGACAACGTGCGCACCAAAGTATCGGCGCCGGCGTTGCCGAAAGTTTCATACAGACGGCTGATGCCGTTGTGCGTCGCCGCAATGAACATGAGATATCCGGGCGACCAGGTGTCGAACGTGCCGTGCGCAAACACGCCGGGCATGCCGAACTTTGTCATCTCAGAAACGTTCTGCCAGCCAATCATCTGCCACTCATCCGTCAAGATCGGATCGACCCAGGCGTTGTACGGCCCGTCCCCAATCGTGTTGTCGTAGAGATAAGGAACCGACTCGTGCAGATCGTGCAGCACCTGCGGCTTCCAGGTGAGATAGGTATTCAGCACATTCCGCGTGAGCTTTAGCGACAAAGCCATCGCATCGCGATTGTTGTCGTGCGCGACGTAGTGTCCCCAATAGAGCAGGTTCGGCCAGTTTTTTCCGGGATTCGCCAGGTGCCAGTTGTAAACATCGACCATGCGATCGCGGCCGTCGGCCTCAACGACAGGTGTGATCAGCGTGACCATCCCATCGCGAATGCCTTTGATGTAAGGACTTTCATCAACCGCGAGACGATACGCTAGTTCCATCAACGCGGTCGGTGAACCCGTTTCCGTCGAGTGCAGCGCGCCGGTGATGTAGTAAATCGGAAACGTATCCGCCACCAGTCGATCAGCTTCGGCATCGTTCAAGTTGATCGTGCGCGGGTCAGCCAGCTTGTTCAGCCGCGCACGATTCTCGTCGAGCCTCGCCAGCAACGATTCAGAAGCAATCGCCACCGCTATCATCTCGCGGCCTTCTTCCGTTGTACCGATCGAATAAACCTTCACGCGCGGGCTGGCCTTCTCGAGCATGCGCATATAGCGATAAACCTCTTCCGAGTACGGCAATTTCCCGGGCGCACCCGCGACATCGCCGAGGACCGCTTTCGGAGTCGGCACGTTCGGCGACGCAGGCAAGTAATCAGTCAGCGGTGAGTTAAAAAACTTTTCGGTCGTGTATTCGGCAATTTTCCGCGTGTATTCCTCGTCCTTCGGCTGGTTCGGGTCGCGCGTGTAGTTGGCCTGCGCGTGCGCCGTCAACGCCGCGGCGGTGATGATGAGAAGGCTCGCGCCTAACGAGATGCTGATGCGTCTAAGGTTCATTTGGACTCCTTGCAGGCTCTGCGACATGAAAGCTTTTAGAACTTACCGAAATGAAGAGAAGAAGATGCTTTTAAGCCAAACGTAAGGGTAAGTCAATGACGCGCTCGGGGCAGTAGCCCGACCGTAAGGAAGGGCGTCGCAATCGCGTCGTTGCCGTTACGCCCTCCCTCACGGTCGGGCTACTGCCCCGTTAGGCGCCCACTCCGCTGACAGGAAGCTTTTGCAAAAGTGATTTCCCACTTAGAATCTTGGTCACAAGCTTAACCACAGTGACCACATCTAAAGACAAGGACGCGACAAGCGCGCAACCGCCGGTCGAGCCGGCGCCGCCTGACGTCAAACCAATCAGCAAAGCTGCCGGTGGCTTGGCGTCTGCGCTGACGGCCGTGCGATTCGCCGCTCGTGAAATGGGCGTCGTGCGGGGCGCGCGAACTTTGTTGCAGGTGAATCAGCCGGATGGGATCGATTGTCCTGGCTGCGCCTGGCCTGAGCCTGACAGCGGGCGTTCGCATTTTGAATTCTGCGAAGAAGGCGCAAAGCACGTCGCCGATGAAGCAACCACGAAACGTGTCACGCCGGAGTTCTTCACGAAGTGGAGCGTGAACGAACTAGCCGGCCAATCGGATCTCTGGCTAAACCAACAAGGCCGCCTAACGCACCCCATGATCTTGCGCAAAGGCGCGCAGCATTACGAGCCTATTGATTGGACCGACGCTTTCGCGCTCATAGCGAACGAGTTGAATGCGCTGGCTTCCCCTGACGAAGCGAT
>DATEPC010000004.1:0-1312 GCA_035273405.1 Pyrinomonadaceae bacterium | reverse complement strand
CGCGCCTTCTTCAACGCGCCACAACGCGAACGTTAGACGTCACTTGGTCTTCCTCGCCCTAACACGCGCCGGACTCGATGAGCTCTCCAACGAGCTTGGTCGCTTGCCATCGCCGCTGTGGGTTAATGACGGCCTTCTATCGCCCGAAGAGCTCGCCAAACTCCGCGCGAAGGGATCCGACGTTACGAATTTCAGTTATCGCATTCAGCCCGGCGACACAGCTGCCATTGAAGATGCATTGGCCGTGATCTCGGAACATCATCCGCGTCAACGCATTTGGGTGGAGCGGCAGAGTGACGTCTAACAGCGCGTTGTTGACCGACACCTACGCCTCGCCGCTGCGCGCTCAGCGCGGTGCGGCAAAACGCGAACGTTAGACCGATGTCGTTCTACGCGAAGCTCGCCGCATTTTGGATCGCCGTATATGGGGCACTTTGGCTGCTATCGCGCTTTCCTAACAGTGCGCTAGGCCGGCTCGCCTTTTCTTGGTATGGCCCCGCGCCTGCAGTGGGTGAAGCTAAGAGCCACTATTTGTGGCGCTGGGCAGTCTATGCAGTCAGCTGGCTGACGCAGATCCTCGTCATATTCGCGGTCGGGGTTTTACTGCTTTGGTGGTGGCCGTGGTTGGAGCAAGAGATGGCTTTCATGGCGTTCTGGTCGTTCGCCCTTCCATTGTTGGCTGGCACTGCGCTCCTCGGCGCCGTTTTGGCAGGTCTAGCGGCGTTGAAGGCGCGCCTGTTTGGCCCAAATCCAGTGTTCACACCTGATGAGCAAGGAACATCGGTCTAACAACGCGTCGTTGACCGACGCCTCCAGCTCGCTACGCTGCGCATGCGGCGCGGCAAAACGCGAACGTTAGCTGCCATGGTGACGCTCGTGCGCGTGTTAAAGGTTCTTGGTGTGGGGTTGCTAGCCGCTAGTCTATTGTTCTTGTGGCAGTCATCGTACGAGTCGTTTTACCTCACGGCGTCACGTGGGCCCCAAATGCTCTTCTTTTCTGCTATTCACACGTGGCCCAGATGGCTTGTCGACCTCCTCTTCGCATCGTGGTTCGCGTACTACGGCCTCGCGCTACTCGTCTTGGTCCTCTCGTTGCTGGGGTTTCTTGCGGCATTTCGTCCACATGCCGAATTCATCAAAGCTGTGCGCATTACCCTCCTATTGATCGGGCTCCACTTTGCCGCCTTCCACACATATGATTTCTGGTCGCGGCCGCTATTTGGCAGCTAACAACCCAGTCAACCCGGACGCGCGCGCGAGCGTCGTGCCTTTCACAGGTCGGCGGGCGCGCGCCGGTTACTGGGAACGTTAG
>DATEPC010000003.1:0-13400 GCA_035273405.1 Pyrinomonadaceae bacterium | reverse complement strand
GAGCACGTCGCCGTCTTCAGCCCAGCGACTATCAACGAAGCGAGTTCACTGGCCATTTCAGGGTTGTCCCCGAAGGTATCGACCATGTACCCGCGCGATTTAAGGTGGGCCCCATCCTCGCGTGTGGAAAGAAATCGTTCCCAGTAATCATGCACTCGTGCGTCGAACATTCGCTCGTCTCATTCCGTTCGCTGCGCCAGCCGGTTTATTGAGTTCCCTAATAAACCCGAGCATGGATTGATCACAGCGAGTGGGCCGCGCTGGTAACCCTGGCCACCTAAATTCAGGAGTCTGTGTAGAGCATCGTCGCACTCACGTTAGGGTGAATATCACACCGGCATCTTCACGCTCGGCATTCCCCGCATAATGATGCGCTGCCGGCGCGCGACGCGCTTTGGATTAACTTGAGGATTAAAAACGGTGCGCGGGTTGGGAATCATCGCCGACAGAAAAGCGGCTTCGCGCGCGTTGAGATTCGCCGCCGGCTTGTGAAAGTAGTATTGCGAAGCAGCTTCAGCGCCGTAGATCCCATCGCCCCACTCGATCACGTTTAGATAAACCTCGAGGATGCGCTTCTTCGGAAGATTTCGTTCCATGAAGTAAGTGATGACGGCTTCCTGACCTTTGCGCATGAACGAGCGCTCGCTTGAGAGATAAAGGTTTTTCACGAGCTGTTGCGAGATGGTGGATGCGCCGCGCTTGAAGTCCGGCAGGTTCGGCAGCCACGAATCGTCTTCGCCAGTCTGCTTCGCCTCCTTGTCTGCCTCTTTCTGCGCGTGCTCCCAGGCGCGTTGAATCGCTTCGTAATCGAATCCGTTGTGGGTCGCAAAGTTCGAATCTTCGCCAGCAAGCACCGCGCGCTGTAAGTTAGGCGAGATCCGTTCAAGCGGGACCCAGATCTGGAAACGCCTCGGCTCAGAACCTTTGCGACGCGCTTCGCGATTTCGCGCTTCGATCAGTGAAGTGGTCGCGGGGTTCTGCGTGGCGAGCTGAGAGAAATTTGGGACCACGACTAATTGAAACAGCACGGCGCCCAGGAACAGGCCGACAAGGGCGTAGAAGACATATCTGATGAGCCGCCACATTGAATATGAGAGTAAAGCTGAAAGGGGAGACAGGTAAAGTAGGCACTTGAAACGTTCAGAAAGCGAAGACGTTCTTGCTCCCCCCCGCGAGCGGGGAGGGTTGGGGTGGGGTTGCGGCGCGCTAACCTCTCCCCCTTTCCCCCTCTCCGCGCGCGGAGAGGGGGTCGACACAACGGGTTAGCCGTATCGGATTGAAATACCCTCTTGTTTCGTCGTTTTCAACTAATTACGGTGAAGTACCACGAGGTTTTATCTCGTGCGGACCCACGATATGATCAGAACAATTTCGATTGCCATTCTTTCCTTAAGCTGCTGCGCAGTTATTCTGGCGCAGGGACAACGACAACCACCTGTCTTGCGCGGGTCGAATGCGCGGCCAGTCACCTCATCAGACGCAAACAGCAACAGTTCTCAGCCGGAAGATGTTGAGGAAGGTAGCGTCGTGCGGGTCAGCACGAGCCTGATTACTGTCCCGGCCGTGGTGATGGATCGGAACGGCCGTTACATCGGCAACCTGCGCAAAGAAGACTTTCGGATTTATGAAGACGGTGTCGAACGAGAGGTGGCCTATTTCGCTTCCGTCGAAAAGCCTTTCACGGTGGCCTTGTTACTGGACGTCAGTGGCTCGACGCAGTCTCAGCTCGCGCAGATTCGCGAAGCTGCAAATACCTTCGTGGGCCGCTTGCGCACAAACGACCTACTTATGGTGATTACCTTCGATGGAAGAATGAACGTGCTGACACAGCCTGCCCGAGTGGCCGTGATTCGTCGGGGCAAACTGCACATTCCGGCGGTGACGGACGGCACGGTGCTCTACGATACAGTCGATTTCGCGCTCAAACGGATGGCCCAAATTCCCGGCCGCAAAGCGATCGTGTTGATGACCGACGGAGTCGATCAGGATAGCCGCGTGTCGATGAAAGCGACTCTCGAAGGCATCGCCGAGCAGGACGTTCTGGTTTACACGGTCCGATACAATACGCTGCCACAGTTGCCGGAGCGCTTGAGCCGGATAAAAGATGAGAAGGCGCGACGCAAAGTGCGCGAGCGTCTATTGAGGGGCTATGCGCTCAGCGAACCTTACTTGCGCACACTCGCCGAGAAGACCGGCGGACGGTTCTATCGCGCTGATGATTTGCGTCAGGTTGGTCCGGCATTTGAAGCGATCACTTCTGAATTGGGAGTGCATTATAGTCTGGGGTATTACTCAAAGCAGTCAGCGAACGCTGACGGTGAGCGCGCGATCAAAGTGAAGGTGCGTTATCCCAACCTGGTCGTGAGGACGCGTGATAGTTTCTCGACATCGTCCGTAGCCAGCAAATAACAGCCACAGATGTACGCAGATACACACAGATTAAGAAAAAACGCATTGAATCTATCTGTGTGCATCTGTGAGTATCTGTGGCTTAGTACTGAATTAAACTTCCTTCACGTTTAGCCCTTCGGACGGCGCGGCCGAAAACCCAAAGAGACAACGGAAGCAACACCGCGAGAAACGCTAACAACGTGATCAGCGGTTCGCGCACTTCCGCAAAACCCTGCCCCTGGATCAGCACGCGGCGAATGCCGTCGAGACCGTGCGTCGCCGGCAAAATCCACGAGATATATTTCAAACCGCCGGCATACTCGCTGATAAGTTGCGTTGGGAAAAAGACGCCGGAGAAAAGCGCCGAGCCGGCCCCGAGAAAGATTCCAAACGGATCGCCGCGCTTGAATACCATCGCAAAGCTCGCGGACAGAATGCCCAGACACGACAGCACCACCGTCGTCAGCAGCAAGAATGCCAGTGCCAGCAGGTAATTTCCTTGATAGTGGACGTCGAAAAACAGCCAGCCGAACAGAAGATAAAGCGACGAGAAAAATGTCGCCTGCACGAAGTCCCAGGCTGAACTCGCCACGATCACCGTCGGCACGCTGATCGGTGTCATCAGAACACTTTCCAAAGTTCCCTGGACCTGTTCCTGCCGAATCGCGTTCGCTAAACTCGAAAAACCAGTCATGAAATAGCTCAGCACCGCCAGCCCGGTAAGCCACGCCGCCAAAGGATTGCTCCATTGCGCGAAGCGCGGATCTGTATAGCCCGCAAAAATTTTCGAGATGAAGAAAAGCGTCGTTACCATAATGAGGATTGAGAGCGCACGGATAAAGAACTGCATGCGGTAACTGAGTTGAAGACGCCAGTCACGCACGATGAACGCCCAGATTCTGCGCAGAAAGAGGAGAGGATTCATCCGATCTTTTCCTCCTGCGCAGCGTCTTTCGCTTCGTAGCTTTCAAGGACCTCAAGCAAGGTTGCACGTTCCGACTGAACACTTTGGATCGCGGCCCCGCTTTGGTGGAGCAGCCGCAGCACGTTGTCGAGCACGTCATCATCGGCCTTGCGCGCGAAACTCAACGTCCAGTGGTCTTTCAGATCGCTTCGTCCCAGCGTAAACGGCTGATCGCTGAAGGCTTCGCGCAGGGCTGCTTCAACCCGCATCGCATCTGGAACGGCAAACGTAATCGAAACCTGTTCGTTGTTACTGTGCGTGGCGCGTAGGTTTTGAGGGGTGTCGAGTGCCTTAATTTGTCCGCGGCTAATGATTGCTACACGCTCGCATAACTCCTCCACTTCCGCCAGATTGTGTGACGTCAGGAAAACCGTGACCGGCTGGGCGGCGTCTTGCGCCAGGGATTTAATCGTGTTTCGCATGCGGGCCGCGGCCAGCGGGTCAAGCGATCGCGTCGGCTCATCCAGCAGAAGCACCGGCGGATCAGCCAGCATTGCGCGCGCTACCGACAGACGCTGTTTATTTCCAGTAGAAAGCTCGGCGAACCGGCGACGCGTTGCATCTTCCAGTTGCAGCATCTGAAGCAGTTCGGCAATGCGCTTCTTCGCCTGCGCGCCGCTTAGCCCGTGCAGCCGCGCAAAGAAAAGCAGGTTCTCTTCGGCAGTCAGACGCCAGTAGAAGCTTCGCTCTTCGGCCCCGGCCAGGCCAACATTGCGCCGCACTTCCTGGTCGTCGCGCACACTGTCGTAACCTTTGACGGTGACCTGGCCTTCGGTCGGTTGAATCAGGGTGGCGATCATTTTCGTGAGCGTCGTTTTGCCCGCTCCGTTCGGTCCGATGAGACCGAAGATCTCGCCTTCGCGAACTTCGAATGAGACATCGCGAACGGCTTCAACTGGTGGTTTGAATTTCCGTTTCAAGGCTTTCTTCAGACGCAGGAACGAGACCGGATACGTCTTCGAAATGTGATCGACGGACAGGGCAACGGTTCGGGTTGCTGGCGTGTTGGCTTGATCGTTGATGGAGAGGGTTTGCTCGGCCATGAAGCGGAAAGTTTATCTGCGCCGTTGTTTTGGGTCGAGGTACTCGCGCAAACCATCGCCGATAAAATTAAATGCCAGCACCGTCAAAGCAATGGCAATCCCGGGAAAGATTAGCGCGTGGGGAGCGGCCTGCAAGGTTGAGAGGTCGCGGGCTTCTTCAATCATCACGCCCCATGAAGGCGACGGCGGCGGGACGCCTAAGCCCAGGAATGAAAGGGCCGCTTCCGACAGGACCGCACCCGCCATGCCGAGACTCGCTTGCACGATTAGCGGCTGAATAGCATTGGGCAGAATGTGTATGGTCAGAATTCGCAAGTCGCCGGCACCGAGTGCTCGCGCCGCCTGCACAAAATCGTACTCACGCACTTTCAAGACCTGCGCGCGAATCAAACGCGCGTAGCCAACCCAACCAATAATGCACAGGGCGAAGATAAGTTTGTTGAGACCCGCGCCGAGAAAAGCCACCAACGCAATCGCCAGCAGCAAGCCGGGAAATGCAAGAAACACGTTGAAGATGTAGCCGGACAGAAATCGATCGATCCAGCCGCCATAGAATCCGGCAATCGAACCGATGAAAGTCCCGAAGAACGCCGAGACGGCTACGACAATGATTCCGACTTTCAGCGAAATTTGCGCGCCAAACACCACACGAGAAAAAACGTCGCGGCCCGTTGAATCAGTTCCGAACCAGTGACTCGCCGACGGTCCCATGTAGCGCATCGAAAGATTGGTGTCGCCAACTTCATGCGTTGCGATCAACGGCGCGCCCAGCGCGACCAGCACGACAAAGACGACGATAACCAGGCCAACTATGCTAAGTCTGCTCATGACACGCGAATCCTCGGATCCAGCCAGCGATACAGAACATCCGTCAAAGTGTTCGCGATGATGTAGGTCGTGCTAATCGCCAGGACGCAGCCCTGCACGACACTGTAGTCGCGTTTACTGATTCCGTCTTCCAGCAACAGAAGCCCTAGTCCCGGCCAGCCAAAAATCTTTTCGGTGATGATTGCGCCCGCCAGCAACACTCCGAGTTGCAGGCCCAGCACTGTCACCACTGGAATCAATCCATTCTTGAGCACATGCTTGTAAACAACCGTTCGTTCGCTGAGGCCCTTCGCGCGCGCGGTTCGAACATAGGGCTCGCCAAGTTCTTCAATCACTGACGAGCGGACCATGCGCGTCAGAATGGCGGACAAGGCTGCGCCCAAAGTGAATGCAGGCAGGATTATGTCGCTCCAATCAAAGCGGCCGGAAGGCGAGAGCCAGCCAAGTTTTACGGCAAAGATGTAAACGAGCATCGGGCCGATAACGAAACTGGGCAGACTAATCCCTACCAGCGCAACCACCGAGAGCGCGTTATCGAGCCAGTTGCCACGATTCTTTCCGGCCAGGACGCCCAGCGGAATGGCGATGCAGACAGCTATGAACATCGCGGTAATCGCCAGTTGAATTGTCGCGGGATAGCGCTCAGCTATTAGTTCGAAGACGGGCCGCTCAGTACGGAAGGATCTACCCAGGTCTCCGCGAAGGATCGAGCTCCAGTAATCTGCGTATCGGTTATTGAGCCCGTGCCAGGTGAATTGGCGCTGCCCGTTTTGCCCTGCGGGAAATCCAAAAAAGAAGGGCGGACGGTCGAGGCCGTGTTTAAAGCGGAACTGGGCCAGCTGTTCGGGGGTCGCTTGCTCACCGAGCACCGCAATCGCCGGGTCGCCGGGCACGAGTTCAATCAGCAGCGTGACCAGCGAGACCACCGTCCAGACGACGAGTACGAGAAAGCCAATGCGGCGCAGTACTCCGAACAGTTTCTGCTTCATGCTTGAAGAAAGCTGAATAAAATTGGAGCGAGCGCGGATGATAGCAGATTGTTGGTGTAAGCGGTGGCTAATTAGGAGGTCCGCAAAAACAAACGTAGCCCGCGAAGACTCGCTTCGTCGACCGGCGCGGCCCCGACAACCACACCAACCAACTGGCAAATCCTACGGACTACGTTGTTTTGGTTGACAGCCCTCTTGAGCCCAACCAATCTCGTTATGTGGCACAGACTTCAGTCTGTGTGTTGCTGGAGTCTCACAGGCTGAAGTCTGTGCCACCCCTGCGGCCGAAGTGCAAAGCCGCGACGCCACCCGTCAAATTTTCAAATTTCACTTCAGCAAAGCCTGCCTCCCGCATCATCGCAGCCAATTCCGGCTGATTCGGAAAGTGCGAAATCGAATCCGGCAGATACTCGTAAGCGCTGCGTGAACCGCTCAACCATCCACCCAGTCGCGGCAGCACGCGAGCGTTGTAAAAGCCGACCATTCCGCGCAGGCCACGCACCGGCGTCGAAAACTCAAGCACGGCTGCCCATCCGTTCGGTTTCAGGATGCGTCGCAACTCGCGCAGTCCGTCTTCGACACTGGAAAGATTGCGCAGCCCGAAACCGATGGTGACGGCGTCGAATGTTCCGTCGGCGAATGGAAGACGCAGCGCATCTCCTTCTATGAGTTGCACGTCACGCGTCTTCGCTTTCGCCAGATCCAACATCGGCCGGCAAAAGTCGAGCCCGATTATTCTGGCTTTGCTTGCTTCAAAGAACTCGATGCTTAAATCGCCGGTTCCGCATGCCACATCAAGGACTTGTGCGTTGGCCGGCAACATCGGCGCTAACGTTTTGACGACCCGTCGCCGCCATCTCCTGTCGATGTTTCCCGACAGCAGATGATTTAGAAGATCGTACCGCGGAGAGATTCGCGCGAACATTTCGCGCACCCGCCGAGCGTGATCCTCAGGTAAATTGTTCGCAGGTTTAGTTAAGCCCATGGCATGAGGCCGATGGTTGCAAGTGCCTTGCGAAAGGGTTAATAAATCCGTCAGGGTTTCTTTGCCGGCACGACAGGATCGATCGGTTTTGCTTCGGGCGCAACCGCTGATTTGATTTCCACATTGCCGGTGAAGGTCGCTTTGAGTTGTTCAGAGTTGCCGGCGACGACCGTGGCCATCGCGACGTCTTTGAAGAGTCTGGCAGTGACGCGTTGAATATCGCCCGGCGTAAGGCTGCGAACCAGAGTCGCCACAGTGCTGGGCCGCGCGGACTTGAAGGTATCCATGTCGAGCCAATGCGTACTCATCGTTTCCGGCTGCGAAAATTCGGTTGCCAGTCGATTTAGAATTACCCCGCGCGCACTCTCAAGCTCCTGAGCGGTCGGACCAGTTTGGATCAGGGACTTAATGATGTCCTGCGCCGCTGTCGACGCTTTGGCAGCGTTGCCGGTTGGCGCTGACGCACTTAAAACGAAAATACCGGGTAACACATGTGCCTCGTCGCGAACTGACACCTGGGATAAGTCAGGCACGGCGGCTTTCCAACGGTCGCGGATAATTAGCGCCAGAATGTTCGCTGCGAGAGCGTCTTTGTCGCCGCGTGCCAGCCCGCGAATCGCGAGCCGAATTTCCGCGTTCGTTGCACCCGGGCTATCGACAACAAGCACGCGGGTGTCGGGGGCGCCCGGCTGACGAAATGTTGAGGGAATTGTCCGGTCCGATTTACCCCAGAGTCCGAGCAATTGTCGCAGCGCGCGCATCATCCTCGGCTTCTCAACGCCACCGACAATCGCGAGCGATGCATTGTCCGCGTTCAAAAAGCGTTCTCGCGCCAGAAGCAAATCGGCGCGTTCAACTTTCGCGACACTTGCCGGGGTTCCGGTGGAGGGACGCGCGTACGGGAAATTTCCGAGCACCCGCGCGGCGGTCGCCTGGTCGGCGGTGTCGGCTAACGTGGGCGGTTTCTCGGACAGCAGTTTGACACGGGCTGTGCGCAGGGCCGCGACACTCTCAACGCTTAACTGCGTGGTCAGAACAGAGCCGCGCAGGAAGTCGATCATCCGTTCCAAGCCGCTCGATTTGCCGACGAGGGTTATCTCAATCGAATCGTGCGTTGTCGTGACTTCCAGTCGTCCCCCAAGCTCTTCGGTCATGTACTCGCGGGTGGCTGGGTCGGGAAACAGAGCGTCGCCAAGCAGCGCCATCATTCCCGCCTTGTCGGTCAAATCGAACGCAGCGCCGGAATGAATCCTCAGTTTCAGCAAAACATTCGGATTGCCCGGCTGCGGCCAATACAAAATTCGTAGGCCGTTAAGGAGCATTTCGCGTTCCGGCTCTGGCGCAGTCTGCGCGCTGACGGTCGTCGGGCAAATTGCGGCGAGTGCAAGCAGGAGCATGATGCTGCGGCGAAGCAGCGGTGATTTCAGTGTTTTGCGGGTCATTCGTTTCATCGGAACGCGGGCATCTTGCCCGCATTGTTATTTACCTCGGATGCCAGCAGGATGACCGCCCTCTTCGAAAGTAAGATGCAGGCAAGATGCTTGCGCTCCCATGGATGCGGTGCCAAAGAGTTTAGATGTCGCTTAAAAGAGCGTCAACCTGTGGTTGGAAACGCGCATCAAAGCCCTGTGCCGAAAGGTCTTGGGCGCGCTTTTCGATGTGCTGAAGCGCCGCGAGCGGGATATACTTCAGGTGCCGTCGAGCATTTTTTCGGGCCGGCCTCAAAGAAATTTTCGTAACTTCCGGGCGATTGGCAGTAATAACAAGTAGGAAGCAATTCCTGCAGGATCGAGCTTGTTTGGCGAATCAGGTGACAGATGAAGGGCTGCTGGCGAGCGCAGCCGGCGGCGACGCGACCGCATTTCAGATCCTGTACGAACGGTATCGCGACCCCATTTTCCGCTTTGCGTATCGATTATTGGGATCGGCTGAAGCCGCTGAGGACGTCGCGCACGACTGCTTTCTGAGTTTGATAAAAGAGCCCAGCCGGTTTGATTCGAACCGCGCGTCGCTGCGCACGTACATTTATGCGACGGCGCGGAACCTGGCGGCGAAGCGCTACCACAGCTTCGGACGCGAGACGGCGATCGACGAATTGGCTGACGAACCGGCAATGGCCGAGCGGCATGCACCAGTCGCGCGGCTGCTTGATCAAGAGTTGGCTTCAGAGGTGCAGCAGGCGATTGCCAGCCTGCCGCCGCTTCAGCGAGAGGCTTTGGTTCTTTTTGAGTACGACGAGTTGTCGCTGGCTGAGATTGGCGAGGTGGTCGGGGCTGACGCTAATGCGGTCAAACAAAGGCTTTTTCGGGCGCGTGAGAAGCTTCGAGTCAGCCTCGAGAGATATTTCCGAATCGGTCGCGAAGCTGCTACATTGAGGCGGGCGTGAGCGTTACCAGACGCACCTGCATGAGCGACGGAGTTTTATGATGAATGATTTTGACGGTAAGTTCATGCAGGACGAAGACCTGAAGGATTTACTTCGGCAGTGGAGAGTCCCCGAAACTCCCGCGTCGTTGGACAACCGTGTGGCGGCTACTTATCAACAAAGTACCAGCCAAATGGCGTCCGTTTCTGCACTTTATTCCCAGCGGGATAGCGAGGTAGTAAATATGAAATTTTGTAACACTTGCCAGGAAGAATTCGCTGACAGGTTTAGCTTCTGCCCGGTTGACGGCACGCCGTTAACTGCTACGCAGCCGGCAGCAGCCAGTCACGCTGTTCCGGCCGAAACGGTTTCCCCCGTGGAGACGGTTACGGCAGCGCCGGCAGCTTTCTCAGCTCCCGCGGCGGCCGCAGCCACGCCGGCAGCAGTCGCCGCCGGCAACATGGGCGAATTCCATCTCACCCTCCTGGAAGACAGCGGATTGGCATCGCGTCTCGCAGGCGAATTAGGGAACGTGGCGCACAACTATCAGTTAACCTGGCCAGAGTTCAAGCGCGATCCGTTTGGCTTTGTGAAGCGTTCGCTTCACGGTTACGGAAAGATGGCCGGCAAGTTCTTCTCCAGCCGCGACGTGGTTATTGCTGCGGTTCTTTCCGTCGTCGCCATGGTGGCGCTGGGAGTTGGCATCTTTGTCCTCGATAGGACTCAAACTGCCGGAACGCCGCGTAAGACTATGCTAATCGCGGGAATCGTTGGTTTTCTCGGGTTGCTCGGCATCTTCGCCACGTGGTTGAGTCGCGATAGCGGCGCGGCCGTAATGGGAGCCAAGCCATCGGATTCGCGCAACGTCCTCTCGGGCATCGTTGCGGCGTTTGCACTTCTGTTCCTGGTGGTTGGTGGCGTGCTGTTCCTCGACATGCGGCAGCGCGCGAGCGCGGCGGCGGCGGCTGAGGATGAAGTCGAGCTGACGCAGATGATTTCGGAGATACCGAACGAACAACCGACGCCTGACGAGGGCAACGCCGGCATGGCGAAGGGAAGCGGCGGCGGTAGTAAAGCCGAGAAAATTAAGCCGGGCGGCGGTGGTGGCGGTGGCCGCGAACAACAACAACCTGCGTCAATGGGAAAACTGCCGCAAGCATCTTTGACGATTCCGCAGGTGGTGGCTCCGAATCCGAATCCTCCACCGATTAAGAATCCATCTTTGCCGATGCCGGCGACGCTCGATGCCGATCCAGTCCTGTTCCCGCCCGATACTCGCAATTTGGCCTATGGCGATCCAAAGTCGAAATCGACTACGCCCTCGTCCGGTTCGGGCACCGGCAACGGAATTGGTCAGGGCCAGGGCGGCGGCGTCGGGCCTGGATCGGGCGGTGGTTACGGTCCTGGTGAAGGCGGCAACACCGGCGGCGGTCCGCGTCGTGAAGGCGGCGGTGGCCCGGGCGGCGGTGGCGGCGGAACCGACTACAATCGGATTTTCCGCAGCAGCGAAGTAAGCAGCCGCGCCCGCGTGCTGTCGAAACCTGAGCCTTCGTACACGGAATCCGCGCGGAAAAATCAAATCACTGGCACCGTGGTGCTACGAGCAGTGTTCTCGTCCAGCGGCTCGGTGACTAATATCTCAACGATTCGCGGTTTGCCGGATGGCTTGACGGAACGCGCGATTTCCGCGGCGAAACAGATCAAATTCACGCCGGCGATGAAGGACGGGCATCCAGTCTCGATGTGGATGCAGTTGGAATACAACTTCAATCTGTACTAGCCGGGAGCGCGGACATCTTGTCCGCATCGGCGGGCAACGCCCGCCGCTAAACCCTTCCGGAAATGCTTAGAGGCGGGACTTGTCCCGCCTCTTTTATTTTGGAGTGCGGCGGCTTGACGCCGCTTTTCCGGTCGAAAAGAAACCGCCGTCAATCCGGCTCACTCCAGGTTAGCCGCTTCCTTCTACGACCCTTTTTATCCTCGCAACGCCTTCCTGCAAACGATCCAAAGAAGTTGCATAAGAGATTCGAATGTAACCATCGGCTCCAAATCCCGCGCCATCGGTCACGACCGTTTGCTCATTCTTGAGCAGCGCATTCACGAAGTCCGCTGAAGTTTGCAGTTTGCCTTTCAGGCATCCGCGCACGTCCGGAAAAGCATAGAACGCGCCTTCCGGACGCGGACATCGAAGCCCGGAAATCTGGTTCAGCGCATTCAGCAGCCATTCGCGGCGGCGCGTGTACTCTGAAAGCATCTGCGCGACTGATTCCTGGGGACCGTTGAAAGCCTCGGTGGCAGCGGCCTGCGCAATCGAAGTCGTATTGCTGGTCGAATGTCCCTGCACTTTCAGCATTGCGCGCGTCCAATCCGCGTTCGCCAGCGAGTAGCCAACGCGCCAGCCGGTCATCGCGTAAGTCTTTGAAAACGATCCGGCGATGCACAAGCGGCGACGCAGTTCTGGCCGCAGAGATGCCGCGCTGAAAACCTTGTTCGGCGGATAGACGAAGCGCAGATAGCATTCGTCCGAGATGGCATAAGCATCATGCTCGGCGATAATTTCGAGAATGCGCTCGAATTCCTCGGGTGGAATTATGCGACCCGAGGGATTCGACGGTGAATTCAAAATGATCAGCTTCGTCCTGGGCGTAATGGCGTCGCGGACCATGTCAGCCGTCAGCACAAAATCGTTCTCTTCGGTCTCGATAAAAACAGACTTGCCACGCGCGAACGTGACGATCTCGGGAAACGTAACCCAGTAAGGCTTCGGAAGCAGGACCTCATCACCCGGGCCGATCAGGCAGACCACGGCATTGAAGACCGCCTGCTTGCCTCCGGCCGTCGCCATCACTTCATTGCGTTCGTACGTGGTGTTGAACTCGCGTTGATAGAAGTCGATGATGGCCTGCTGAAGTTTCCGTGTGCCGGCGGTCGGCGTGTACTTCGTCTGTCCCGCGCGCATCGCTTCGACGGCTGCGTCTTTAATATTCTCAGGCGTGTCGAAATCCGGTTCACCCGCTCCGAGATCGACTACATCAACACCTGCGGCGCGCATGGCTTCCGCGGCCTGCATCGCGGCCAGCGTCGAAGATGCTTTCATCTCACTGACGCGTTCTGAAACTGGAAACCCTGAAGAAAACTTTGGAGCTGACATCGTCTACGGCTTTCCAACTTTGGACTTTGGGCTTTGGACCTTGGACTTCGTTCGCATACGTTGTTCCACCAACGGCGGCACGAGCCCGTCAATGTTGCCGCCCAGGTGAAACACTTCCTTGACGAGGCGTGAACTGACATACGAGTACTCCTCGGCGGGCATCATGAACACCGTTTCGAGACCTGGCTCGAGTCGCCGGTTCATCAAAGCCATCTGCAACTCGTACTCATAATCTGAAATCGCCCGAATGCCGCGAACAATCGCATGCGCCTTGCGTTCGGCGGCATACTGAACCAGTAATCCTTCGAAACTCTCAACGACAACTTTGCATCCACCCTGCTCAATGTCTTTGAGCACGCCGGCCAGGATCTCGCGGCGCTCTTCGACCGAGAAGAAAGGCGTCTTGTCGGGATTGACCAGAATCGCAACGATGATTTCGTCGAACAGTTTGCACCCACGTTGAATGATATCGAGGTGACCGTTTGTGACGGGGTCGAACGAGCCGGGATAGATGGCGCGGCGCATGAGCGAAGATGGTAAAACGTAAACGGTAAATAGAAAAGGCTGCGCGACTGAGGGCGGGTCGCGTTGACAGCTTAGCGATGCAATGTTTCAATAGCCGTTGATAAAAACGTGGTGAGTTAAGGCGACTTGCGGCCACGTAAAACAATCCGCTAAACAGCT
>DATEPC010000002.1:0-1346 GCA_035273405.1 Pyrinomonadaceae bacterium | reverse complement strand
GAGTCCAGTACCGGGAACAGCGCAATTGACGGCGCCGCCGTCGCAACCGCCACCTCCGGCCGGTGAAGACGAAGGCTTCGTTCCGGGCGCGCCGGCGCGAGTCACCTCCGACGTTGGTCTCAATCGATTCGTTTGGGACATGCGCTACCCGGAAGCCGTGCGTTTTCCCGGAATGATCTTGTGGGCCGGGCAAACGCAGGGGCCGCGCATCGTGCCCGGCAGTTACCAGGTGAAGCTGACAGTTGACGGCCAGACGATGACGGAAACGTTCACTGTTAAAGGCGATCCGCGCCTCACGCTGAGCGCGGCGGATTACGCGAAGCAGTTGGAGTTTTCTTTGAAGATTCGCGACAAACTGACTGAGACGCACAACGCAATCATCCAAATTCGCGACATTAAAAAGCAGGTTGACGATTTGGTGAAGCGCGTCGGCCCGCAGTCAAAACCGATTGCGGATACCGGCAACGCTTTGATTAAGAAGCTTACGGAAGTCGAAGAGACGCTTTATCAGACGAAGAACCAGAGCAGCCAGGATCCCTTGAACTTTCCGATTCGCCTGAACAATAAGCTGGCGGCGCTGCTCGGGGTGGTCTCGCGTGGCGAGGCACCGCCGAACGATCAATCGGTCGAGGTTTACAGCGACCTCAGCGGGAAGATCGATGCGCAGCTTGTGAAGTTATCGCAGATTGTGAAGACCGACGTGCCTGCGTTCAATCAGGTCGTAAAGGACCAGAACATTCCGGCGATTGTGATAAAGCCGCCGAGTCCCTAAGATCGGATGAATGAAGCCCCGGCATGCGAAAATTCTCATCAACGCCGGCGCGGGCGGACAATTCGACGAAACGCTGCGGAAGCGCCTTAGCGAAATCTTCCAGGCTGCGAACGCCAAGGCTGACATAATTGTCGCTACGACGCCTGCTGAAATGGCGCAGAGCGCTCAGGCAGCCGCGCAAGAAAATTACGAGATGATCGTCGCCGGCGGTGGTGACGGCACGGTTAGTTTGGTTGCATCGGCGCTGATCGATTCCGGGAAGGTCCTCGGCGTACTCCCACTCGGCACCCTCAATCACTTTGCCAAGGATCTGAGAATCCCGACCGATTTTGAAGAGGCCGCGCAGAACCTCGTCTCAGGCTCTCGGGTTGAGGTCGATGTCGGCGAAGTGAATGGGCGGATCTTCCTCAATAACTCTACGCTGGGTTTATATCCGACGCTGGTACGCGAACGTGAAAAGCAGCAGCGGCTCGGTTGGGGCAAGTGGCCCGCGTTTGTCTGGGCCGCTATCGCCGCCCTGCGACGTTATCCGTTTGTGAGCGTGCGCGTCAGTGTCGATGGCAAACCGGTGACG
>DATEPC010000001.1:0-2059 GCA_035273405.1 Pyrinomonadaceae bacterium | reverse complement strand
CGACAATATTCAGATGGACATCGAGTTGATTGCGCCGATCGCCATGGAGAAAGGCCTGCGCTTCGCGATTCGTGAAGGCGGCCGCACCGTCGGCGCCGGCACCGTCGCCGACATTGTGGAATAGGTAGGTACGCACGCCTCTGGCGTGCAAGTTAAACGGCGCGCCGGAGGCGCGCGTACCAAAGAGGGATTTGTGTTATGCCGCGTGACAATGTTGTGTTGCAGTGCGCCGATTGCAAAAGCCGCAATTACGTAACGACAAAGAACAAAAAGACGACGACTGAGCGTTTGGAGTTCAGTAAGTTCTGCCGCCGTTGCCGCAAGCACACATCACATAAAGAGACGAAGTAAGGTGCAGGAGTTCAGGTGCCCGGTCCCGGAAACAACCGAAACCTGACACCCGACTACTGACACCTGTTGCAGGGGTATAGTGTCAACGGTTAGCACGTCGGTCTCCAAAACCGAAAGTCCGGGTTCGAATCCTGGTACCCCTGCCAGAGACCGGTAAAGAAGTTTGGGTGGCGAGGAAAGCAGTGGCGAAACTGGAAGATGACGACGACGAAGTAGGGATGGCCGAGCCGCCGGCGGCGCGCGACACGTCCGTCGAAAAACCGATCGGTACGCCACGCCCGCGCGCAGCCGCATTTGGCGAGGGCGCGGAAGGACGAGGGGCGCGTCGCGAGCGTGGACTTGCCGGGCCGCGCACCGGTTTCTTTCAGAGGACGTCCCAATTTCTGCGCGACACCCGTGGCGAGATGCGCCGCGTTTCGTGGCCGACGCTCGTGATGGTGCGGAACACGACGTTGATCACGCTGGTCGCCGTCGTCTTCTTCGCGATTTATTTGTTTGCCGTCGATCGTATTTGGACATTCTTGATTGATAACCTGCGCACGGCGCTGGGAGGCTGAAAACGAACTTATGAAGCAGTGGTTCATTCTTCATACGTATTCCGGGCACGAGAAGAAGGTTTGCGAAAGCCTGAAAGCTCGTGTTTCCGGCACGCCTCTCGATGCCGCGATTAACGAAGTGCTGGTTCCGACGGAAACCGTTGTCGAGATGCGGGGCAACAAACGGATCGAGTCGTCGCGCATGTTCTATCCCGGATACGTGCTGATCGAAATTGATTGCGACGATAAGGGTCATATTCCTGACGATGTCTTTCATACCATTCGTTCGACACCAAAGGTGACCGGTTTTGTCGGCGGCCAACATCCGACCCCGCTGACTGCCGAAGAAGTCGATCAAATCGTGAATCAGCAGGCCGCGGCGGCCGAGAAGCCGAAGCCGAAGTTTTCATACGCGGCAGGCGAAACAGTGCGCATCAAATCGGGTCCGTTCCAAAGCTTCACCGGCAAGGTTGAGGAAGTTAACGAAGAGAAATCCACGTTGAAGGTGACCGTCACGATCTTTGGACGTTCGACGCCGGTTGAATTGAATTTTCTTGACGTTGAAAAAGTGACGTTTACGGAAGAAGAGTAATGGCAAAGAAGATTTCAGGTTACATCAAGTTGCAGGTTCCGGCCGGAAAAGCTAATCCGGCGCCACCCATTGGCCCGGCGCTGGGTCAGCACGGCGTGAACATCATGGAATTCTGCAAAGCTTTCAACGCAAAGACAGCGCAGATGGATCCCGACATGAAGATTCCGGTCGTGATCACGGTCTACGCCGATCGGTCATTCACGTTTGAGACCAAGACCCCGCCGGCAGCCGACCTGCTGAAGAAGGCGGCGGGAATATCAAAGGGCGCAGGCAATCCGAAGAAGGAAAAAGTCGGAAAGATCTCGCGGGCGAAACTTGAAGAGATCGCTAAAACGAAAATGCCCGATCTGAACACGACCAACCTCGAGAGCGCGATTCGCACGATCGAAGGGACGGCGCGGCAGATGGGACTGACGGTTGAATAATTGCGGAATGCGGATTACGGATTGCGGATTGGCTGCAACCGACGCGTTTCGATTGAGAGGGGGATACAGGGATACAAGAACTTGGGTTGCGGATCAAATTTCGCAATCCGAATTCCGCCATCCGCAATCTCGCTTGCACCTCGGAGTTAGAAAAT